>DASSBF010000016.1:0-48158 GCA_035699005.1 Dongiaceae bacterium
GAGGCCGGGCTTGAGATCGGCACCGGGTTGTCGGCGCCGGGCTCACCGAAGCCGAGCAGCACGGTGTCGACCATCGCCTGCCGGTCGACCACCGCCTTCAGCGCCTGGCGCACCTTCGGATTGTCGAACGGCTTGGTATCGACCCAGAACGAGACCGTCATCGAGTTCGACGCCGCCGTCTGCAGCAGCGTGACCGACGGATCGTCCTTCAGCGCAGGGATCACGGACGGATCGACGTTCAGCATCAGGTCGACCTCACCCGACTTCATGGCCGAGACTGCCGCCACCGCCTCCTGCGCGACCGTGATCTTCAGGCATTCCGCCTTGGGCTTGCCCTTGTCCCAGTAGTTCGGGTTCTTGCGCAGGATGCGCACCGGCGCGTTCGGCGTGAACTCCTCCTGCATGAAGGGACCGGTGCCATCCTCGTGCAGCCGCAGGTCTTCGGCCTTTGCGCCGTCCGGCACGATGTTGGTAAATTTGTTGGAGATCAGTACCGGCAGTTCGACCACCGGCTTCTTGGTGGTGAAGGTGACGGTGTGTGGATCCGGCGCCTTGATGCCGTCAGGATCCAGGAATTCCATCACCGCGCGCGCGCCCGAGCCGGTCTTCTCGTCCAGCAGGCGCTTGAAGGTGTAGACCACGTCGGCGGAGGAGAAGTCCTTGCCGCTGTGGAACTTGACGCCGTCGCGCAGCTTGAAGGTCCAGGTCAGGCCGTCGTCCGACACCTTCCATTCCGTCGCCAGCTCCGGCAGCACGTTGAAATTGTCGTCGATGTCGACCAGGCGGTTGTAGACCGCGAAGGTGTGATAGGCATCGTCGCCGGAGTGCATGTCGGCGGGATCCATCGACTGCTTCTCGCCGCTCCACTCGTAGCCCAGGATCTTCACGCATTCATCGCCGGCCGCGGCCAGCGCCGCGTTCGACAGTCCCGCCAAAGCCAGCGCACCGATCGCCGCGCCGGACATCAATCGAACCAGTTTCATTGCCGCCTCCCCTGCTCTTGTTGTCGCGCCGCCTTCAGCGCGCTGCGCCAAATTCCAGAATATCGGACTGTTGTACGCATTTATAGAATGGTAGGTTACCGCGAATCGCCTTGAAGTCAACGGGGAGCGGATCGATGGCGCCGGTACGGCTGCGCGGAATGACCTGGGAGCATCGGCGCGCGATCGATCCTTTGCTGGCGACGCAGGCGATGTTCGCGGCGCAGCATCCGAACATCGAAGTCGAATGGTCTTCGCGCCCGCTGCACGGCTTCGAGTTCACGCCGGTCGCCGAGCTGGCGCGTTCCTACGATCTCATCATCCTCGATCATCCGTTCTGCGGCGACATCGCCGCCAGCAACTGCCTGCTGCCCGTGGACAACATTCTTAGCGGCGATGAGCGATCCGCCTTCGTGGGGCCGTCGCTCGAAACCTACTTCTATGCGAGCAAAACCTGGGCGGTGCCGGTCGATGCCGCGTGCCAGGTGGCGGTTTCGCGCCCCGATCTGATGGCGCAGCTCGATGTGGAAGCGCCGCGCGACTGGTCCGCGCTGCTCGATCTCGGCCGCCAAGCGTCGCGGCACGGCATCAAGCTGGCGGTCGGGTTGCGCGGCGTCCACAGCCTGATGACCTTTTTCACCCTGTGCGCCAATCTGGGGAAACCGTGCGCGACCTCGCCCGCCGAACCGTTCGCCGATGCGGACACGGCGCGCGAAGCGTTGGAGCAGATGCGCGCGCTGCTGGCGCTATGCCCTGCAGAATCGCTCGACTGGAACAGCATCGCGCTGCACGACGCCATGACTGCGGGCGACGACCTGGTATTCTGCCCCGCGGTTTATTGCTATGCGACCTACGCCGAATCCGACCAGCGCCGGCCGCTGCGCTTCCATGATTTTCCGGGACCGATGGGGCCGGGCGGCTCCACCATCGGCGGCACCGGCCTCGGCATCTCGGCGCACTGCGCCCATCCGGAGGCGGCCCTGGCCTATGCACACTTCGCGGCATCCGAGCCGGCGCAGCGCACTTTCGCCCTGCACCACGGCCAGCCGGCGCGGCGCGAGGTCTGGATGGATGCGGCGGTCGATGCCGGCTTCGGCGGCTGCTACGGCGCAACCCTGCGCACCATCGAGCAGAGCTGGATCAGGCCGCGCTTCGCCGGCTATCTCGGCTTCCAGGCCAAGGGCGGCACGCTGATCGAGCAGCACCTGCGCGGCACGCTTGCGGAGCGCGACCTGCTCGATCAGCTGCAGCAGCTGTTCGCGGCCTCGGCCACCTAGTGGGCGCCGAGGCGGCCGGAGAGCTTGCCGGCCGCCGCCCGCACCTTCTTGATCAGGTCGTCGCGGTTCTGCTTGCCCAGGCGATGTTCCGGCGCAACGACGCTGATGGCCGCGATGCACCGGCCGCTGCCGTCGATGACCGGCGCCGCCACGCAGCCGGCATGCTCGTTGGTTTCGTTGAGCTCGGTGGCATAGCCCTGCTTACGGAACCTGCGAATCTGCTGGATCAGCTTCGGCACGTCCGTGACCGACCGGCCGGTCGGGGACTGCCGGACCGAGCGCTTCAGCAGGGCGCCCAGCATGTCGTCATCCAGGTCGGAGACCAGCAGCCGCCCGGCAGCCGCCCAGTTCACCGGCACCCGCGAGCCGACCCGGCTAATGATGCGGATCGAGCGCGAGCCTTCCTCCTTCAGCAGCACCAGCATCATGTCGTTCTCGAGCACCGAGAGCTGCACGGTCTCGCCGCTGGCATCGCGCAGCTCTTCGACGATCTGGCTGCCGTCGCGCAAGAGGTCGACCTGCCCGCGATAGGCCATGCCGAGCTCGAACAGCTTGCGGCCGAGGAACAGGCCGGCGGCGCGGCCCGACGGTTCCAGATAGCCGGCCTCGCCCAGCGTGCGGACCAGCTCATAGGCGGTGGATTTCGGGATCCGCAACGCGCTGACGATGGCGCCGACCGTCGCCGGCTCGCCCTGCTGGAGCAGGAACTCGAACACCTCCAGCGCGCGGCGCACGCTGCGCGAGCCGCCCTGCTCTTCGTCAGCCGCGGCGAGCGCGCGGCCGTCGGCGCGGAGGCGCGCCTTTCCCACTTGCGTCATGTGCGGGGTTCCAACATTCTGGACTAGTATCCAATATTTCAGACGATCGTGCAAACCGGCGCGGCGAGGGAGTCCCGAGGATGAAGATCACGGATATTGAGGTCGTCGAACTCCGCGTGCCGGGCTGGACCGGCGCAACCTTCGATGGGTCATACGACAACTGCCTCGTGCTCGTCCATACGGATGGCGGCGTCACCGGCATCGCCGAGGTCGACAGCGTTCCCTCCGTCATCAAGGCGATCGTGGCGGCGCCCCGCTCCCACACCCACGCCATGGGGATCAAGGAAATCGTGGTCGGCGAGGACCCTCTCGAGGTCGAGGCCCTGTGGGACCGGATGTACGACTGGACCAGTTATTACGGCCGGCGCGGCGTCGTCATCCATGCCATCAGCGCGGTCGACATCGCGCTCTGGGACATCCGCGGCAAGGTCGCAGGCAAGCCGGTCGCCGACCTCTTGGGCACACGCAAGCGCGACCGGCTGCTCGCCTATGGCACCGTCTACCCGTTGGGCGAGACGCCGGACGAGGTGCGGCGCAACATCGACCGCGGGCTGAAGCTTGGGCTGCACGCCATCAAGATCGTCGCCGACCCGCACTGGCGCACCGACGTGCGCAAGGCTGAGGCCATCATCCGCACCGCGCGCGGGCATGTGGGACCAGACATCCGGCTGATGGTGGATGCGGCGACCGCCTGGGACCGGGCGGAGGACGGGCTGCCGCTGATGCCGATCTTCCGCGACAACGGGTTCCTGTGGGTCGAGGCGCCTTTGCCAATCGACGACCTGGAAGGCCATGCACGGTTCCAGGGCTTCGGCGTGCCGATCGGCGGCGGCGATCTCGGCCTCACCACCCACTACGAGTACGAGCAGGCGTTCGAGGTCGGAAAGATCGACATCGCGCAGCCAGATGTCACCATGTCCGGCGGGCTGACCGAGCTGATGCGGATCGCCGCCGTCGCGAAGAGGCGCGGCAAGCGGGTCGTCACCCACGGCTACAAATCGAACATCACCATCGCCGCCAACCTCGCCTTCCTGTCGCAGCACTGGGACGACGAACCCGCCGAATATTCCACCAGCGAATCGCCGATCCGCTGGCACCTGACCCACGAACGATTCGACATCGGCAGCGACGGCCGCATCCAGGTGCCGGAAGCGCCGGGGCTCGGCGTCAGCCTGGATCAGGCGACGGTGGAAAAGTTCCGGGTTGGGTAGCACTGGCGTCGCCACGCCAAAATATACGTCATCCTCGTGCTTGGCACGAGGACCCACGAGTTTGCCTTGGCGCGCCGGATGCTGCCCATAGAAACTCGTAGATGGTCGTGCCAAGCACGACCATGACAATGTGATGTAAGTCGCTAGCCCCGGTCGGCGCGCAGGCGTTCTACCAGCTCCTCGTTGAGCTCGATCCCGAGGCCCGGCCGGTCGGGCAGCGCCATGTAGCCGTCGACGATTGCCGGCTCGGGCGAGACCAGCTCGCGCCGCAGCACGCTGTCGAACACTTTCGGCGAGACATACTCGAACACAGGCGCCGGCCCGCAGGCTGCCTGGAAGTGCCGGCCGACCGCCGAGGTGATGCCGGTCTTCCAGCCGTGCGGCACCACTTCGGCGCCCATCAACTCGCACAGGTCGGCGATGCGGCGGATCTCGGTGAGGCCTCCGCCGCGGCCGATGTTGGGCTGCACGATGCCGACCTTGCCGCGGGTCAGCCATTCCTGGATCTCCCAGCGCGTCGCCGCCGCCTCGGCGCCGCCGATGCGGATCGCGCTGCGCTCCGCCAGCCGCGCGTGGCCTTCCAGATCGTCGTGCTGCAAGGTCGCCTCGGCGAAGAAGATGTCACAGTCCTGCGTCCGCTCCAGCACATAGAGTGCATCGTGCCAGTTGTGCCAGCGATAGCCGAAATCGACCGCCATGGTGATGCCTTCGCCCAGCATCCTGCGGCCGCGCTGGATGAGATCGACCAGTTCCCGGTCGGTGACCAGATCGTAGAACAGCACCTCCATCTTCACCGCACGGAAGCCGTTCTCCAGGGCGGCGTCGAACTGGCGCCCGATCTCCATCATCAGGTCTTCGACCGAGCGGCCATGGGCGAGACCGGGAAAGATCGTGCAATAGGGCCGCAACCGATCGCGCCGCGCGCCGCCCAGCAGCTTGTAGGCCGGTACGCCATGCTGCTTGCCCGCGAGATCGTGGAGCGCGATGTCGATCGCCGAGATCGCATGGATGCCGAGCCCGCGCCGCCCCGGCCAGAACGTGCCGTCGTAGAGCTTCTGCCAGATGCCCGCCGCCTCGATCGGATCGGCCCCGATCAGGATCTCGCTGACGTTCCGGCTCCACAGATGCGCCGTCGGCATCTCCAGGAACGCCTTCACCACATGCGGAGGCGCGTCGGTCTCGCCGATCCCGGTCAGGCCCTGCTCGTCGGTCAGCCGGACGATGACGGTGTCGGTTGTGCCGTCCAGATCGTCCGGCGCTGGCGCCGGGCCGATGATCGGGATGACTTCGATGGCGGCGATCTTGCCCAAATCCGTCCTCGCGCTAGTAGGTGGCGCGCCCGCCGCTGAGGTCGAAGGTGAAGCCGGTGGTGAAGCTGCAGGCCGGCGAGACGATCCAGGCGATCATCTGCGCCGCCTCCTCCAGTTCGCCGCAGCGGCGCATCGGGATCTTCGCGGTCATGTAGTCGACCGTGGCCTGGGGCAGCGCTTCGACCATCGCCGTCCGGATCACAGCCGGCGCCAGGGAATTGATCGTGATGCCATGCTCGACATAGTCCTTGGCCATGCTCTTCACCATGCCGATCAGGCCGGCCTTGGTCGCGGAATAGGCGGTCATGCCGGCATTGCCCTCCTTGCCGGCGATCGAGGCGACGTGCAGCACGCGCCCGTAGCGCTGCTTCAGCATGTGGGGCAGCACCGCCTTGGACAGCAGGAACGCGCCGCGCAGGTTGATGCGATAGACCAGGTCGAAATTCTCCAGCTCCACCTCGTGGGCCGGGACGTTGGTGCGCCCGGTGATGCCGGCGCAGTTCACCAGCGCGTCGATGCGGCCGAAGCTCTTGGCCGCCGCCTCGACCGCGGGAACGATCGAGCCTTCCTCGACCACGTCGAGCTCGGCGGCGATCGAGCGCCCGCCGCGCCCCTTGATCTCTTCAGCCACCTTGTGCGCGCTGGCGCCGTCGCTGTCGAAGCACGCGACCAGCGTGCCCTGCGCCGAGAGCTCCAGCGCGGCCGATCGTCCGATGCCGCGGCCGGCGCCGACGACCATGACGGAATAATGCGGATTGTCGAAATAGTTCACCCTTGACCTCTTCTGCTTCAGCCGCCCGCGGAGTTTCCGCGTCGGTCTGCTTGACCGAATTTTTCAGCCCATGTTAGCCTATTCCTGCATCTTGTATATGCGTCCAGTATTTCGGAATGCCGATCCGGGCGGTGGCACACATGACGCGCAATCCAGATTGGCGAATCCTCACCGACAGCCGCGACAGGCTCGGCGAGAGCCCGCAGTGGAACAGCGCCACGGGCGAATTCTTCTGGATCGACTTCTATGGTCCGGCGATCCGGCGCCTGGGGCGCCACGGCAAGCGCACCGATTGGACTTTGCCGCAATTCGCCAGCATCGGCTCGGTCGTGCCGTGCGCGGACGGCCGCCTGCTGATCGGCGTCGATAGCGGGCTGCATTTCTTCGATCCGCGCAATGGCGCGGTCGCGTTCTTCGCCGATCCGAACCAGGGACGCCCGGACCTGCCCTACAACGATGCCAAGGTCGACCGGCACGGCAATTACTGGATCGGCAATTTCGACGCGACGGAATCGGCGCCGCGCGGAATCTTCTACGTGCTGAACCGGCGCGGCGAGTGGCGCATCGGTGACAGCGGCTTCGTGGTCTGCAACGGCCCGACCTTCTCGCCCAAGGGCGATGTGCTCTATTTCAGCGATTCGCTGGGCCGGCAGAGCCTGGCATACGATCTCGACCCCGCGACGGGCGCGCTCACCCGGCGCCGCATCTTCCAGAAATTCACCGAGGCCGATGGCCTGCCCGACGGCTGCTGCGTCGATGCCGAGGGTTGCGTGTGGCTGGCGCTCTATGACGGCGGCAAGGTGCTCCGCCTGTCGCCCGGCGGCGAGCGGCTCGAAACCTGGACGCTGCCGGCGCGGAACATCACCTCCTGCTGCCTGGGCGGCGAGGATCTGCGAACCCTGTTCGTGACCTCGGGACAGGCCGCGGACGGCAGCGAGCCCGAGGGCGGCGCCGTGTTCGCGACCGAAGTCGAGGTTCCGGGCCTGCCGGAGCCGTTGTTCAGGCAGCCCTAGGCGCGTGGGGAGATCAAGGTGGGAAACAGGCTGGCGGGCAAGAAGGCGCTGATCTATGGCGGCGGCACCGGCATCGGCCTCGCCTGCGCCGATGCGATGGCGCGCGAAGGAGCAGTCGTCTTCATATCCAGCCGGCGCGAGCAGGTGCTGCGCGACGCCGTCCAGGGATTGAAGGCGCATGGCCGCGCGGGCTATGCGGCGGGCGATGCCACCATTGCGGCGCACGTGCAGCGCGTGACCGGCGAAGCGGCGCGGTTCATGGGCGGCATCGACACCATCCTGGTCAGCGCGGGGGCCGGCGGGCGCACACCGATCTTCGACACGCCGGTCGAGGAGTTCCAGCGCATCGTCGATCATTCGCTGCTGCCGCCCTTTCTCGCCATGCGGTTTGGCGCGGACCACCTGTTGGCCGCGCGCAAGGCATCGGTCATCGTGATCTCCTCGATGTACGGGCTGGTGGGGCAGAAGGAACGCGCGGGCTATTGCGCCGGCAAGCACGGCGTCATCGGGCTGGTGAAATCCGCGGCGCTCGACTTCGCCGAGAAAGGCGTGCGCATCAACGCGATCTGCCCCGGATTCATCGAGACGCCGCTTTCCCTCGAAGTGGTAAAGCTGGAGGCCGATCCCCAGGCAGCGCTCGAAGCCAAGCGGCGCATGCATGCCATCCCGCGCCCGGGAAAGCTCGAGGAGGTGGGCGAGCTGGCGGTCTATCTGGCGAGCGACCTGGCCGCCTTCATGACCGGCCAGGCGATCGCCATCGACGGCGGCTATTCGACACGATGAGGGCACGCGAAGGAGTTGAAGCGGCATGAGCGGCATTCTGGCGGGCAGGCGGGCCTATGTGACCGGCGGCTCCAGCGGCATCGGCGCCGGCATCGTCAAGGCGTTCGCGGCGGAAGGCGCGCGGGTCGCCATCGGCGCCTCGGCTCATGCCCGGCAGGCGCAGGAGATGGCGGAAAGCATGCCGGCCGCCAGCGGCAAGCATATCGTCGTGCGCGCCGATCTCCACGACCGGGCGCAGACGGAGCGCGCCGCCGACGAGGTCATCGCCGGCCTGGGCGGGCTCGACATCTTCGTCCACAGCGCCGGCATCGACGTGACGCAGACCGCCGTCACGCACGAGACCTCGGACGAGACCTGGGACCGTATGATGGGGCTGCACCTGAATGCGGCCTTCCGCCTGTCGAAGCGGCTGATTCCCGCGCTGCTCAAGGGCAGGAACCCCTCCGTCGTCTTCATCGGGTCGGTGTGCGGCCTGGTCGCGTGGGAAGGCGATGTCGCCTACAACGTGGCGAAAGCCGGGCTGCAGCACCTGGCCCGCTGCATCGCCTCGGACTATGCCAAGGCTGGGCTGCGCGCCAATGTCATTGCGCCCGGGGTCATCGATACGCCGCTGACCCGCAACTATGCCGGCGGCATGCCGGGCGGCGAGGCGGAGGGGCTGAAGGTACTGGCCGCGATGCATCCGATGGGCCGCTACGCCTCGGTCGAGGAGATTGCCGGCGCGGCGCTGTTCCTTGCGTCCGACAAGGCCTCGTTCATCACCGGAATCGTGCTGCCTGTCGATGGCGGTCTCACCATGGTTTGAGTATCGTTCGCTTCCTCCAGTCAGGTACAGCCGATGCCCTTCGAGACAGTTTCGCCGCGCATTGCCGGCGCCGCTCCGCGCCTCAGGATCACCGACGTCGAGTGCCACGTCCTGCTGGCGCCGGACTACGACGCCAGCTTCACCTCCTCGGCGCAGGACAGCCTGGTGGTCGTGATCCGCACCGATGGCGGTGTCACCGGCATCGGCGAGTGTGACGCCAACCCCTGGATGGCGAAGACCTGCATCGAGGCGCCGGGCACCCACACCATGGGCCTCTGCATCAAGGAGATGCTGATCGGCGCCGACCCGTTCGAGATCGGCGCGCTGTGGAAGAAGATGTATCTGGGCACCGCCATGAATGGGCGCCGCGGCATGGTGATCCATGCCATGAGCGCGGTGGACATGGCACTCTGGGACCTGTGCGGCAAGGCGCTCGGCAAGCCGGTGCACGAATTGCTGGGCGGCGCGACGCGCACGCATATCGTGCCCTACGCCTCGCTGCAGCCGGCGGGCCATCGCTTCGAGGAATATCGCGACGCGCTGTGCGCCTCGGCGGAGAAGGCCAAGGCGCTCGGCTTCAAGGCGATGAAGACCGAGATCACCATGAACGGCCCTTATGCCCACGGTGGCATGCGCGAAAGCTATGAGCGTCACACCGAGGTCCTGGCAGCGGTGCGCAAGACCATCGGGCTGGACATCACGCTGATGGTCGACGTGCAGTATCTGTGGGAGGATGCCGCGACCTGCCTCGCCACCGTCAAGGACTGGGGCGAGTTCAACGTCTATTTCCTGGAGACGCCGCTGTGGTCCGACAACGTGCGCGAGATGGCCAAGCTGGCCGAGCGCGCGCCGATGCCGATCGCGTGCGGCGAATGGCTGGCGACGCGATTCGAGTTCGAGGAGCTGCTCGATATCGGCAAGGTGCAGGTGGCGCAGCCGGACGTCGGCCGGGTCGGCGGCATCGGCGAGGCCAAGATCGTGTGCGACATGGCCAAGGCGCGCGGCCGCATCATCGTGCCGCATTGCTGGAAGACCGGCATCTCGATCTCCGGCACGGCGCACCTGGCGTTCGTGACCGGCCACTGCGCCTACATCGAATATCTGCCGCCGCAGCTGTGTCACGAACGGCTGCGCCGCGAGCTGGCGCACGAAGAGCTGATTCTGCGCCCGGACGGCACGATCCCTCCTCCGGTCAAGCCGGGCCTCGGCGTCGAGATCGATTGGGACGTGGTCAAGCGCTACAAGGTCGCTTGAGCAGAACCGACTCCAAAGGAAAACCTCTCCCCTTTGCACAGCAGATCAGTCACAACTGGCGTAGCAAATCAAAGAGAACCCCCCTCTCCCCTCGCGGGAGAGGGTTGCGAAGGCTTAGCGAGCGACAGCGAGCTTAGCCGGAGCTGGGTGAGGGGCTGCGCCGCCAGGCGCGCAGCGCGTAAGTGCTGAAGATCGGCGCTCTGGCGCAGAGATATTGGCGCTCTTGCGAGCGCGCGTGCCTCTCGGCACACTACCCCTCATCCAGCTCCGCCTAGGCTCGGCTACGCCTCGCCAAGCCTTCGTATCCTTCTCCCGCAAGGGGAGAAGGGGCACTTTCTTGGCTCAGGTCATGTTGTTCGCCACGTGCGGAATCCGCAGGAGGAAAGTGAGATGGGCACGCAAGCAGGCCAGAGACTGAAAGGCCGCGTCGCGGTGGTGACCGGAGGCGCGCAGGGCATCGGCTTCGGCATCGCATCGCGGCTGGCGGAGGAAGGCGCAATCCTCGTCATTGCCGACATCAACGAAGCGAAGGCGCGCGAGGCGGCGCAGCGCATCGCTGCCGCCGGCGGGACGGCGAGCGCGCATCGCGCCGATATCGGCGACGATGCCAGCGTCGCGGCCCTCGCCGCACATGTCGATGCGCGGCACGGGCGGTGCGAAATCCTGGTCAACAACGCCGCGATCTCCGACGGCACCGGCATCGAGACCATGAGCATGGCGCGCTATCACGAAGTGATCCGCGTCAACCAGGACGGCGCCGTGCGCATGTGCCTTGCCTTCGTGCCGCTGCTGAAGAAAGCGAAGGAAGGCAAGCGCATCCTCAACATCGCCTCGATCATGGGCGTGCGCGGCTGGCCCGATGCCATCCCCTATTCCACCGCCAAGGGCGCCATCGTCAATTTCACCCGCGCGCTGGCCGCGGACCTGGCGCCGCACGGCATCTTGGCGAACGCCCTGGCGCCCGGCTTCGTCAACACGCCGATGTCGATCCAGCCCGACGGCTCGCACGAATACGATTCCGACTGGTTCCGCGACATCTATGTGAAATACGGCCGCATCCCGCTGCGCCGCTACGCCGAGCCGGAGGACATGGCGGGGCCCGCGTTCTTCCTGTGCTCCGACGATGCGCGCTACGTCACCGGGCAGATACTGATGGTGGACGGCGGCGCCTCGGCCACGTTCTGAGAGGCTACTTGCTGGTAGAAGTAGGGCGGCCGTAGCGGTCCTCGAACCGCTCGATGTCGTCCTCGCCGAGATAGGCGCCGGTCTGCACCTCGACGACGATGAGGGTGCCCGCCCCTGGATTCTCCAGCCGGTGCCGGGTGCCGGCGGGAATGTAGGTCGATTCGTTGCGCCGAAGGGTAAGGATCTCATCGCCCCTGGTGACGCGCGCCTCGCCCTCGGCCACCACCCAATGCTCGCTGCGCTGCTGGTGGAGCTGGAGCGAGATGCCGCCGCCGGGCCTGATCTCCAGCCGCTTGATCTTGTAGTGGCCGTTCTGTTCCAGCACCGTGAAGCTGCCCCAGGGCCGGTGCACGGTGCGGTGCAGCCGCTGGGTCTCGTTGCCTTCGGCGCGCAGCCGGTCGGTGATCCGCTTCACGTCCTGGGCGCGGCTCGCGTGCGCGACCAGCAGGGCGTCCTCGGTATCGACGATCAGCAGGTCCTGAACGCCGATCGCGGCGGTCAGGCGGTGTGCGCTCTGGATGAAGGTGTTGCCAGTGTCGAGCGCGATGGCCCGGCCGACGATGCGGTTGCCCTCGGCATCCGGAGCCACCAGTTCGCTGACCGCGCGCCAGGATCCGATATCGCTCCATTCGAAGCTCGCCGGCACCATGGCGACGCGGGACGAAGGCTCGATCACGGCATAGTCCACGGAGATGTCCGGCAGGTCGTCGAAGGTTTCCGGCTGCAGCTCGATGGTGCGGGAACCGGGGTCGAGCCGTGCCTGCCGCTCGCGCGCGGCGCGCCAGGCAGCCTCCGCGCCGGCGGCGAGCTCCGGCTGGTGCGCCGCCAGCTCCGCCAGATAGAGGCCCGTCTGCATGCAGAAGATGCCGGAATTCCAGTAGTGCGCGCCGTCCAGGATGAAGCTGGCGGCGAGCTCCGGCGATGGTTTCTCCTTGAACTTGCGGGCGGCGAATCCGCCGCCGACCGGCCGGCCGCGGTCGATCTCGATATAGCCGTAGCCTGTCTCGGGGTAGGCCGGGCGGATTCCGAAGGTGGCGATCCACCCCTCGCGCGCCAGGGCGGCGGCGGCATCCACGTCGTGCTGGAACGCATCCTGCGGCACGATCAGGTGATCGGCCGCGATGGCCAACAGCACGGTATCGTCGCCCCAGCGCGCGCGCGCGAACCAGGCGGCCATGGCAATAGCCGGCGCGGTGCTCCGGCCGGTCGGCTCCAGGATCGAACAGAGCTCACCGGTTCCGCCGGCGGCCGCGAACTCGTCCTGGCACTGGAAGGCATAGTCGCGGTTGGTGACGAGCAGCGTGGCGGGCGTGCCGCGCAAGGCCGTCGCGCGCTCGAACGCCGCGCGCAGCAGCGTGCGGCCGTCCGGCAGGCGCAGGAATGGCTTCGGATAGAGCGCCCGCGACACCGGCCAGAGCCGGCTGCCGGCGCCGCCAGACAGGATAACCGGGAGCAATGTCACGTCGGCCGAGTCCCCAGCCCGATTGGAGGGCGCCTCTACCTACTGCCTTCCCGCCGGGAGCGTCAATGTCGACGGCCCGGGCCTCTCCGAACGCAGCGTCCTTGTGCGTTCCGGGCGGCCATGTTAATGCCGCTTCGCCTGAAGCAGGGGACCATGCCTCGCAAGACCGCGCTGATCACCGGCATCACCGGACAGGACGGCTCCTATCTGGCCGAGCTGCTGCTGGCCAAGGGCTACGCTGTGCATGGACTGGTGCGCCGGGCCTCCAGCACCAACACCGCGCGCATCCAGCACCTGCTTTCTCCGGGCGCGGAGGCTGAAGGCCTGCTCACGCTCCATCACGGCGACATGACCGACACGATCGCCCTGGCGCGCCTGATCGAGGCAACGGCGCCCGACGAGGTCTACAATCTCGCGGCGCAGAGCCATGTGGCGGTCAGCTTCGAATCGCCCGACTACACCGCGAATGTCGACGGCCTCGGCGCGCTGCGGCTGCTGGAAGCGGTGCGCGGCGCCGGCTTGCTCGGCACCTGCCGGTTCTACCAGGCCTCCACCTCGGAACTCTACGGCCTGGTGCAGGAGACGCCGCAGCGCGAGGCGACGCCGTTCCATCCGCGCAGCCCCTATGCCGTCGCGAAGCTCTACGCCTACTGGATCGTGCGCAACTATCGCGAGGCGCACGGCCTGCACGGCTCCAACGGCATCCTGTTCAATCACGAGAGCCCGCGGCGCGGGGAGAATTTCGTGACGCGCAAGATCACCCTCGCGGCCGGGCGGATCGCGCGCGGCCTGCAGAAGAAGGTGCAGCTCGGCAACCTGGATGCCAGCCGCGACTGGGGCCACGCGCGCGATTTCGTGGAAGGCATGCACCTCATCCTGCAGCAGCCGAAGCCGGATGACTATGTGCTGGCGACCGGCGAAACCCATACGGTGCGCGAGTTCGTGGAGCTGGCGTTCGGCCATATCGGCCGCACGATCGAGTGGTCGGACAAGGGCGACGCGGAAAAGGGGTTGGACGCCAGGACGGGGGAAGTATTGATCGAGGTCGATCCGAAGCTCTATCGCCCCGCCGAGGTCGATTTCCTGCTCGGCGATGCAAGCAAGGCCAAGCGCGAACTGGGCTGGTCGGCGAAGACCAGCTTTCAGGCGCTGGTGGAGGAAATGGTCAGGGCGGACATCGCGAGGAATGACTGATTCCGCACTCACCGGTCGGCATATAGCGGGCGAACCAACGCAGAGTGTCTATCGATGAACTTCGCTCACTTTCCACAATACAACGAAGCATGGGTCCGCAAGCTCATCGAAGCTGAAATCGTGTCAGCTCGCGCGGAACCGCTGAAGCCCGAGGTCGATCGGGCACTGGCTAAACAGCTCCATCGTGCCCGCGAACTCGCACCTCAAGTTGTAAAGCACCTACCCTCGCACGCGACGACGACACCGCTCTGGAAGCGATTCAGGCGATGGCTGCGATCGCGGGAACGGCGACGTGTCAGCAATTTCCTCGCCCCGCAGCGCGAGTTCAATACCATCCTGATAGGGGCGTTGCTCGGCCACATTCAATCGATGGAAGCGCGTGTATTGGCGGTCGAGGAGACCCAACGACGCTGTTTGCGCGAGTTGTCGCTTCTCAGACAGCATTTGGTTCCTCGCGACGATGCCGAGAAGATGAACCAGCAAATGGATCCCAACTTCAAATAGGCTGCGTCAGGATACGGACATGCGGATTGCGGTGGTCAATGCACACGCTCCATTTGTTCGAGGCGGCGCAGAATATCTCGCGAACGGTCTCGTCTCGACGCTGCAGGATTGCGGTCATGAGGCAGATCTGATCCGCGTCCCCTTTCGCGACGATCCGCAAGGACTTTTGGATGGCCTTCTGGTGAGTCGAATGCTGGATTTGCGGACATGTGCGTTGGGCGACGTCGATCTCATCATCGCCCTGAAATTTCCGGTGTATCTCGTTCCTCATGCCAACAAGATCATCTGGGTGATTCACCAGCATCGGGCCGTCTACGACCTTTGGCACAATTCTCTGGGCGGTTTCTCGGGTCGCTCCGACGGTGCGCTGATTCGCGCGGCGGTTCGGTCGGCGGACGCCCAGGCATATCGAGAGGCGCAAAGCGTTTATGCAATCTCGAGAACGGTCTCGCGTAGGCTGACCGCCTTCAGCCAAGTTCACGCCACTCCGATTTTCACGCCACCGGAGAAAGCGGAACTGTTTAGAGCGGGTCTTGCGGAAGATTTCTTCTACCTGCCGAGTCGCTTCACGTCCATCAAGCGTCAAGACCTGATCATTCGATCGTTGTCGCGGACCCGCAATCCGGTCCGCCTCGTATTAGCTGGGCCAAACTCCGCCGGAGGATATCTGCGTGAATTGGAGGCGTTGGTCGATGAGTTGGGACTGAAGCACAGGGTAAACTTCCGAGGGGATATTTCGGGGGAGGAGAAACGCAATCTCTATGCCAGATGCATCGGAGTGGTGTTCTGTCCCATTGATGAGGACTATGGATACGTAACACTCGAGGGAATGCTGTCTTCCAAGCCAATCATCACAACGCACGATGCAGGTGAACCCGTTGAGTTTGTGCGGCACGGTGAAACCGGCCTAATCGTCCGACCCGATCCAACCTCCATCGCCGGCGCCATGGACGAGCTTTGGGAGAACCGTGACCGGGCCTGCGCCATGGGCAAGGCAGGCCGGGACTTCCTGGCGAGCCACGATATCAGCTGGACCAATGCGGTCAGGACTCTCCTCGCATGAAAATCGAATGGTTTTCGCCGCTGCCGCCCTGCAAGTCTGGCATTGCCGTCTACACGCACGATGTCGCAGTGGCGTTGGCCGGTCGAGCCGATGTCCGATACTGGAATTTCTGGGGTGCGGACGGGCGTGACCTCGCATCCAGGTTCGACGTTGTCGACTGGCATCCGCAAGACGCTTGGGCCGCTTTCAATGACGGCGGCATCCCCATCTATCATTTCGGGAACAATGGCCCTTTCCACTGGCCCATGTGGACCCTGATACAGGACCGGCCCGGCATAGCAGTGATCCACGATGGCGCGCTCTTGGACCTCGCAGTCGACACGCTGATCCACAGGGCCAGTGACCGGGTTGGCTTCGCGCGTGCCATGCGCGAGTACTATGGCGTGGAGGGAGCGATCGCCGCAAAAGCGATCACAAACGGCCAGATTGGCACGCTGGAGGTTGCACCGAGATTTCCCTTTATCGAATACGTTCTCGATAGGGCTTCGGCAGCGATCGTGCATACGCACGCGTTGTATGATCGCGTCACCAGCCAGCACGATATCCCGGTACTTTATGCTCCACTTCCGCTCGGGTCCAAGCTGCTGGAGAGAACGCGTCATCGGCCGTCGCCGCAGAGTTTCCATGATCCGCTGCGAGTGATTGTCTTCGGGCATCTGGCACCCAATAGACGTTTGCCAAGCATTCTCTCGGCCATCGCCCGCAGCTCTTTTCGACATCGGCTCCATCTGACGATCGCAGGAAAGATCTCCGGGGAAGCGGAAACAGCGGCACAAATCACAGCGCTAGGACTGGATCGACAGGTCGAGTTGGTGGAATCTCCCGACGAAAGTCGCCTGGCTGCGCTCCTTGCACGCTCCGATGTGGCGATGAACCTCCGGTTTCCCAGCATGGGCGAAGCCTCTCACAGCCAACTCCACTTGTGGGCCAATGGCTTGCCGACTCTCGTTACCAGGACAGGCTGGTACGCCGAGCAGCCACCGGACACTGTTGTCGCAGCTGACCCCTATCGCGAGATGGAGGACATCGAGGCTTTTCTCGTTTCGGCATTTGAGCAGCCGATGCGGCTACTTGAGATCGGGCAGAAAGGCCGAGATTGGGTCAGTGCTCAACATGCGCCATCGAGCTACGTGACGAGCGTGCTCGAATTTGCGGCTGCTGTGGGTAGCGTTCCGACCTGGACTGTGTGCAGAAGCCTTTCGCGCCGCATTGGGCGAGCCGCTTCATCGCTGAACTGGGACGCTCGCCAGCTGGCGTCCACTCCGAAGTTGGTGCGCGCAGTAGTGGATCTCGGTGGCATAGGCGCCGCTCACAACGAGACGCCAATCGGGTGACGAATTGCCTTGTCGCACGCACGTTCGCGTAGTGTGCAACCAGTTGGTTCACGATGCCCGATCCATGCAGATGTATTTCCACTTCGATCCCGCGATCTGACCGCCACTTGCCCAAACGCACGCTGAAGCGGCGTCGCCGATCCTGCCGCCAAGCATCGAGACACGAAAGATCGGTTCGCCCGGAGCTCCTGGATACATGGCCGAAATGATGACATGACCTCCTCACCGCAATGGATCCCAGCCCGTACCTTCACGCCGCCGAAACTGGCTGGCCTGATCTGGCGCGGCCTCGCGCGCTTCGCGCCAGGCGCGGCGCGGCAGTACCACGATGGCCTGATTCGCGGTAAGGTGCGCCGGTGCCGGACGGCGGCGGGAGCCGACGGTCCTCTGACCCTCCTCGGCGCGTTCGAGCTCAACATCGGCATCGCGCGCGCCGCGCAGATCCTGCGCTCTTCCATGGAAGCGGCGGGCCTGCCCATCCATCCGATGGATTGCAGCGCGGTCCTGCGGCCGATGCCCGGCCCGCCCGCGCGGCGGCCGGCGGCGCCGGCCCACGGCACGATGGTGTTCTGCGTGAACCCGCCGCAAATGGCGCCCCTGCTCGCCCATTTCGGCCCCCGCATCTGCCGGGGCAAGCGGCTGGTCGGCTATTGGTGGTGGGAGCTCGATCGGCTGCCGCGCGCCTGGATGGGATGGGCGGAGCTGATGGACGAGATCTGGGTCTCCTCCCGCTTCATCCATTACACCTTCGTGCGCGAACTGCCCCGCACGGCGATCCGCTACGTCCCGCTCTGCGTCCCCGAGCCTGCGCCATCGGCGGCCGTGCGGCGGGATTTCGGGCTGCAACCGCACCTCTTTACGGTGCTGGTCGCGTTCGACCTGTCGTCCCACTGGGAGCGCAAGAATCCGCGCGGCGCCATTGCGGCATTCCGGCGCGCGTTCCCGGATGCGGCGGAGGCGCAACTGGTGCTGAAGGTCAGCGGGGCACGCCAGCATCCGGCGCACCTGGAAATGCTGCGGGCGCTGACCGTCGGGATGGACAATGTGCGCATCATCCAGGACAACCTTCCGGACGGCGACCTCGCCGCCCTCATCCGGTCTTGCGATGTCCTGTTGTCGCTGCACCGGGCGGAGGGGCTGGGCCTTTTCATCTCGGAGGCGATGTGGCTCGGGACGCCGGTCATCGCAACCGCATGGTCCGGCGTGCTCGACATGCTGAGCGAGGACAACGCCCTGCTGGTCCGCTGCAGGCCGGTGCCGGTCCGTCCGGCGGATTACCCATCCGTCATGCCGGGTGCGCGCTGGGCCGAACCGGATCTGGACCATGCCGCCGCGTGCCTGCGGCGGCTGGCGGCGGATGCCGGCCTGCGGAACAGGCTGCGGGTCGAAGCGCGGCGGAGAGCCGAGGTGCTGTTCGGCGCCGACCAGTTCCGCGGTGTGGCCGGATCGCTGCTGCGCCCTGTGGGCGAGCCGCGAGATCCGAGCGCATCGAAGCGGGCAATGTCCTGAAGAAGAAAGCGGCGCGGCGACGCTCGGGTGCGTCGGATGCCGCGCCGCTATGATAGGGAGGGAATCTCGAACTAAGTTACGCTGCCGTGGAAACCATCGCCGGGACGAACTGCCTCACCTTCGGCGTCTCGCCGTCGATCAGCTGCCGGGTGTCGTCGCGGCTGATGCCGACCCAGCAATGGGAGATGCCGTTGCCGTTCTCGATCGTGGCGCGCTGGCGCACGGCCGCCGCCACGTTGCTGAAAGGGCCGACCTGCACGCGCTTGGGCGCCGTGCCGGAGGTGATCGTGTAGTTAACGTAGAACTCGAGCATGCCTCGCTCCATCCGTTAGGAGAAACAAATCCGGTGCGGTGAATCGTCGGTTGGGAACCCATTTCCGTCAACAGTGGTGGCCACACGCTGGTGTGGCCTAGCCTTTTGGCGAATTGGGTGCGGCGCGCTCGAATTAAGGTTATCGGCCCAGGCGTTCAGCGGCTTAGCGGGGGTTTTCCGGTTGCCGAGGCCGCCGCATCCCTGTGACTTTCACAAATCATTGATGCGGTTTTTCTGTGACTGTTGCGCAAATGCCAAGTGAGTGTGGCTCACAAAAGGCTGGATCTACGTGGTTAACGACCGCGCCGCGCCACCGAGTCGGCTGCCTGCCGTGCGGAGTTCCGCGACGGGGATGGGTCCGCCGAACTGGGCCGCGGCCGTCCGGAGCAGCGGTGCGTCATAGCCATCCCCGCTGGCCCGCAGCTGCGCCGGCAGCGCCCACCAGGGCAAGGCCGGGCGCAGATGATGCACGCGATGCAGGTTCATGTTGAGGATGAGCAGCCGCAGCGGCGCCGGGAGCCACAGATTGCGCGCATAGTCCGGCCGGTCGATCGGCGTGCCGAAGTGATAGACATTGTCGAGCACCGAAATCAACGCGCCGCGGGCACCGAGGAATCCCAGCAGCATCGGCCAGTGCCGGCCGAACGCCGCCGCCGATGCCGCGACCAGCGCCACCGCCAGAAACGCATCGGCGCGGATGATGCCGAGCCGCCTCGGATCCAGGAACGCCCGATGGGCCGCCAGCCGGATTGCCGCCAGGGCGGGATCGCTGCCGCGATAGATCCGGTCCAGCAGGCGCCAGATCATGGATCGCGGCAGCCAGGAGGCGGCCGGGGCCACCAGTTCCGCCAGATAGAGGCCGATGACGAGGTTGGCGAGAAAGCCAAGGCGCGCCCTCGCCCTCGGCACGGCGGCGGGATCGTACGCATCGGGCCGGTCGACCGGATTGCGGTTGTAGCGGTGGTGCATCAGGTGTCCGAACCTCAGCACGTGGAAAGACGAGCCGAGCAGGATCGCCATGATCCGGCCGGCCAGCAGGTTGCCGCGCCGGTCGCCATGGAACCCGCCATGGATCGCCTCGTGATGCAGCGCCCAGAACAGATTGGTCAGCAACGCTACCGGCACCAGCAGCCAGCCCCAGCGCAAGTCGCGCGGCAGCAGCCAGAGCGGGACGGCGAACAGCGCGCCGGCCGTGAGGCCCGCCATGAGCGCGAGGAGCATCAGATTGAGCCGCCGATAGCGCGCTGTGTAGAGAGTGCGAGGCAAGCGCCGAGTTCCCCGAATTCCGCCTTGGCTCCCCGGTGCCGCCGCGCCGGCAACGCCGCGTCGCCGCCGCGCTATTGCAGGCCGGCAACAGCCAGACCCAAAGAACTAGCGGGACCGCCTGCCGTCAATACTTTCTTTACCTCGATATAGGAAATAAGGGGCTTGCATCCGCAACGTCCTACGCCCGTCGGCGTTGTGCGGGGGGTGAGACCAGGCGCTCCGCGGCCAGCCGCGGAGCGCCGCTCATTTGTGCCGAAAGACGGATTTGCTACAGTGCCCTGGCGCCTGCCGCTGCCACCTCGCCATCCTGGTTCGAGCGCATGCCCGACACGCCGATCGCCCCGACGATCCTGTCGCCCATGATCAACGGCACGCCGCCTTCCAGCGGCATGATGCCCGGCGCGGCCAGCATGCGCAGGTTGAGGCCACCCTGGCCGACCGCGTCCTCGAGCGTCTTGGTGGCGCGCTTGAAATTGACGGCGCAGCGCGCCTTCTCCTCGGCAATCCGCACGCTGCCGTGCTGGGCATGATCCAGGCTGTGCAACATCACCAGGTGGCTCCCGCTGTCGACGATCGCGATGACCATTGGCCAGCCGTGGCCACGGGCCTCCGCCTCGGCCGCCGCCATCACGGCTTTGGCTTTCTCCAGGGAAATCGGCGCGCCGTACTCCAGCGGGCGCGCGGCAGTTTCATTCGACATGATCTTGTTTCCTTCGCCGGGAATGGATCGAGCCTTCCGGGCGGAAGGCTCGTGACGGCGACTATAGGGTGATCGGCGATGCGGCGGAACAAGAGCCGCGCGTCCGCCATGGCGCCCGCGGCGCGGATGCTCCGCTCACTGCAGGCGGATGAGGAGCGCGGTCAGCCGAAGGCGGCCAACACCGCCAGGGCGACGATGGAAATGCCGATGGCGATCCAAAGCGGCGTGCCGAACCGGTCCAGCGCGCTCACCTTGGCTCCCACGGCCGATGCGACGGGCTTGGGCCCCGCGACCAGCTCGGACGTGTGCTGAAGATCGTGACTTGCCGTCATCGAACTATCCCTCGAGGCGCAGCCGCCCGGTCCCCACGGGAGCGCGCCGTGATTGCAGATGCAATCGCCCCGCCGGCCGAAATGCTAGGAGAAGTTGATTAACGATTCCTGACGATGGCAGGGGCGCAGGCCGGATGTTGCCGATGCCTAAAGTTTTCCGGCAATACCGGCAAGCCGTGCCGCCAGCAGGCACGACACCGGACGGCTCCGGCGCGTGAACGGCAGCGCGCCGCGTGCAACGGTTTGTTAGCAATGGCCGCGCAACCATGACTGGCTTATCCTTGCCGCAGTCAGCCGCGTGGAGGCATCGCAGTGAGCAGGTTGCGCCAGAAACTTCGAGCCGATCTCGAAGCGCCGGAGGCCGAGCGCGCCTTCGGCACGGGATGGATCAGCGGCGTCGTGGCGCTGGCGCTCGCCGTGTTCGGCCTGGGCGCGGTCCTGTTCCTGGTGTTCCCCACCGCCTTCAGCATGCCGATGCTGCGCGAGCACTACGCCAACCCGTGGTTCCGGCTCGGCCTGCACCTGGCGCTGATCGGCGCCTTCCTTGCCGCCCTGCTGAATCTCGTCCTGCGGCGGCAGAAGATCATGGGCTTCGCGGCCATCACCGCCGTCCTGGTCGCGACGCTGCTCGGCGGCTCGCATGCGCAGGGCCACGATGTCGTCTCGACCGACTATTATCTCGGCCTCGACTGGTTCCTGATCAACCTGACCCTGCTCGGGATCCTGTTCATTCCGCTGGAGCGGCTGTTCGCGCGCCTGCCGGACCAGCCGATCTTCCGCCTCGCCTGGCGCGAGGACCTGTTCTACTTCCTGGTCAACAGCCTGCTGGTGCAGTCGCTGACCTATCTCTCGCTCACGCCCGCCAATGAGCTGGTCGCCCACACCGACTGGGGCGCGTTGCGCAGCTTCATCGCCGCGCAGCCCTTGTTGCTGCAGTTCCTGGAGATCGTGGTGGTGACGGACTTGACCCAATACTGGGTCCACCGGGCCTTCCATCGCGTCCCAGCCTTGTGGCGGTTCCATGCCGTCCATCATTCCGCGCAGAAGATGGACTGGCTCGCCGGATCGCGCATGCACGTGGTGGAGATCGTCTGCCTGCGCGGCTTGACGGTCATCCCGATGTACGCGCTCGGCTTCGACCCATGGGCGCTGAAGGCCTACATCCTCTACATCTACCTGCACTCGACCTTCATCCACGCCAATGTCCGGTTCGAGTTCGGCCGGCTGAAGCACATCCTCGCGACGCCGCAGTTCCACCATTGGCACCATGGCATCGAGGAGGAAGCGATCGACGTGAATTTCGCCACCACCTGCCCGTGGCTGGACCGGCTGTTCGGCACGCATCACCTGCCGGACCGCTGGCCGAGCGGCTATGGCGTCGGCGGACATCCGGTGCCGGGCGGCTATCTGAAGCAATTTGCCTATCCGTTCCGGCGCCCCTGACGCCGTATTGACGCTTCGCGGCCGATCGTCCTAACTCGGCCATGACCGGTAGCGAGGCGACGATGACGGCCGACGAACTCTACCAGCAGGCTTTTCGAAGCGAGATCGCGGCGCTGCGGCCGGAGAGCCTGTGCGATGTCGGATGCGGCACCGGCGGCTTGCTTGCGCATGCGCGCGCGCTCGGCATCCGCGCCGCCGGCATCGAGCCCGACGCGGCGAAAGTCGCCGAAGGCCGGTCGGCCGGCCTCGATCTGCGCGCCGGCAATGCCGAAGCGCTGCCCTTCGCGGACGCGTCCTTCGAGGTCGTGACGTTCGAGAATTCGCTGCATCATGTGGGCGACATCGGCGCGGCGCTCCGCGAAGTGGCGCGGGTCGCCCGCCGCGCGATCGTGATTCTCGATCCGTGGTTCGACCTGTCGATCCCGACCCAGGCCGTGGGCGATCGGTTCGAACGCTGGCTGAAGCGGGCGGACCGCATGACCGGCATGGTGCATTGGGATCCGATCGCGGCCGGGGAGATCGTCGCGGCGTTCGGCGGCGAGCCAGCGCATGCAATCGCGGTGCGGCACTTGCTCCAGCTCGCTCCACTGACCCCGGACAGGTTCGAGCATCTCGCGAACCGGTCGTCGCCGCACATGACGGACGCCGGCTTCGCCGCCGCCTACAGGGCCGCCGGAATGGATCGCGAGATCGCAGCCATCCGCGGCGAATTCGAGCGCACCGGCATCACGGATGCGGGTGCGCTGCTGGTCACAATTGCCAAATAAGCCACCCCGCAGGCAGAGGCGAGCCACGCATGGGATCGCTTCGCGTACAAAAAAACGGCAGCCGCGAGGGCCTGCGGCTGCCGTCGGCTTCGCCTCTCTTGGGGATAGAGGCGTCGGGGACCCTGCATCACATGAGAAGCATTGTTCCGGATCCATGCTCTCTAATGTGATGTCGCCTGGATAACGAATCGCGGCGCGTGCTGGGTTCGTCCTCGGCGAAATTTCACGATGAATATGGCTGCGGGTGCCGTGCATGTCGTGGATCAAACACGTGACTAGCTTGTGACCTCAGGTCACAGATTCTGCTAAATATTTCCAGGAGGTTAATCGATTTTTCGCCGAATTGATCAGCGCGCCGGATAGGCCAGCGGAAGGTCGACGACGACCCGGAAACCGCCGTCAGGCCCGTTGTCGGCAGAAACCACGCCGCCCAGCATCGCGACATTGCGCCGGACGATCGCCAGGCCCAGCCCGAAATGCGGCTGGCCGTCCTGCTGCGGGTCATGGCCGTTCCGGGTCGAGAAATGGCGCTCGAAGATGTGCGGCAGCAGATCGGGCGGGACGCCCGGCCCTTGATCCTCCACCGACAGGCGGGCGCGGTCGCCGGCGCGCTTCAGCGTCATCTTCACGGTGCTGCGCGGCGGCGAGAAGCCGACCGCGTTGTCGAGGAGATTCTCCAGCACCGTCTCGATCGTCTCCTCGCTGCCGACAACGGCGAGGTCGGGGGCCACCTTGCAGTCGATCTTGGGGCTGTCCTGGTCGATCTGCTGCTCGCTGGCGGCGCGCGCGGCGTTGGATGCGAGCGAGCTGAGATCGACGATCGAGCGGCCCTCGGAGATGCTGGTGGCGATGTCATGGTCGATGCGGCGCGCGGTGCTGATCAAAGTGTCCAGCTTCTGCAGCGAGCGGTCGATGGCGACCGCCGCTTCCCTCACGTCCTCCGGACGCGCGCCGCGCAGCGATTCCGTCGCCTGGCGGATCGAGGCGACCGGCCCCTTCAGCGCATGGGCGTTCTCCTCCGCCGCCTCGCGGATGGCGCTGGCGGCCCGGCGCATCGTGTCGACCAGCCGGTCCATGGCGGCGGCGATCGGCTGCAGCTCCTGAACCGGCGTCAGATCGGTGAAGCGCACCGACGGCTCGATGCTGGATTCGCTCATGCCCCGCGCCAGGTTGCCGAAGCGCCGCAAGGCCTGCCAGATCGACAGGCCGGCCCAGACCGACAGCACCGCCATGATGACATAGAACAGCGCCGCCCAGCGCAGCTCCGGCGCGCTCGAAAACGGCTTGGTCAGCGACGCGATGACCGGATCTTCGGGATACGAGGTCACCACCAGCCAGCAACCTTGCTCGGTATGAAAGGGCGTCAGCGAGGTCAGCAATTCGGAGATTCCGGTCGGCCCTTCGAACTGCGCCGCCAGCGGCCGGTTGCCGGCGCAGCTTTCGGTCGCCTTCAGCAGCTGGCCGGAGGCGATCAGCGCCTCCCGCTCGGCCGACAATTGCTCGGCCGTCACGTGCGGCGCGCTCGCGATGTAGAAGTAGCTGGAGGCATCGTCCGCCGGACGCAGCAGCAGCTTCAAGCGCAACTCGCCGCGGCTGACCGAATCCAGCAGGTCCTGCGCCTCCACCGGCGCGCGCGGACCGGCCGCGATCAGCTTCTCCTGCAGGGCCTGCGCGGCCAGCCGGCCCTGGACCTGCAGGTTGGTGACCATGAGCTGCTTGCGCTCGGCATCGGCCTGCTCGAACCGGCCGTACAGCAGGGCCGGAACGATCAGGAAGACCGCCGACACCACCATCAGCTTGACTGTGACCGAGGAACGAATTCGCTCAGGCTTGGCCATCCGGCGCCCCTTCGCGCCACCGATAGCCGAAGCCGGGGACCGAGACAATGGCGGCGAACTGGCCGTCCACGTCGCAGAACTTCTGGCGGATGCGCTTGACCAGGGTGCGGACGTTGGCGCGATAGCCTTCCGAGCCGGAGCCGGCGATGAAGCTCTCGCCCTTCAGCACGTCATAGAGCTGGCGGTAGCTGACGTCGCCATGCGCACGCGCCAGCCGCTCGGTCACGCGGAATTCGCCGAGCGTCAGGGAAACCGGGCTCTCGTTCCATTTCGCCTGGTGGATCGCCGGCTCGATCAGCAGCGGGCCGCGCTTCAGCGTGGCGGCCGGCACGCCGCCGTCGCGCCGGTTGCCGGCCAGCACCAGCTCGATCCGCTTGCGCAGCACGGAAAAGCTGCGGGTCTTGGAAATGAAATCGACCGCGCCCGCCTCCAACGCCGCCTCCTCGTAGAACACGTCGTCGTGCGAGGTGAGCAGCAGCGCCGGCGCCTTGCAGCCCAGCTTGCGCAGGCGGTCGAGCAGATCGACCCCGGTCATCCCCGGCAGCCGCCAGTCGAGGATCAGCAGGTCGGCCCGGCCCATTCCCGGAACGCCGGCGAGGGCGGTTTCCGGCCGTTCGAAATGCATGGCGGAGAAGCCCGCCCCGGCCAGGTTGTTGATCAGAACTTTGGCGAAGACATCGTCGTCCTCGACGACGACCAGCATCGGCTCGCCCGACATCTCAGCTCCGGCGCAGTTTTCCGTAACACGCGTCGACGATCGTGCCTTCCGGGGACTTGCCCGTGTCGGCTGTGTCGGCGGCGGACTGGCCCGCCGCGGGCGCCTCGGCCGCCGCCGCGGCGGCGGCCGCGGTCGCGGATTCGGCGGTTGGCGCCACCGTCAGGACGCGCTCATCGGAGGTCGCCATGTCAAGGAAGAAGAAGACATCCAGGCTGCAATCGCCGCCCTGGTAGACCCATACGGTGGAGGCTGCCCGCTGCTCGACGCGCGCGGGCGTGCCCATCAGCGCGGTCACTTCCGACTCGCTCTTGCCCATCAGTTCGGAGGCGGTGTGGGCGGGGGCCGGCGGCGCAGCGGCTTCCGGCGCAGGCTGCTCCTCGACCGGCGGCGCCGCCGTCGTGTCCTCCACCGGCTGCTTGGAAGCCTGCATGACCGGCTTGGATTTCTTCTCAGCCACGTCTTCCTGCGGCCGCACCGCAGGCTGGGTCGGGGCACGTCGCACCTGCTCCGGCGAGGTCGACATCCGCGCATCGTCTTGCTCGACCGGCTGCGCGCAACCGCTCGCAAGCAACGTGATCGCCAACAGCAGCGCAGCACCCGTGGCGCGCGCCGGATTGCACTGTGCCCTCGTCATGTCAGCGATCATAGTGCACATGCACAATCATTCCAGTCCTTTCGCGCACAACCCTTTGTGACCTGCGGCTCAGAGCGCAAGTGAGGCTGCGCCAGACGATTCTTTCTCACACACGCCGGTGAAGAACGGGAAAGAGTTCGCGGTGCGCGCGCGCTGCATGGCGGCCCACGTTACCAGCCGGTGCGTCCGCCGCTGTGCCGCCACCGATATCTGGCAAGCGTCGACCACCGGCCGAGTCGAGCGGCGATGTAAGTTTCGGAGAATACTGCCCCGCTGCACCCTCTTCATCGAACGCCTCCCGCCAAGCCGGCGCCGACCGTCCTCCGCCCCGAAGCAGAGCCGCGGTCGCAGGTGCAACAGCTTCGGCGCCAAATTGTTCCCGCGTGCCGGCGCGGATCCTTGCCCCAAGATACGAATTGCGTACCAGCCTGCTCCGATGGCTCAGGCCCTTGAAAAATCGGAAAATTCTCGCACGAAAAGGGCACGCACACGGCTTGGCCCGGCGCCCGGAAGGCATTTTCTGCCGGCCGGCCGGCAGCAACCGCCCCTGGCCCGGCGCGCGGCCTAATGTGCTTGCCACGCGCAGGCGTTCCGCGAAATATTCCGCTCGCAACACGGATCCGTGGAACGGCCATGCGCATGGAACGAGTTTCATCGCCGCGCGAGTTGCGCGACCCGCTTCCGGCCGGCGTGGCGTGCCGGCCGCTGAAGACCTATCCGGACGAACGCGGCGATTTTACGGAATTCTTCCGCAATGAATGGCAAGGATCGCCTCTGCCCGTCCAATGGAACATAAGCCGGAGCAGGCCCAACGTGCTGCGCGGTGTCCACGTCCACGCTCGCCACTGGGACTATCTTTGCGTGGTAGAGGGCACCATGACCATCGGCCTGCGTGACATGCGGTCGGACGCTCTGGCGGCGCGGCAGTCCGCAACCTTGCAGCTTAACGGGGACGTGCTGGAGGTATTGGCCATACCCCCGGGCGTTGCCCACGGCTTCTACTCCATCAGCCATTCGACCTATGTGATCGGTGCATCCAGCTACTATGACCCGACGGATCATCGCCGTTGCCGGTGGGACTGCCCCGAACTGGACATCCGCTGGCCGTGCGCGGAACCGGAGCTGTCGCCGGCAGATCGCGACGCACCCGCGTATTCTGAGCTTGCTGCAGCTTTTCGCGCGGCCGCTGCGTCGGTTCGATCCGGCACATGACTTCGACCGATGCACGGAGCCGTTGGACCTTGCCAGGCGCTCGTCCAGGCTGCGGCGCGTGGGGGCTGCACATTCCGCGCGATCTCAAGAAGTGTGGTGCCATCGTCCACGTTGTGGGGCGCTCCGGGCAGGCGCGGCAACATGCGCGTTGACTCCAATCCATCCGCCGCGCTTCCGCCTGACTGCCTCCTGCGGCCGCTGAAGACTCATGCGGATGGCCGGGGGCAACTCACCGAAGTCTTTCGCAATGAATGGTTCGGCTCGCCTCTTCCATCGCACTGGCACGTGGGTCGAACCGAACCAAACGGTCTGCGCGGCCTCTATGTGCAGGATACCCACTGGAACTACCTTTGCGTCGTCGCGGGCGAGATGGCAGTCGGCCTCCACGACATGAGGCCCTACACACTACCCGACACGCGATCGGCGATGCTGCTTCTGTCGAGCGCGCGACTTCATGTGCTTGCCGTTCCGCCCGGCGTCGCCTACGGCTTCTATTCTCCGGCCCGCTCGGCACATGTCGGCGGATCATCGACCGACGACCCGTATTCGGGCCGTCAGCGTCTCCGTTGGGACAGCCCCGAGCTGGGACTCGATTGGCCCTGCTCTGCGCCGATCCTCCTGCCGGCCGACCGGGATGCGCCCGGCTATGCAGAATGCAGGTCCGCCTTTCTTGCCCGCCTGGCGGCCGGGCAAGGCACGGCATGAGGTCGCAACCTGGCATGAGGGGACGTGCTCTCCGAGCCGCCGCGCTTGCATTTCGGTGCGGCTTGTCAAATCATGCGAGCGCTCCCATGGACTTGCCGTCGTCATGACCGATCTGCCTGCGCCCTCCAATGGATCAAGCGCGCTGCCGCAGGGCGTATCGCTGCGGTGGTTGGCGGGGGCGCGCGAGGACATCGGCGCGACGACCGAACTCTATCGGCGCGACTGGAAGCTCGACAGCGTGCCGGTTCAGTGGAACCTGGTTTCGAGTCGAGCCAATACGCTGCGCGGCGTTCACGTGCACCTCACGCACTGGGACTATCTCTGCATCATCAGCGGTGAGATGCTGCTGGCCCTGCACGACATGCGACCGGAATCGCCGACCCATCGGCTTGCCGTCCTGCAGCCGCTGCCGAGCGAGCCGGCATGCAGCATCGCAATCCCGCCGGGCGTTGCGCACGGCTTCTACTTCGGTTCGGAGACGACCTACTTCTATGCTGTGAGCCACTATTGGAACCCGCAAGACGAATTCGGCTGCAGCTGGAACGATCCGGAACTGGGCTTGTCCTGGCCGACGACGGATCCGCTGCTGTCGCCACGGGACGCCAACGCCCCGACCTATAGCGAACTGGCGCGCGCGTTGGCTGAAGCCACCGACGGCGGCGCAAGTCGTCCATGAGCCGAATCGGGTTGATCGGCTGTGGCGCGTGGGGCCGCCACATTCTGCGTGATCTCAAGGATTGCGGCGCAGCCGTTCACGTCGTTGCGCGATCCGAAGCCTCCCGCCGGAACGCCGTTGCCCACCGCGCCGATTCCATCGTCACGCGCGTGGACGCTCTTCCGGCGGTCGACGGCTACGTGATTGCCGCGCCGACCAGCCTTCATGCGGAGATCATTGAACGCTTGCTGCCCTCCGGGCGGCCGATCTTCACCGAAAAGCCTTTGACCTCCGATCCCGACAGCGCGCGCCGCATCGCGGAGAGCGGCGGCGACCGCGTGTTCGTGATGCAGAAATGGCGCTACCATCCCGGCATCGAGCGCATGCGCTGCGAAATTGCGGCCGAAGAGGTCGGCGAGGTTCTGGCGATCCAGATCCAGCGCTGGGGCTGGGGCAATCCGCACGCGGATGTGAGTGCAGTCTGGATTCTGATGCCGCACGACCTTTCAATAGTCATGCACTGGCTCGGCGACATTCCACCGCTTCGTTCGGTACACCCAACGGTGCCTGGGCAGATCGATCTGGGCTTCATCGCCTTGCTGGGCGGCTCCGGTCGGCCCCTAATCACCATCGATACATCGATCACTGCGCCGGAACATCGCCGCACCTTCACGGTCATCGGCAGCAAAGCCAGCCTGGAACTCCGAGATTCCTATGACAGCGCAATCCGATTGCGACGCGGCAAGCCGGGCGAGATCGCCGCAACGGCGGAGACCATCGCGATTTCCCAGGACATGCCGTTGCTTCTCGAGGTCCAGGCCTTTCTTCGGCATCTCGAGGGCGGGCCTCCGCCGATGAGCTCGGCGCGCGAAGGCCAGCTCATCGTCGAGCGCACGGCCGAGATCGAGGCCGCGGCGCGCGCCGCCGCGGGCGCATGAGCGATCCCGCCTTCACCATTCTGCTGCCGGTGCACCGCCCGCCGGCGCTCCTGCCCTACGCCATCGCGTCGGTGCAGGCGCAGGAGCGGCAGGATTTCGAGCTGTTCGTGATCTGCGACGGCGCGCCGCCCGAGACCGCCACCCTGGCGCGCCAGGGCGCCGCCGGCGATACGCGCATCCGCGTCTTCGAGCATCCGAAGGGCGAGCGCAACGGCGAGCTCTACCGCCAGCAGGCGCTGCGGGTGGCGCGCGGCAAATATGTATGCCAGATCGCGGACGACGACCTGTGGCTGCCCAACCATCTGACCGAGATGGCGATACTGTTGCGAGCGGCCGATTTTGGCCACATCTCGATGGTGTGGCTCATGCCCGACGAAACGCTGCACGTCGCCCTGCAAAACCTTTCCGACCGTGCCATCCGTCAGCGCATGCTGACCGAGAACTGGAATTTGTTCGGGCCGACGACCGCGGGCTATCGGCTGTCGGCATACCGCGGCCTGCCCGAAGGCTGGTCCCCCGCGCCACGAGGGATCCCGTCCGATCTCTTCATGTGGCGGAAATTCCTGGCGCGCCCGGAGCTGCGCGTGGCCACGCGATACGCCATCACATCGGCACACTTCGCGACGCCGCACCGGCAGGATTGGCCCATGGCGCGGCGCGAGGCCGAATCGCGCCGGTGGGCGCAGCGCCTCGCCGATCCCGCCTTGCGCCGGGCTTTTGTACGCGAGGGTGAGGTCAAGATAGCCGACAAAATCTCGGAACAGCCGCGGCGGTCGATGCGTCCGCTGCGCATGATTGCGAGCTGGCTGAATTGGAAATCCCGCGCCTGAATCTGGCTCAGGCGCTATGACGCTGCGGGCGGTTTGCTCCTCTCGCTTATCTCCAGCATGGCATGCAGATGCTCTTTCGTGGAGCAGCGCGGCGCGGGATCCCGTCCCTCCGGCGCACCGAACCGCACGAAGTGCATGAGCGGGTCGGCGGCAGACCTCGCCACATCTTTGTAGCGGCTGGCGTACCAGGCCGAATCGAACGCCCCGGTGGCCGCGATCGCGTATGCCTCGAAATGTTCGCCTAGCCGGCGGCCGAGCTTTCCGCACCGCAGCCAGCTTATCCACCGCAAGGGATTCAATGGAAGATAGCGGAGCGCGCTCAGCGAAAGGCGAATGCGCGACCGAACGCCGATTGCGGCACTGTTCTTCCGGGCATCGGCAAGCGATCGACGGGCGGCGGCGGCCATCTGGTCCCGGCGCGCATCCTCAAGCAGGGCCAGCTTCGCGATCTCTTCCGGCCGGATTGGCAAGGCCAGTTCGGGGTTCGCCGGATCTCCCGATTGGAGTGCGGATAGCAGCCTGCGTTGCCCCGCCGTCAGGGCCTCGACTGCGAGCGGGTCGCGCGATCGGCTGCGGCTGAGCGACGGGTCGACAACCTCTGCGAGCTGCCGCTCGTCGGGCATATGCAGGCCGGCTACTCCAAGTGCAATCAGACCGTCGAGCAGCCTCCGCGTCACCCCCGCCGGATCGGCGAGCAGCCCGTTATAGCTCACCAGCACCCGTGGCACGCCGGCCGCAAACGAGGAACGGACATAGTGCTCCCACAGGGCAAGTCCGAGCTTCATCTCAATGGCGTCGCGCGTGCGCAGGGATTCGGCGACCTCCAAGGGATCGCGCCAGACGCACACGGCGACGATATCGCCGAGGCGTTCCCGCAGCATCGGCAGCAGCAGGCACAGCCTCGGCTCCTTGATGAACCAGGGCTCATGCGCATTGAGATCCGCCAGCATCGGCGTCAGCATGTCCTCGACTCGTGCGCCCACGCCTGCCGCCAGGGGCTCGGATGAAAGCCGGCTGGGCGCCCACCATTCCGCGCGCATCCGCTGCAGAATCAAATGGCAGATCTGGCGCAGGTCCTTGCGCTCGAACAGTCCGTGCGGATTCTCCACGCTGCCGCGGGGCGCGCCGCTCGACCTGAAATAGGCTCCCATGGCCATGAGCAGCTCGCCGACGCACGATGTGCCGGAGCGATGCATGCCTAGCACCACAATGCGTCCGCGTCCTGCGTCTCTGTCAGGCATCCGGCCTCGAGCGGGGGTTGTTTCGGTCCCAGGTCATCGGTGATTGCCGCACTCCCACGATCACCATAGTTTCCGCTGGGAGGCCGGTAAAGCGCGCGACGGCTGGTCAGATCTCGACCTGGGTTCCCAGCTCCACAACGCGGTTGGGCGGGATGTTGAAGAAGTCCATGGCGCTGGTGGCGCTGCGCGACATCCAGGCGAAGATGTGCTCGCGCCACATCGCCATGCCCGGCTTGCTGCTGGGAATCACGGTCTCGCGCGAGAGGAAATAGGAGCTCTGCATCGGATCGCAATGCAGTCCTTTCTGCCCGGCCCGGCGCAGGGCCTCGGGGATGTTCGGCTCTTCCATGAAGCCGTAGCTCAGCAGCAGCCGGTAGAAATTCTTGGGCAGCGTGGTCAGCTCGAACCGCTGATCCTCCGGCACGTAGGGGATCTCCTGGAACCGGACGGTCAGCACCACCACCTGCTCGTGCAGCACCTTGTTGTGCTTCAGGTTGTGCAGCAGCGATCCCGGCGTGCCGGTCGCCGTCCCGGTCATGAAGATCGCCGTGCCGGGCACCCGCGGCACGCGGTCGGAGACCGCGTTGAGGAAGGTTTCGAGCTCCAGTGAGTCCTTGCTCACCCGCTCCCACAGGAGCGCGCGCCCGCGCTTCCAGGTGGTGAGGATGAGGAAGATGACGAGGCCGATCGCCAGCGGGAACCAGCCGCCATGCGCGATCTTGGTGAGGTTGGCGGTGAAGAAGCTGAGATCGACGAACAGGAAGGTGCCGACCACCAGCCCCAGCACGATCGGCTTCCACTTCCACAGCAGCGCCGCCACCACCGAGAGCAGCAGCGCGTCGATGATCATGGTGCCGGTGACCGCGACGCCGTAGGCGGCGGCGAGGTGGGTCGAAGACTTGAACCCCAGCACCAGGAACGCGACGAAGGTCGCCAGCATCCAGTTCACGAACGGCAGGTAGATCTGCCCCATCTCCGAAGCGGAAGTGTGGATGATCTGCATGCGCGGCAGGTAGCCGAGTTGGATCGCCTGGCGGGTGACCGAGAAGGCGCCGGTGATGACGGCCTGCGAGGCGATCACCGTCGCCACCGTGGCAAGGCCCACCAGCGGCAGCCCGGCCCATTCCGGCGCCATCAGGAACAGCGGGTTCTGGATCGCGCCCGGCACCTGGATGATAAGCGCGCCCTGGCCGAAATAGTTGATCACCAGTGCCGGCAGCACCAGGAAGAACCAGGCAAAGCGGATCGGCATGCGCCCGAAATGCCCCATGTCGGCATAGAGCGCTTCCGACCCCGTCACCGCCAGCACGACCGAGCCGAGGGCCAGGAATGCGGTCCAGCCGTCGATGAAAAAGAACCTGGCCGCATAGTACGGGTTGAGCGCCAGCAGCACGCGCGGATAATGGACGATGTTGGCGACGCCGAGCACGGTGAGCGTGATGAACCACAGCAGCATGACCGGGCCGAACAGGGCGCCGACCCGCGCCGTCCCGTTCTTCTGGAACGCGAACAGCAGGATGAGGATGACGAGGGTGAGCGGCACGACATACTCGTCAAGCCCGGGCGCGGCTACCTGCAGGCCTTCGACCGCGCTCAGCACCGAGATGGCGGGCGTGATCATGCTGTCGCCGTAGAACAGCGCCGCGGCGAAGATTCCGATCACCACGATGATGGGCGTCAGGTTCGACCCGTGCGTCAGGCGGGTGGCGAGCGCCAGCATCGCCAGGCTGCCGCCCTCGCCCTTGTTGTCGGCGCGCATGATGATGGCGACGTATTTCGCCGTCACGATCAGCATGATGGACCAGAAGATGAGCGAGAGGACGCCGAGCACGTGCGGCTCGTCGGGCGTCAGCGGATGGGCGCCGGCGAAGGATTCCTTCATCGCGTAGAGCGGCGAGGTGCCGATGTCGCCGAAGACAACGCCGATGGCGCCGAGCGCGAGGCCAGCAGCGCTCTTGTGGGTGGTCGTGGTTGTGTCCACGGATCTTGGCCTGACCCTGCTCTCTGGTGCCCCGGTTGTCGCGCCGGCCAAACTCGCTGGCGGCGCGGTGCAAAATGCGCGACGCTATTTAGGTCGGTATTGCCCCCATGACAAGCACGGAACGCGGCCGGGCGCCGGCGCATCTGCCTCAAGCCATTGACTTGGTTGGGAAATGCCCGCCAGGCGTAGCCACCTCCCGCCGGTCGAAACATCGTTCAAACAGGCCGTTGCCAAGCGTTCCAGCGCGGCCCGATTCCCTGTAAAAGAACGCCGAGATCGATTGCCAGATTGCACCTTCGGAGGAACCAGATGGCCCGGCAGGCCCCCAACCCCACCAAGCAGAACCAGTTCTATCCGTTCGGCGAGCGGCCGATGCCGCAGGCCAAGAACGGCAAGCCGGTGAACCCGGCCGTGGTGCCGCTGCACGACGTGAGCCCGCTGCCCGACGGCGCCAAGTTCGTGGTGGTCGGCGCCGGCATGCACGGCATGTCGACCGCCTATCACCTCGCCAAATACCTGACCGAGAGCGGCAAGGGCAGAGGGTCCGACGTGGTGCTGATCGACAAGGCGGGGCCGGGTGCCGGTGCAACCGGTTTGGCCTGCGGGTGCGTGCGCAACCTATACATGACCAAGCCGCTGCATGCGATCCTGCGCGAGAGCGTGAAGGTGTGGAAGTCCGATCCGGTCAATTTCGGGTTTCAGCAGGTCGGCTATGTCTCGGTCGGCGAAGCCAACCAGGAGAGCGACTACATCGCCCTGCACAAGTCGCAGAACGACCAGGGCTATCCCTCCGATCTTTTCATCGGCAAGGACGCCAAGAATTTCCTCAAGAGCATCTGGCCCGATTTCAACACCGAGCGCGCCGACCTCGTGCTGCATGAGAAGCCCTCGGGCTATGCCGGCACGCACATGGCGGTCTGGGGCCTCGACCAGAAATGCATGCAGTACGGCGTCAGGCGCTGCTACGGGCCCGAAGTCATCGGCTACGAGATGCAGAACGGCCGCGTCACCGCGGTGAAGACCGACCAGGGCGACGTGAAATGCGACGTGGTGGTGATCGGCGCCGGCGCCTGGACTCCGAAACATTGGGAATGGCTGGGCAAAGGCGCCAAGCTCGACCTCAAATACAAGGACGGCCGGGTCGCCAAGGAGCACGACATGTGGACCTATTGGCGGCTGCTCGAGGGCGAGGTCTATCTGCCCGAAGGCGTCGATTTCCGCACCGCGCAGGACCGCGACAGCCCGGTGCTTCACGTCGAGCTGATGAACACGCCGGTGGTGACCGAGGATGGCCGCGAGTTCCCCGACAAGCACTTCTATATGTACGCGCGCTACGCCGCGGAGCGCGTGGGCGCGCCGGGCATCCAGGGCGGCACCATCCCGGTCAAGATCGGCGGCAAGGCGGACGTCGAGCCCTACGGCCACCTCAACGACAAGTACCAGGCCGACGACTGGTTCGCGGACTATTACTGCGCCACGCTCAGCTATCTGTTCGGGCGCTTCAAAGGCTCGCGCAAGATGTTCAAGGAACGGCGCAACGGCGGCATCGGCGCCTTCACGCCGGACAACGTGCCGGTGTTCGACTGGGCCGCGCCCAACGCCTGGATGATCGCGGACTCCAACCACGGCTTCAAGATGATCGGCGTCGGCGAACTGTCGGCACGCCACCTGACCGGCGGCCCGCTGCCCGACGAGTTGAAGCCCTTCAGCCTCAAGCGCTATGCCGACGGCTGGACCTACGGCGGCGGCAATTCCAACTGCCCGTGGGTTTAGGCCAGGCCGGTACGACGTCCGCGACTTCGATCATCTGCAGGAGGATGCCGCCGGCTGCTCCCTGGATCAGGGCTGCGTTTTGGACGGCATCAGCCTGAGATGAGCCAGGCCCGGCTCGGGCCCGAGGCGGACCAGGATGACTCCGTCGACGACACGGACCGATCCCTCCGCCGGCCAGACCGGCATCTCCTGGAACACCGGCAATAGGGCGCTTCGCGTCGCGTTGTCGACGGTCGCGATGTTTGAATATCCGAGAATCTTCATGAAGGCGGCGATCCGGTGGGGATTGCCACCGTCCCATTCGAAGAACGAGGCCGAAAGCGTCGAGCCCTCGATCTCGCGGTAAACGGTCTTGAACTCCTGCTTGCCGTAGAAATCGGCACGGTACGTTTTCGTCACGTCGAACGCCGGAACCTGCGTCGAAATCCGGCCGTAGATCTGGGCTGCCAGCTGCACGTCGTGTTCAAACGCCAGGCGCCGCGTGGCCTGAAACTCCGAGAACGTATAGAGGCACTGGACGGCCACGATGACGATGAGGATGGCAGCGATGCGGCGAACGGCGGGGATATGACTGAGGATCGCCGCGGCCGCGAAGAACCAAAACACGTACGGCACCCCGACCATCGCGCGGAACGGCACGAATCCGGAGGTAATGACGTTCAAGGCGAACGGAACCGCGGTGATGCCCAACAGGTAGACGAGAGCGGCAAGGAGGCAGGCGGCGCGCCTGGGGACACGCGCGAGCAGCGCGAACATTCCGAGCAGGATCAAGGTCGGAAATGTCCAATACCGGAAACCGTAGACCGCGCGCTTGCCGCCATAAACCTGCCAATACTGCTTCACGGTCCGATCGAGGACCCAGGCCGGCTTGTCAAGCAGTTGGTCGATCCGCACGAACTGGCCGACGTAGGCGGGCTCGATGCCGAGCATCCATTGAAGGCCCCGGGATATGAGGAGGGCCAGCGCCATGCTGGCGAGGAGGTTGCAGGCCAGATAGGCATGGACCAGGACGATCTCGCGCAGCGGAATGGCCGGCCGGCGCAGGGCATGCAGGATGAACAGCCCGCAGCAGCCTGCGGCGATCAGAAGGATCAGCGATTGATAGGCGCCGACCGCCGCGGCGCCGAGAATCGCTTGCAGGGCGAACCGGCCGGCCTCCTTCCGGTACTGCGCTCCTCCCCCGGCGAAGGCGCGCAGGGTGCCGTCGAACAGATGCAGCGACGAGCATGCCAGCAGGATCCCCGCGCCCAGACCCACCATGTTGCCCGCGAAGTTGAGGATGAAATAGAGAGTCGGGAAGCCCGCGAACAGGGTGAAGAGAAGGAAGACAGGCGCCTTGTCCAGCTGGTACCCGTGAGCCTTGACCAGGATCATGTAACCGGCGCTCGCGAGCGCGCCGAACAGGAACAGCGGCAAGAAAGGAAGGCTCGGCTGGGAAATGATGAACCGCTCGATCAGGTAGACCAGCCATCGACCCTGCGCCACCCAAACCGCTGCGTCCTCTCGAAGCGCCGCAACTTCGTCATCGATCGACAGGGAAAAGCTGGCAAGCTGTCCCAGATAGAACATCGAGAAGGTGGCCAGCAGGATGAGGAAAGGCCGTTGGAAGTTCCTGAAGTCGCCGAGATGATCCAGCAGAGCGCTCAACCTGGAACCGAACGGCGTCACGCCCTTTTCCCCTTCTCGATCAAGTCCCGGAATTGACCATAGTCGCGCACGTAGTCGGCCGGATCGTAGGAATGCGAAGCCAGGACCATCAGGACCGAATCCGGTTCGAACTTGTACTGGATGCACCACACCATTGGCGGCACATGGAGTCCGGTCAGCGGATCGGTCAAGGACACTTCCCTGCGGTTCAGCCCATCGTCCACTACGACCGACAGGCGCCCGTACGCGGCGATCAGGAATTGGTGGCAGGTGAGGTGTGCATGCTCACCCCTGACCTTGTTCGACGGCACGTCCCGCACCAGGAACATGCGCCTCGGAACGAACGGCAGATCCCGTTCGCACTCGACCGGGTACAGATGGCCGCGCAGATCGGAGAAATGCGGCAGCCGCCGCAACTCGGCGCCGCCGACGCCAAGGCTGGTGTGCGAACCCGTCGCCTCCGCCGGAGGGCCGGAACTCCACGCCACGTCCTCCTGGCTCTTCGCACCTTGGTAGCCCACGATGACGGCCGGATTGCCGATCACCACGGCATGAGGGGGAACGTCCTTGGTCACGACGGCGCCGGCGCCGACCATCGCGCCGCTGCCGATGCGAATGCCGGGCAGGATCGTTGCATTGGCGCCGATCGATGCCCCGTCTCCGACCTCGGTCTTGAGAAATTCGGCCGGCCGGAGCTTGGAGCGGGGAAATTTGTCGTTGGTGAAGGTGACATTCGGCCCGACGAAGACCTTGTTGCCCAGGCGCACGCCGTCCCAGAGCTGGACGCCGGACTTGACGGTGACCTCGTCGCCGACGGTCACGTCGTTCTCGATGAAGACGTGATCGCAGATGTTGCAGTTCCTGCCAATCCTGGCGCCGGGCAGGACGTGGGCGAAGGCCCAGATGCGGGTGCCTTCGCCGACCGAAGCGCTTTCACAGAGTCCCCTCTCGTGAACAAAGACCCGAGCCTTGCCACTCGTCATGCCGCTTGCCCGCCCGGTCCCCCTTCCAGCTTCACCACCCGGCTGATGATGCGCAGCGGGCGCCGCTTGGAATTTTCGGTCGCGCGCCACAGATAGCACCCCAGTATGCCCTGCACCACCAGCATGAGAGAGCCCAGGAACACGATCAGCAGGATGATACTGGTATAGCCGGCCTCTTCAATGTATCCGCCAAGGCGAGCCGCAAGGGTAACGGCGCCCAGAAGAATGCTGACCGTGCACCCGAGGACTCCCAGCCATAGAACTACCATGATTGGCAGGTCGGAAAACGAAAAGATGCTGTCCATCATGTAGCGGAAGCGGCGCGACACGGCCCATGCGCTTTTCCCCTCCAGCCTCGGTCGCCGTGCATAGGGCACGAAGGCGCGCCGGAATCCCACCCAGAACAACTGGGCGATCAGGGAGCTGTTCGGTTCCTCGATCTCCAGCACCGCGTCGCGGACATTGCGGCAGCAGGCAAAGACGTCGATCCCGCCAGGCGGCATGTCCGGCAGGACGAACCTGCGATAGGCGCTCCAGAAGGTCGCCGACAGCAGCCTGGAAACAAGGGGATCGCCGCGGCCTTCGCGCCTCGCGAACACCACATCCGCGTCTCCCTGTCCCAGAACGCGGAAGAACTCGACGATCAACTCGGGAGGCTCCTGAAGGTCCGCTGCCATGACGGCCATATGCTCGCCGTCGGCCAGCTCCATGCCGGTGCGGATCGCCGTGAAAGACCCGAAATTCCGGCTGTGGAAGGCGACCTTGCTCGGAAACGAACAGTTCGGGGCGGCCTCCAGCAGCAGTTTTCCCGAGTCATCCGGCGATCCGTCGACGACGAAGATGACCTCGAGCTCGCCGTTCAGCGACCCGTTGATCGATTCGAGCGCCTTCAGCAGGCGCGGCACGGTCTCCGCATTCCGATAGACCGGAATGATGAGCGTCCGCGCGATCATTCCCGCCACTCCGCCAGCGCGCCGCACAGGGCCGCAAGCTCCGACTCGGTCATGCCGGGAAAGCAGGGCAGCGTCACGATCTCGTCCACCCCGCGCCGGGCGACCGGCACGCCGCCCGGAGCCATGCGCATCGGAAGGCCGGCCCAGCCCCGCTGGTCGCAATCCAGTACCGGGTAGTGGACATCGGATTCGATCCCGCGGTCGGAGAGATGCCGTCGGAATGCATCCCGTGCCCTGGACCGGACGACCGCGAGATGGACGACACCGCCGTCGCCGCCGTCCAGAAATTGCAGGGATCCGCCTGCTGCCTTGCGCAGGCGAGAATGGATTCGCGCGCGCTCGGCATTGAGATCAGCCAGATACGGCAGCATGACATCGAGGATCGCAGCCTGGATCTCGTCCATGCGCGAGTTGCGGCCACCCGCCATTTCCACCCGGTACTTCGCGCCCCAGCCGTACTGGCGAAGCTTACGGACGGCTTCCGCCAGCGCAGGATCGGATGTGACGATGGCGCCGGCATCTCCCATGGCGCCCAGATTCTTGGTTGGGTAGAAGCTGAATGTCGCGATATCGCCCATCGATCCGACTGACGCGGTGCCGAGGTGCGCCCCATGCGCCTGGGCGCAATCCTCCACGATTGTGACGTTGCCGTAGCCCGCCACGCTCATGGCCCGCTTCAGCGCCGGTACATCGACCACGCCGCCGTAGAGATGCGTTGCCACGACGGCAAGGGTCCGGTCCGAGAGGGACCCAACCGCCGATTCGATCGAAAGAAGCTGGCTGCGCTCCACGATGTCGGCATAGACCGGGACAAGCCCCACCTGCCGGCAGGCCGCGGTCGCATAGCCGCCGGCATTCGGGACCGTGACCACTTCCCCGCCCGCCGCAGGGCGGGAGGCCTGGATGGCGCGGAGCGCCAGCTCCAGCGCATCGGTCCCATTCGCCACCGGGACGCATTCGGTTGTGCCGGAAACTGCGGCGAAATTGGCCGCAAATGAGCGGGCGCACGCGCCGTTCAGCCACCACCCGGACCGCAGCGCCCCCAGCACCGCCGCCTCCACTTCCGCCTGATGGGCGACATAGAGCCGCTTGAGATCGTTCAGCGGAATGACAGGCTCAGCCATCGGCCGACTCGAAGCCACCGCACAGGCTGAATGACTGGGTGGCGGGAGAGACGAGACGCATGAGAGAGCGGCCTTGCTAACTAAGATTTTGCTACATCAACTGAAACGCGCGGGTCGTCAAGCCTTTCGTCGGAGTGATTCTGGTGCCGGTGTGACAAGCTCGGGCGCCGACCGCTGCGTGTTAACGCCACAGCCATCGGCTCGCTGGAGCGAGATTCGCGTAAAGCTGCATTGTGGATAGAAGGGCGCAAGAAGCGGGTAGCGGGTTGATGTTGCGATCTGCAGTTTGGATTCATGTCCGCGCCCGCCCGTATGGGCCCTTTCGACTGGTGCCTTCTGTTGTTCCTGTCCCTGCTGTGGGGCGCATCTTTCTTTTATGTTGCGGTCGCGCTCAAGGAGCTGCCGCCCTTCACCATCGTACTGCTGCGGGTCGCGATTGCGGCCCTGACTCTGCACATTGTCCTGCGCCTGGTGGGCGTGCGGTTTCCGTGGGACGGCAAGAGCTGGCGTGCGTTCTTCGGCATGGGGCTGCTCAACAACGCGATCCCGTTTTGCCTCATCGTGTGGGGCCAGACCCACGTCGCCAGTGGGCTGGCCTCGATCCTCAACGCCACCACGCCATTCTTCACCATCGTGGTCGCGCATTTCCTGACTGCGGATGAGCGTCTCAGCAAAAGCCGGCTGCTGGGGGTTCTCATCGGCCTCGTGGGCGTGGTGGTGCTGATCGGCCCGCAAGCCCTGTCCGGTCTCGGCAAGGATGTCGCCGGCCAGCTGGCGATCGTCTGTGCCGCCATCTCATATGCGTTCGCCGGCGTCTTCGGACGGCGCTTCCGGCGCATGGGCATTGCGCCCATGGCGACGGCAACCGGCCAGGTCACCGCATCCAGCCTCTTGCTGCTTCCCATCGTCTTGCTGGTGGACCGGCCGTGGGATCTCGCGATGCCAGGCACCGCAGTGTGGCTGGCAATCCTGGGCACGGCACTTCTATCCACGGCTCTCGGCTACGTCGTCTACTTCCGCCTGCTGGCTTCGGCGGGGGCGGTCAACCTGCTGCTGGTGACACTCCTAATCCCGCCCAGCGCCATCGTCCTCGGCGTGTTCTCGTTAGGTGAGCACCTGCAGGCAACGGACTTCCTGGGCATGGCGCTGATCGGGCTCGGCCTTGCCGCGATCGACGGGCGGCTCGCGCTGCTGCTACCGTACGTCCGAACCCGCACCCCCTAGGGACGAGCGCCACAGCGCGAGGAAATTGTCCCGCGTCTGCCGGTCGAGGCCGATCAACAGCGCGGGCGACAGCGCGATCGGCCGCAGGGTCGGGACCGCGCCCGGGAGGGACGTTGGGCCGCCGCCCGCCTCGTCGAACGAGACGATGAGCCCGCTTTGCGACAGCAGCTTCCGCCCCGCATCCGAAAGGGCGAAATCGATGAACTGCCGCGCAAGCTCGGGATTCGGCGCACGCTTGGGGATCAGCGCAGCGCGCGAGAGAATGAGCGTGTAGTCGCTCGGCGCGATGACGCCGATCCGGCGGTCCTCGGCGGCCCTGGCAAGGGCGTAGGAGCCGAGCATGTTGTAGCCGATCAGGAAGCGGCCGGATGCGACCGCGTCGATGATCTCCGCCGAGCAGCACGTCGCCACCACCTTGTTGCGCCCGAAGGCCTCGATCAGGCGGCCGAAGGTTGTCGCCTGCTGGGCGTCCATGAAGGCGAACAGATAGCCGACGCCCGAGCGCTCGATGTCGTAGGTGGCGATGCGGCCGGTGAATGGATTGTCTTCCGGCCGCAGCAGGTCGATGAGGTCGAAGCGCGACCGGGGCACCGCGGCCGGCGGCACGAGGTCGCGGTTATAGACGATGACGGCCGGCTCGTAGGTGAGGCCGACCACCTCGTCCCGCCACTTCGCCCAGGCCGGCAATGCCTCCACCTGCGCGGAGTGGTTGGGCTGCGCGCAGCCGTCGTTGGCGAGCTTGACCTGCTGGTCGATCGACGAGCTGACCACCAGGTCGGCAGCGGGCTCCGCGCCGCTGCATCCCCGCTGGGCGAGCTGGTAGAGCTCGTTGGTCGTGATCTCGCGGTAGCGGATGGCGAGATCGGGGCTGCGCTTCGCAAACGCTTCCAGGATCGGCGCGAACACCGCCGTATCGGTCGAGCCCTCGACGGTGAGGACGGCGCTCGCCTGGTCGAGCCAGGCGCCGAACTGCGTCACGCGGTTCTGGCTCTCGATGTCCTGCGCCCGCGCCGGCCCGGCGATGAGGCCGAGCAGCATCGCGATGGCGACGGGCCGCGCGCGGATCATGGCGTTCCGCCCTTCTCGGCCGGGATCGCCAGCGCTACCCGGAACCCGCCTTCCGCCGTGCGCGAGAAGATGAGGCGCCCGCGATGCGCCTCCGCCACCGCGTTCACGATCGCGAGGCCGAGGCCGGCGCTGTCCGGCTGCGAGCCGGCGGAGCGCGCAAACCTCCGCCCGCTGTCGCGCCAATCCGACTCCGGAATGCCCGGCCCGCAATCCGTGACCGCGAACGCGGTCATCCCCTGGTCCGGATCATGCTCGACCGAGAACCAGACCGGCGGCTTCCCATGGCGCAACGCGTTGCTCAGCAGGTTCTTCGATGCCTCGACCAGGCTGAGCGCATCGCCGCGCGCACGGACCGGATGCTCGGGCAGATCGAGGTGCAGATCGATCCCGGTGGAGAGCAGGTCGTGGTCGGTTGCCTCGGTCGCCCGGATCGCGACCTGGCGCAGGTCGATGATCTCCTGGGTGGCGGCGTCGGAGCGGTGGATGACGAGCGCCTGGTTGAGCAGCTGGTCGGCCAGCCGGCTGAGGCCGATAGCGCGCGCGTGGATGCGCCGCGCGATGGTCCGCAGGCGTGCCGGATCGGGCTCCTCGATCGCCAGCTCGGCCTGGGCGCGCATGGCTGCGATCGGGGTCTTCAGCTGATGCGTCGCGTCGGCGATGAGGTTCTGCATCACCGTGACACGGCTGGACAGGCGGCCCATGAACCGGTTGATCGCCGCGACGATGGTTTCGACCTCGCGCGGGGTCGAAACCGTCAGCGGCGACAGATCCTTGGGGTCGCGCGATCGCAAGGCCTGCTCGATCCGCGCCAGCGGTCCCAGCGACGTGCGCACGGCGAAGGCGACGAGCGCCACGAGGGCGAGCCCTGCCGCGGCGACCAGGACCAGCGCCTTGGCCGTGATGTCCCTGGCGAGCGCCGCGCGCGCCCGCGTCGTGTGCCCGACCACGACCTGGACCCGCCCGGCGAAGCCGCGCTCCGCAAAGCGGCGCACCGCGGAGGCGAGGCGGACCGGCTCGCCGCTATAGTCTACGGAATAGAATTCGAGATCCTCCGTGGCGCCGGCGGGCGGCGGCAGATCCGCGTATCCCGTGATGGTGCCGCCGTCCGGACCGATGACGCGATAGAACACGCGGTCATCCGGTGCCAGCGCCAGCAGCTCGAATGCCGACACCGGCAGGTTCACGACGACGCGGCCGTCGGCGATGGCGATGGATTGCACGATCTGGAAGGCGGCGCCGGCCAGCAGGCGGTCATAGGCCGCTTGTGCCGCCTGCCGGCCATAGGCGTAGGCGGCGATGCTGATGGCGACGCCGCCGGCCGCCAGGATCAGCGCGATCGTCGCCGCCAGGCGGACCGTGATCGAACGTGTCCGGTCGGCCATTGCCAACTCAATCGTCCAGGGCGATCTGGTAGCCGAGGCCGCGCAGGTTCCGGATCGTCAGGCCGGAGCCGGCCAGTTTGCGCCGTAGCCGCGCGACATAGAGCTCGACCGCGTTCAGGCCGACGTCCTCGCGGTCGAACGCGAACAGCTTTTCGAAAATGCGCTCCTTCGCCATCACCCGCCCGCGATTCAGCATCAGGATCTCCAGCACGCTGAATTCCCGGCGCGTGAGCTGCAGCGGCGCGCCCGCGATGCTCGCGGCCCGGCCGGCGGGATCGATCGACAATCTGCCGTATTCGATGGTGCCGCTCCGTTCCCCGCTGCTGCGGCGCAGCAACGCCCGCGCGCGCGCTTCGAGCTCCCGCAGGTCGAAGGGCTTCATCAGATAATCGTCGGCGCCGATGTCGAGCGCGCCGATGCGGTCCTCGACCTCGCGCCGGGCCGTGACCACCAGGATTGGCGTTGCGTCCTTCGCGCCGCGCAGCGCGCGCAGGAAATCGAAGCCGGAGCCGTCGGGCAGGTTGATGTCCAGGATCACGAGGTCGTACTCCTGGACCGCCACCGCATCCCGGGCGGCGCCGCATCCCGTCACGCGATCGATCGCGTGGCCGTTGCGCGCGAAGTTCGCGACGATGGCCTCCGCGACGTCTTCCGTGTCCTCGACCAGGAGAACCCGCACGCCCGCCCCTCCCCGCCACAAGCCAGATCCTGAAGACCAGCTATCACATCGCGGCATCAGGCCCAACCACGCGCTGCGAGCCCGCCGGGCATTGGGCGACAGCCTGGTGACAACTTCGCGCGATAGAGTCCCCGCAAAATGGCGGAAGCGCCCTGCGCCATCCGCTGCAAGAAGCACCATTGGGAGGATATCCGCTGAGCGCCTTCGTCCTGAGGTTGCGCGGCCTTGCGGTCGCGGGATTTGCCGATTGCACCGTCGGCAGGCCGGTCCTAGCCTTCGAGGAGGCGGCAACCATTGGATTGCCGCCCCGCAACTCCGAGCCGCGGCCGGGGTTGCACCTGTCGGCGGGTCGGCAAGGTTCGCTCAGAAACAGCACAGAACCCATTCAGGTCACCAAAGGGAGGAATGAATGAACGCGACCACATTTCGCAGGCTGGCGACGGCTGTCGCCCTGTCGGCCGGATTGACGGCGTCATCCGGCGCCTTTGCGCTCGACGATCTCAAGATCATCGCCCCGGCCAAGCCGGGCGGCGGCTGGGATCAGACGGCCCGCTCCATGCAGGAGGTGATGCAGAGCGCCGGCATCGCCAAATCCGTCACGGTCGAGAATGTAGCCGGCGCCGGCGGGATGGTCGGCCTCGCGCAGCTTGCCGACAAGGACAAGGGCGACGGCAACACGCTGATGGTGAACGGCCTGGTGATGGTCGGCGCGATCCTCACCAACCAGTCGACCGTCACGCTGGAGCAGACCACGCCGATCGCGCGGCTGACCGGCGAATACGAGGTGGTCGTCGTCCCGAAATCCTCCGATATCCAGACTCTCGGCCAACTGGTCGAGAAGCTGAAGGCCGATCCGGGCTCCGTCGCCTGGGGCGGCGGCTCCGCCGGCGGCACCGATCACATCCTGGCCGGCCTGATCGCCCAGGCGGTCGGCGCTGATCCCACCAAGATCAATTATGTCCCGTTCTCCGGCGGCGGCGAGGCGCTCGCGGCGATCCTCGGCGGCCACGTGACCGCGGGCATCAGCGGGCTCGGCGAATGGGTCGGCCAGATCCAGTCCGGCGACCTGCGCGCGCTTGCCATTTCCTCGCCCGAGCGGCTCGAAGGGGTCGATATCCCGACCCTCAAGGAGCAGGGCGTCGACGTGGACCTCGCCAACTGGCGGGCCGTGGTGGCGCCTCCCGGCATCGATGATGCGGAAAAAGCGGCGCTGCTCGACGCGGTCGACAAGATGGTCAAGAGCGACGGCTGGAAAAAGGTGCTCGCCGACAAGGACTGGATGGACCTCTACATGCCGGGCGACGAATTCAGCAAGTACCTGGATAGCGAGAATGCGCGCGTGACCGACATCCTGAAGAAACTGGGCCTGGTCACCTGAGGCCATGGATGTGAAGCGGGGGGCGGCGGCGGAGATCGCGCTCGGCGCCGGCGTCGCCGCCCTCGGCGCCTTCATCCTCTACGAGACGACGCTCATCCGCGTCTCGCCGATCTACTCCAAGGTCGGGCCGGGCGTGATCCCCACCATCGTCGGGATCATCCTGCTCGGCCTCGGACTCATCTTCGTGTGGCAGAGCTGGCGCGGCAAGCCGGCCGCCGCGGAGGGCCTGGATGCGCCGGGCAGCCTGCTGGATACGCCGGGAACGGGCGGCGCCGCTGCCGACTGGAGGGCGCTTGCCATGATCGCCCTCGGGCTGGTCGTGCAGATCGTCCTGCTCGATCCGAGGGATGCGCCGCTCGGCCTGGACCAGGTGTTTGCTTCGCTTGGCGCCCCCCTGACCGCGATCGTATCGGCCATCTCAGGCTTCATTCCGACCGCTGCGTTCCTGTTCCTGTGTGTCGCGATCGGTTTCGGCAGCCGCCGCTATCTGCGCGATCTCATCATCGGCATCCTGCTCGCGACGGCCGCCTATGTCGGGTTCGTGCACGGCCTCGGGCTGCCGCTGCCGGCCGGCGCCGTCGGAGGATTGCTCTGATGGGCACGTTCGGCGCGCTGCTGGACGGCTTCGCCACCGCCTTCACCTGGATCAATCTCGGCTGGTGCCTGATAGGGGTCACGCTCGGCACCGCGATCGGCATCCTGCCCGGCATCGGGCCGGCCCTGACCATCGCGCTGCTGCTGCCGCTGACCGCGCATCTCGACCCGACCGGGGCCTTCATCATGTTCGCCGGGCTGTACTACGGGGCGATGTACGGCAGCTCCACCACCTCGATCCTGCTCAACACCCCCGGCGAGACCGGCTCCATCATCACCGCGGTCGAAGGCAACCTGATGGCGCGCCAGGGCCGCGGCGCGGCCGCGCTCGCGACCTCCGCCATCGGCTCGTTCGTCGCCGGCACCATCGGCACCGCATTGCTCACCATCCTGGCGCCGGTGGTGGTGAAGCTGGCGCTGAAGTTCGGGCCGGCGGACTACTTCTCGCTCATGGTGGTGGCATTCACGACCGTGTCCGGCCTCCTCGGCTCCTCGCGCCTGCGCGGCCTCATCGCCCTGATGCTGGGCGTGGCGGTCGGCCTGGTCGGCACCGACACCTTGACCGGGCAGGCGCGCTTCACCCTCGGCATCCCGAACCTGCTGGACGGGATCGACATCACCCTGGTCGCGGTCGGCCTGTTCGCGGTCGGCGAGGCGTTCTATGTGGCGTCGCGCCCGGATCTGCGGACCGCCGAGATCGTGCCGATCAAGGGCTCGCTCTGGATGACGCGCGAGGAATGGGCGCGCTCGTGGAAGCCCTGGCTGCGCGGCGCGGCGCTCGGCTTCCCGTTCGGCGCGCTGCCGGCGGGCGGCACCGAGATCCCGACCTTCCTCTCCTATTTCCTCGAGAAGAAGCTCGCCAGGAAGCCCGAGGAATTCAGCCACGGCGCCATCGAAGGCGTTGCGGGGCCGGAAGCCGCCAACAATGCCGCCGTCGCCGGCGTGCTGGTGCCGCTGCTGACCCTCGGCCTGCCGACCTCCGCCACCGCGGCGATCCTGCTGGCCGCGTTCCAGCAATACGGTCTGCAACCAGGCCCGCTGCTCTTCACCAGCAACAGCAGCCTGGTCTGGGGCCTGATCGCCAGCCTCTATCTTGGCAACTTCGTGCTGCTACTTTTGAATCTGCCGCTGGTCGGCGTGTGGGTGCGGCTGCTCGCGATCCCGGCCCCGCTGCTCTATGCCGGCATCCTGGTGTTCGCGACGCTTGGCGTCTATTCGCTGAACCAGTCGGTGTTCGACCTCGTCCTGCTGTTCATCGTCGGCGCGGTCGGCTACCTGATGCGACGGTTCGACTTCCCGGTCGCGC
>DASSBF010000017.1:0-10530 GCA_035699005.1 Dongiaceae bacterium
ACCGCGCGCAAGGGCCGGCTGATCTCCACCAGGTGCAGCCGCATGCCGGAGAGGAACTGCGGCCGCACCTTGGCGGCGCGCAGCGCGTCCGCCATCAGCGTCCCGCGCCCCGGCCCCAGCTCCACCAACAGGAACGGATCGGGCGCACCCGCCTTCTCCCATGCGTCGACGCACCACAGGCCGACCAGCTCGCCGAACATCTGGCTGATCTCCGGCGCCGTGATGAAATCGCCCGCGCTGCCGATGGGATCGCGCGTCGCGTAGTAGCCGGCGCCTTCGCCCGCCAGCGCGATGCGCATGAACTCCGCGACCGTGATAGGCCCGCCCGCGGCGATCCGGCGCTTGAGGAGGTCGAGGACCGTCACACCGCGACGCCTCTACTACTCCGTCATGGTCGGACTTGGTCCGACCATCCACGAGTTTGCGCGGACCGGACCGAGGTCGCTGGACGAGACTCGTGGATGGTCGTGCCAAGCACGACCATGACGAAAGGGGTGTGAACCGCTCATCGTGCCCTCTTGTCTGCCGGCGCGTTGCGCGGCTTGCGCAGCACCAGGTACAGGCCGAGCAGGAACATCGGCACGCTCAGGATCTGTCCCCAGGTGACGAAGCTCCAGGCGCCGAGGTTGACTTCGGGCTCGCGGAAAATTTCGCCGATCGAGCGCGCAACCGCATAGCCCATCAGGAACAGGCCGGTCAGCATGCCGAGCCGCTCGCGCATCCATTGCTGGCGGGCCGCCCAGTACAGGAAGAGGAACAGCACGATGCCCTCCAGCCCCGCCTGGTAGAGCTGGCTGGGATGACGCGGCTGCATGTCCACCTGCGGGAAGATGATCGCCCAGGGCACGTCGGTCGGGCGCCCGACCAGCTCGCCATTGATGAAGTTCGCGATGCGGCCGAGGAACAGGCCGATCGGTGTCGAGACGGCAACCACGTCGGAGAACGCGAACACGCTGAGTTTCTGGCTGCGCGCATAGAGCCAGATCGCGAGGATCACGCCGATGAGCCCGCCGTGGAAGGCCATGCCGCCGTGCCAGATCTTCAGGATTTCGAGCGGGTGCGAAAAATAGTATCCGGGTTCCCACAACAGCACCTGCCCCAGCCTGCCGCCGACGATGATGCCGATGGTGATCCAGAACATCAGATCGTCGAGCTGGTTGCGGGTAACCCGCTGCGGCGGCTTCTGCGCCTGCCAGATGCAGCAGCGCCAGGCCAGCAGGATGCCGACGATGTAGGCCAGCGCGTACCAGCGTATGGCGACGGGCCCGATCTGCAGTGCGACCGGATCGAAATCTGGAAACATCATGTGCGGAAACCAACGAAGGGAATGCCAACAACCTTCGTTCGGTTTATAAGTGGAGCCATCGACAGCGGCAAGCGACCTGGGCCATGCAGACCGACAACCGATTCCTCGACGATCTCGCCAAGGTGGCGAGCAGCGCCCTCGGCTCCGTCAGCGGTGTGCGGCACGAGGTCGAGGTCCGCATCCAGCAGCAGATGGAAAAGCTGCTCGCGCGCATGAACCTGGTGCCGCGCGAGGAGTTCGATGCCATGAAGGCGGTCGCCCAGGCCGCGCGGGAGGCGCAGATCAAGCTGGAGGCACGCGTGGCCGCCCTGGAAGCGAGCTCTGCCGCGCAGGGCGCGGTCGCGGCCGCGAACCAGGCTGACATGTCGCCACCAGAACCCGAGTCCCGACAGCCTTAGACCGCGTTCCCGGTCCGGCTCCGCAAAATCCTTAATTCCCCGCTTGCGCTGGAGTCTCAAATTTGCGACTCTATTTGTTGTGGGGATTCACGTTTCTATAATCTAGTCCTGGGGCCTGTCCCCACCATGGGCCTCCAGGGGCCGACGCATGGAGGGCGCTAGCAATGGCATTGCTCCGAGTGGAGTCGACCCAAACCCGCCGCAATCCCATCGACATGCTGGAAGAGCTGGTGTCCGTCAACGAATGGCGGCACGAGCGCTCGGCGGACGAGGAGATGGTGGTCGAGTTCCGGGGTCAGTGGTGCGAGTACCGCATGTTCTTTGTCTGGCAGGAGGATTTGGGGGCCCTGTATTTCTCGTGCTTGTTCGACATGAAGATCCCGGCCGGCAAGCGCCCACCGGTTTCGGAATTGCTGGCGATGATCAACGAGCGGCTGTGGCTGGGCCATTTCGACCTCTCTTCGGAGGAGATGTCGCCGATGTACCGCCACACGGTGCTGCTGCGGGGGACCAGCGGGATCGTCGCCGAGCAGCTCGAGGACCTGCTCGAGACCGCGATCGGCGAATGCGAGCGCTTCTACCCTGCCTTCCAATTCGCGCTGTGGGGCGGTAAGAAGCCCCATGAGGCGATGGAAGCCGCCATGCTGGAGACGGTCGGAGAGGCCTGACAACCATCGATGAGCGATCAGAGGATCGTCTTGCCCGGCCCGCTGCTGCTGGTGGGCTGCGGCAAGATGGGCGGGGCGTTGCTGCGCGGCTGGCTGAAGTGCGGCATCCCCGGCAAGGACGTGTTCGTGGTGGATCCGGCGCCGCGCGGTCTGGAGGATGTCCAGGCGCGCGGCGTCACCGTCGCGACCGCAGCCGGCCAGCTCCCGCCCGCGCTCCATCCCGGCATCGTCCTGCTCGCCATCAAGCCGCAATTCATGGATGAGGCCCTGCCCGCCTATCGGCGGTTCGCGAAGCCCGGCACGGTGTTCCTTTCGATCGCCGCCGGAAAAACCGTGGCCTATCTGAAGGACAAGCTTGGGGCGGATGCGCAGGTCGTCCGCTCCATGCCCAACACGCCGGCCGAGGTCGGCCGGGGCATGAGCGTCATCCTCAAGGATCCCGCAATCCCCGCCGCCACGCTCGACCTCTGCGGCCAGCTGCTGTCGGCCGTCGGAAAGGTCGGCTGGATCGACGAGGAGGACCAGATCAACGCCGTCACCGCCGTTTCCGGCGGGGGACCGGCCTATGTGTTCCTGCTGATCGAATGCCTCGCGGAAGCGGCGCGCGCCGCCGGCCTGCCCGACGAGCTGGCGATGCAGCTGGCGCGCGAGACCGTGGTCGGGTCGGGCGAGCTGGCCCACCGGTCGACCGAGAGCGCCACCCGGTTGCGACAGGCGGTGATGAGCCCCAAGGGAACCACCATCGAGGCGCTGGCCGTGCTGATGGGGCCTGACGGCTGGCAGCCGCTGATCACCAAGGCGATCGCCGCCGCGACCCAGCGCGGACGGGAGATCGCGGAAGGGCGCTGACCGCCATGGCGGCGGGCGACGAGGCCAAGGGCAGCGTCGCGCGCGTGCGCGAAGCCCTGGCGCGCTTCGGCCTCGAGGCCGAGATCAGGGAGTTCGACGCCTCCACCCGCACATCCGCCGACGCGGCGGCGGCCATCGGCTGCACCGTCGCGCAGATCGCCAAGTCGGTGATTTTCCGCGCCAAGGCCGCGGGCCAGCCGGTGCTGGTGGTCGCGAGCGGCGTCAACCGGGTGGACGAGAAGAAGATCGAGGCAATCCTGGGCGACGGGATCGGGCGAGCCGACGCGGATTTCGTGCGCGCCACGACAGGCTTTGCGATCGGCGGCGTGGCGCCGGTCGGGCATACCGGCCCGGTTCGCATTTTCATCGACGCGGACCTCGACCAATATGCCGAGATCTGGGCGGCGGCCGGCGCGCCCAACGCCGTCTTCCGCCTGACGCCGGCGGACTTGCGGCGCGTGACCGGCGGCATGGTGGTCGCGGTCAAATAGGCTTCCTCCCACCAATTTCTTGTCCCCTCAATGTCTTGCTCTCGCCCCCTTCCCTTGCCACATTGGCTGGCACGGGACAGCGCAAGGAATGGAGCAAGCCATGGCCAAATCCGCGCGCAAGACGGCGAAGGCAAAGCCGAAATCGACACCTCGGCCGCGGCCCCGGGCGCGGTCATCCGCCGGAGATCCCCAGGCGGCCCTGCGCGCGGCGCTGCTGCGCATGGTCGCAGCGGGCGGATGGCGCGACCTCTCCTATGCCGATATCGCCAAGGACGCCGGCCTCGGCATGGCCGCCGCCTACCAGGCCTATCCATCCAAGGGGGCGATCCTGACCGGCATCGGGCGGGACACCGATGCCCGCCTGTTCGCCAGTTTGGAGGAGGATCCGCTCGACGGTTCGGCCAAGGACCGGCTGTTCGACCTCCTGATGCGGCGGTTCGATGTCCTGAACGACCATCGCGAGGCCTATGCGGCGCTGGCCTGGGAACTGCCCCGGACGCCGCTCGAGGCAGGCTGCCTGCTGTTCCAGCTCCGCCGGTCGCTGGCCAACATGCTGGAGGCCGCCGGCCTGTCGGCTTCCGGCCTGCGCGGCGCCTTCCGGATCGAGGGGCTGGGCGCGATCTACGCGGCCGCCCTGCGGGTCTTCCTGAAGGACGACACCGCCGATCTCTCCAAGACCATGGCGGAGCTGGACAAACGGCTGGGCCAAGCCGAGCGCTGCCTGAACGTGACGCAATGCAAGACAGCCTAATTATGTGACTAACATAGATTAATCACAGATTTTTTGCACTGCAACAAAATAGGGCTTGACCTTTCTGTTGCACTGCACAATATTCCCTCTCAGAACACATCGGCGGCCCCCGAGAAAGCCGTCGGTCACGCAGGCAATTCACTCTGAGGAGATGAGACAGATGGCGAAGGCACAAACCGTCGAGAATGATTTCGTGAAGGTTCCCGACTTCAACCAGTTCCAGGCCGAGTTCAGCAAGTGGGCCGGCGACTTCGGCAAGTATTTCGTCAACGGCAAGGCGCCCGGCTTTGACCTCGACGCCGTGTTCGCGCTCCAGCGCAAGAACGTCGAGGCATTCACTGCCGCCAACCAGCTCGCCTTCGACGGCGTCAAGGCGGTTGCCCAGCGCCAGGCCGAGATCGCCCGCAAGGCGTTCGAGGAGTTCGGCAAGGTCACCAAGGAGCTGACCGCTGCAGGCACCCCGGAAGACAAGTTCGCCAAGCATGCCGACCTCGCCAAGGCGGCGTTCGAAGACGCGCTCGCCAATCTGCGCGAGGTGGTCGACACCCTGCAGAAGTCGCAGAGCAACGCTGTCGACGTGCTGAGCAAGCGCGCGGTCGCGAACTTCGAAGAGGTCAAGGCGGCCGTCGCCAAGACTTCGAAGAAGTAAGCAAGGCCTGATCTTGAGCAGGCCCTGAGAAGGTCGCCCTTTCCCCCAAGTCGGCCGACCTTCTTCAAACTGACCGCCCGCTGTCCCCCATAGCGGGCGGTTTTGTTTTGATCCGCTCGCTTTGCAAGCGTGCTTCTGTTTCCTGTAGTCTCCCGTCTTCCAGGATTGACCATGAGCCGGGGAATGGCTGAAGGGCACACAGCAGAAGCGCTTTCCGCGGACATCGCCTATGACGACTTCCGCAAGGTCGACATCCGCGTCGGGACCATCGTGGCGGCGGAGCCGTATCCGGAGGCGCGCAAGCCGGCCTACAAGCTGACGGTGGATTTCGGGCCGGCGATCGGCACGCGCCGCACCTCGGCGCAGATCACCCGGCACTATACGCTGGACGAACTGGTCGGCCGGCAGGTCGCGGCGGTGGTCAATTTCCCGAAAAAGCAGATCGGCAAGTTCATGTCCGAGGTGCTGGTGCTCGGCTTTCCCGACAATGCGGGCGAGGTCGTGATGATCCGGCCCGATCTCGGCGTGCCGAACGGCGGGCGGCTCTATTGAAGGTGGAGTGACGATGGCTTTGCATTTTCCCGAATCCGAACTGGCCGGCCGGCGCGCGCGGGCGATCGCCCTGATGCAGAAGCGCGGGCTGGATGGGATGCTGATGTTCCGGCAGGAAAGCATGTACTACCTGACCGGCTACGACACCTTCGGCTACGTCTTCTTCCAGTGCCTCTATCTCGGCGCCGACGGGCGGCTGATGCTGCTGACGCGTGCGCCCGATCTGAGGCAGGCCCAGAACACCTCGGACATCAAGGACATCCGGGTCTGGATCGACGCCCCGCACGCCAATCCGGCGGACGAGCTGTGCACCTATCTCGGCAACTTCGGCCTCGCCGGCAAGACGCTCGGCGTCGAATGGGAAGCCTATGGCCTGACCGCGCGCAACGGCATGCGGCTGCAGGCGGCGCTCGACGGCTTCGCGGACCTGCAGGACGCCTCCGACCTGGTCTCGCGCCTGCGTCTGGTGAAGAGCCCGCAGGAGATCGCCTATGTGCGGGAGGCCGCGCGCCTCGCCGACCTGGCGCTCGACGAGGCGCATCGGCTGACCCGGCCGGGCGCCGACGAGAGCGAGATCCTGGCCGCCATGCAGTCGGTCATCATCCGCAACGGCGGCGACGATCCGGCCAACGAGTTCATCATCGGGTCGGGACCGGACGCGCTGCTCTGCCGCTACAAGACCGGGCGGCGCAAGCTCGACGCGCAGGACCAGCTGACCCTCGAATTTGCCGGCGTCTATCGCCACTACCATTCGGCCCTGATGCGCACCATCCCGGTAGGCAAGCCGCCGGCGCGGCAGGTCGAGATGCATAAGGTTGCGGTGGATGCGCTGGAAGCCTGCAAGGCGGCGCTGAAGCCCGGCCGGCCGATCGGCGAGGTGTTCGACGCCCATGCCAAGGTGCTGGACGCCGCCGGCTATCGCCAGCACCGCATGAACGCCACCGGCTACAGCCTCGGCGCCACCTTCGCGCCGAACTGGATGGACTGGCCGATGTTCTATCACGGCAACAGCGAGCCGGCGGCGCCGGGCCAGGTGTTCTTCATCCACCTCATCATCTTCGACAGCGACGCCGGCCTCGCCATGACCAGCGGGCAGACGGTGCTGGTCGATGAGCGGGGCTGCGAGACGCTGTCGAAGCGGCCGACGGAGCTGGTCGTCCGCTAGCGGATGATCGGCTAAAACAGCATTCTAGATCAATGTCTTAGGCTTGGTTTGCCGATCCTGGCAAGGCCATTGCCAGCCTGTCATGCCGCTGTTACATTCCGCGCGCTTTTCGCCCCCTGAGCCACATCCGGGTGGCGGTTTTTTTGTCTTCCGATGGCGGCGGGGCAACAAGCGGGCGACCAAGGCGGCGCGGGCGTACCATGAAGATCCTGACGGGCAACAGCAACCGGCCGCTGGCCGAGGCCATTTCGGCCTATCTCAACCTGCCGCTGGTCAAAGCCAGCATCCGGCGCTTCTCCGACATGGAGGTGTTCGTCGAGATTCAGGAGAACGTGCGCGGCGAGGATGTGTTCGTCGTGCAATCGACCTCCTTTCCCGCCAACGACAACCTGATGGAGCTGCTGGTCATCCTGGATGCGTTGAAGCGCGGGTCCGCGCGCCGCGTCACGGCGGTCCTCCCCTATTACGGATATGCCCGCCAGGACCGCAAATCAGGACCGCGCACGCCGATCTCCGCCAAGCTGGTCGCCAACCTCATCACCGTCGCCGGCGCCAACCGCGTGCTGACGGTCGACCTGCATGCCGGGCAGATCCAGGGCTTCTTCGACATCCCGACCGACAACCTGTTCGCCGCGCCCGTCCTCACCAAGGACATCAAGGATCGCTTCCACGGCGAGAACAACCTCTGCATCATCTCGCCAGACGTCGGGGGCGTGCTGCGCGCCCGCGCCATCGCCAAGCGCCTGGATGCCGACCTTGCCATCATCGACAAAAGGCGCGAGCGCGCCGGCGTCAGCGAGGTCATGAACATCATCGGCGAAGTCAACGGTATGCGCTGCATCCTGGTGGACGACATCGTGGACAGCGCGGGCACCCTGTGCAACGCCGCAGTCGCGCTCAAGGAAGCCGGCGCTTCCTCGGTCAGCGCCTACGTGACTCACGGCGTGCTGTCGGGCGGTGCCGTGGCGCGCGTTTCGGCTTCGCCCATGGAATCCCTGGTGATCACCGATTCGATCCAAGGCACCGAAGCGGTGCGGGTGTCGCAGACGGTGCGCCAGCTTTCGATCGCGCCCCTGCTGGCCGAGGCGATGGCCCGGGTCAGCGAAGAGCGTTCGGTCTCCAGTCTGTTCGACTGAAGACCCGTTGGCCGGGTGGTCGCTCCATCCGGTTCAAATCCGTTCGGCACCCCTGGAGGCCGACCGGTTCCGTCAGCGGATGGTCCGCCGGCGGAGATGCTGCAGGATGAAAGGAGAACATCATGCCCGCAGTTGAATCAATTCGCGCGGAGTCTCGCGACCGCGCTGGTAAGGGGGCTGCTCGTGCGACTCGTCGTACTGGCCGCGTCCCCGCCGTGATCTATGGCGACAAGAAGGAACCGACCCTGATCTCGCTCGATCCGAAGGAGCTTGACCGGCTGGTGCACAAGAAGGCGTTCTTTGCGACCCTGCTCGACGTCGAGCTCGGCGGCAGCAAGCATCGCGTGCTGCCGCGCGACGTGCATTTCGATCCGGTCTACGACAAGGTCCTGCATGCCGACTTCCAGCGCGTGAACAAGGATTCCAAGATTCATGTGCACGTGCCGGTGGTCGTGAGGAACGAAGCGGCCTCGCCGGGCATCAAGCGCGGCGGCGTGCTCAACCTGGTGCGCCACGAGATCGAGTTCCTGTGCGATCCGGACAACATCCCGCAGCAGGTCGTGGTCGACATCACCGGACTGGACATCGGCGGCAGCGTGCACATCAGCAGCGTCGAGCTGCCGAAGGGCGCGACGCCAACCAGCCGCGAGGCGAACTTCACCGTCGTCAGCATCGGCGCTCCGTCCGGCCTCAAGGCCGAGCTGGAAGCGGCCGCGCAGGCCGCGGCAGCGGCTGCGGCGGCTCCGGTCGCTGCCGCTGCTCCGGCGGCGGGCGCTCCGGCCGCTCCGGGCGCCGCTCCTGCGGCGGGTGCTGCGGCTCCGGCCGCTGGCGCTGCGGCTCCGGCAGCTGGCAAGGCGGCTGCGGCGGCTCCGGCAAAGGGTCCGGCGAAGAAGTAACTCGCTCCACCAGTTGGGAGCTGGCGATGCGTCTGATCGTTGGCCTGGGCAATCCGGGCGCTCAGCACTCAGGACATCGCCACAATGTCGGCTTCATGGCGGCGGGCGCGATCGCTCGCCGCCATGGCTTTTCCCCGGCGCGCGAGAAGTTCCACGGCCTGGCGGCCGAAGGCGCGCTGGCGGGCGACAAGGCGCTGGTCCTCTGGCCCATGACCTACATGAACGACAGCGGCCGCGCGGTGCAGGCGGCGATGCAGTTCTACAAGCTCGAGCTCGACGACCTCGTCGTCCTGTACGACGAGATCGACCTTGAGTTCGGCAAGGTGCGGGTGAAGAAGGGCGGCGGCGCGGCCGGGCACAACGGCATCCGCTCAATCGACGCCCATGTCGGCCCCGACTTCTGGCGCGTGCGCATCGGGGTCGGCCATCCCGGCATGAAGGAGCTGGTGAAGCACTATGTGCTGCACGACTTCGACGCCGAGGAGAAGCCGGAGGTCGAGAAGATCGTGGGCGCGATCGCGGACAACTTCCCGCTGCTGTTCGAGCGGGGGCACGAGCACTTCATGACCAAGGCGGCCCTGGCCCTGAACCCGCCGCCGCCGAAGCCGCCGCGAGTGGACAAAGCGTCGGAGGATTGACGAACGCCTCCTCCCCCGGCACGGGGAGGATTGAGGTGGGGGAAGCGAGCGAAGGTTGTCTCGCATCGAGGCGCGGCTTCCCCTTTCCTACCCTCCCCCATGTTGGGGGAGGGGAATTGAGTGAAGGATCTTTGGTCCATGGGTTTCAATTGCGGCATTGTCGGCCTGCCGAACGTCGGCAAGTCCACGCTGTTCAACGCGCTGACCTCGACCGCGGCGGCGCAGGCGGCGAACTATCCGTTCTGCACCATCGAGCCGAACGTCGGGCGCGTGGCGGTGCCGGATCCGCGCCTCGACAAGCTCGCCGTCCTCGGCAAATCGGCCAAGATCATCCCGACCCAGCTCGAGTTCGTCGACATCGCCGGGCTGGTGCGCGGCGCCAGCAAGGGCGAAGGCCTCGGCAACCAGTTCCTTGGCAACATTCGCGAGGTCGATGCCGTCGTGCAGGTGCTGCGCTGCTTCGACGGCGAGGTGACGCATGTCGAGAATTCGGTAGACCCGATCCGCGATGCCGAGACGGTCGAGACCGAATTGATGCTGTCCGACATGGAAAGTCTCGAGAAGCGCTATGACGCGGCGGTCAAGCGCGCCAAGGGTGGCGACAAGGAATTGAAGGCCCAGATCGACGTGATGGAGCCGGCGTTGAAGGCGCTGCGCGCGGGCAAGCCGGCGCGCACCGTCATCGCCTCGCTGTCGGCCGAGCAGAGGCCGCAATTCAAGCAGTTGCAGCTGCTGACCGGCAAGCCCGTGCTCTATGTCTGCAATGTCGATGAAAGCGCGGCGGCCACCGGCAACGCCTATTCCAAGAAGGTCGAAGCGCGCGCCAAAGCGGAGGGCGCGGTCTCGGTGGTGATCTCCGCCGCCATCGAAGCGGAAGTCGCTCAGCTGGCCGACGAAGCGGAGAAGACCGAGTTCCTCTCCGCGCTCGGGCTGCATGAGACCGGCCTCGCGCGCGTGATCCGCGCCGGCTATGTGCTGCTCGACCTCATCACCTTCTTCACCGTCGGCCCGAAGGAAGCGCGCGCCTGGAC
>DASSBF010000018.1:0-9523 GCA_035699005.1 Dongiaceae bacterium
CTGTCGCAGGCCTCCTACATCCATGTGCGCGACGGCCGGCGGCCGATCCCGCACGAGCGCTTCAACGAGGCGTTCATGATGCATGCTTCGACCTCGCCGCAATACGCGATCATCGCCTCCAACGACGTCAGCGCGGCGATGATGGATGGGCCGTCGGGCATAGCGCTGACCACCGATTCGATCCGCGAGGCCGTCGCCTTCCGCCAGATGCTGTCGCGCCTCAATGCCGACTTCGCGGCCCGGAACGAATGGTTCTTCGATGCCTGGCAACCCGCCGCCGTCAAGGAGGAGAAGGGAGGCAAGGCAGTGCCGTTCCACCTGGCGTCCGAACAGCAGCTGGTCACCGACCCCGGCGCCTGGATACTGCACCCCGACCAGGACTGGCATGGCTTTGCGGGGCTGGAGGACGACTACTGCATGCTGGACCCGATCAAGGTGTCGGTGGTGACGCCGGGCGTCGAAGCAAGCGGCAAGCTCGCGAAGACCGGAATTCCGGCGGCGCTGCTTACCAAGTATCTGGACCAGCAGGGCATTCAGGTCGAGAAGACCACCGACTTCACCATCCTGTTCCTGTTCTCCCTCGGCATCACCAAGGGCAAGTGGGGCACGCTGGTGAACGCCCTCCTCGACTTCAAGACCGACTATGACGCCAACAGGCCGCTGGAGCGCGTCCTGCCCAAGCTGATGGCGGACCACGGCGACGCCTACGCCGGCCTTGGGCTCAAAGATCTTGCGACCCGGCTGTTCGAGGCCATGCGGAAGCTGAGGACGACGGAATATCTAGCGAAGGCGTTTTCGCTCTTGCCGAAGGCCACCCTGAGTCCAGTCCAGGCGTACGAAACGCTGGTGAAGGGCGAGGTCGAAACCTTGGCTCTGGAACAGGCCGCCGGCCGCAGCGTCGCCACCGGCATCGTGCCCTATCCGCCCGGCATTCCCCTGCTCATGCCGGGCGAGGCAATGGGTCCGGCCGATGGCCCGATCCTCGGCTACCTGAAATCGCTGGAGGCGATCGACCGGCTGTTCCCCGGCTTTGGCCACGACACGCATGGCGTGGAGAACCGCGGCGGAACGTACGAAATCCAGTGCCTGCGCGTCGCAAGCTGAGCGCGGCTGCCGGGTGCGTTGCACCCCGCCACTCGGCAACTGGAATGTCCGCTGTCCCGATGAATGGGATGAATCGCGCTCATCGCACGCTGTAGCCGCGCCCCTGCATGCAGGCAGCAAAAGCCTGGTTGTACTGGTTCATGTCCGCCTGGTATTGGGCCGCCGCCTGCTCGTTGGCAGCGGCCTGCTGGCGCCGCTGCTGGTTGCGGCGCATGAGGCCGACCGTCGCCCCCACGCCGGCGCCGATGGCGGCGCCCTTGCCGGCATCGCCGCCGATCGCGCCGCCGACGGCGCCGACCGCGGCGCCGCGCGCTGCGCCGCCCAGGACCGGCGCGCCGGTATTGGCGTTGCCGTAGTAGCCCGGCGGCGCCTGGTTCGGATACATGCCCGATTGCTGCTGCGCCCAGCTCCGGCAGGCGGCCTCGTCGGCAGACTGCTGATCCAGCGTCTGGCCGGCGCTCGGATAGACGATCGGCGCTTGCGCCAATCCCGGGCTTGCGGGCGCTTCGGCCAGCAATGCCGCGATCAGCACCGCCACGCCGCCCCGCAATGCCATGCCTCGCCTCATCGTGGCCATGTCATTGCGCCGTCGTCTTGGCCAGCTTGTAGGTGAGCTTCGGCCAGATGATGATGCCGCCCGCCGATTCCTGTACGGTGTTCCCCGGGCCGAGCGCGGCATCCTGCAGTCCGCTGCGGATCGTGATGGGACCTCCGCCGGTCAGCCCCTCGAAGCGGTCGGTGCCGCCGGTGAAGGTGAACTGGCCATCGCATCCCACCATGTGGACGCCTTTGCACGACATCTCGGCATAGGCGCGCGATCCGTCCTTGGCGGAGATCGTGCAGCGCCCCTTGCCTTCCTGCTTGCCGTCCTTGACGTTCACGTCGAGGATGGCGGGACAAACCATGAAGCCGGCATCGAGCGGACCCTTGTCCGTCTCGACGAAGATCATTCCGGTGAACGAGCCGACGAAGGTGACCCGGTCGGGCCCGGTCTCGAACATCTGCCCGCGTCCCTGCCATGCGGCGAAGGCCTTGATGGATTGCTCGTCCTCGGCACGCGCCGCGCCCGCGAACGTGATGCCGCAGAGCCATGCCACCAGCAGCGCGACCAGCTTGAGGTCTCTCACGTGCCCCTCCTGCACAGTATCAGTCGAATCCGATGTAGACGGCATCGCCGCCGAGCGAGAGCGCGAGGCCGCTGCGCTCCGCCTTCAGCCGCAACGCGACGCCCTTGGTGTTGCTCAGGAACAGCTCGCCGGCGCTCAGATCCCCGATCGCCATTCCGTAACGGCCCTGAACGTAACCACCCGGAAAATCGTTGAGATTGCGCAGATTGTAGACGATGCCGGTCGCCGTCATGCGAGAGACACCGAAGCCACCGACACCGAGCCCGCCGACCGTGAACGGGTATTGCTTGCCGCCGTAGAACAGCGTTCCGCCGCCCAGATTGCCGCTGCCGATGAAGGCGATCTGCACCTGCTCGATCTTGACCGTGGCCGACTGGACGAAGTCGCTGGTCGCCAGCGCCGGCCGCGCAGCAACAAGCGCGGCGAGACCGCTGGCAAGCTGCAGCGCGCGACGGCGCGAGATCATTGACGATCCGCCAGAGTCATTTTTCATCGCCACCCCAGCCGCGCAGCAATCATTTGCATTCAGATGAATGCTCAGCGCGATACCTCGCGCCAACGCTCCGCGCGTTACTGGCTTCGTAGGACGACCTGAAGGCGATGGCAATTGGACCATGGTCCAACGGGCATCGGTGGGCCGCCCGTATTGCCCCAACGTCCAATAGGTGAGGCTTCTTCCGCTCCACTACAATCCGCCGAACGACCGCGTGCTCTGTTCGCATGGACGCAGCAAAATGCGTCCCCGGGGGCAACCGTGACTGAGAGACTGGTACGGCTCGCGTCCACCTTGCTGTTTGTCGCCTTGTGCTTCGCGGGGCCGATGGTGCCAGTGTCGCGCGCCCAGTTCGCCGATGTGCAGGGCGATGCAGCCACGGCCGCGCCCGGTGATGAAAGCGAGACGCAGGCGGCCGTCCCCGCCCTCTCGGCCGACGATCTGCGCGCGCTGGTCGCGCCGGTCGCGCTCTATCCCGATGAGCTGCTCGCCATCGTGCTCCCCGCGAGCACGAACCCGCTTCAGGTTGTCCAGGCCGCGCGATTCCTGGAGAAGCAAAAGGCCGATCCCAGCCAGCAGCCGGATCCCAACTGGGACCCCGCGATCATCGCGCTGCTGAACTATCCGCAGGTGATCAAGCAGCTGAACGACGATCTCGATTGGACCGAGCAACTCGGCAACGCGGTCATGGATCAGCAGGAGGATGTGCTGAATGCCATCCAGGCCGCACGCGCCGACGCCAACAACGCCGGCTACCTGAAATCCAACGACCAGCAGGTGGTGGTGAATGACAACGACAACATCACCATCCAGTCGACACAGCCCGACGTGGTCTATGTCCCCACCTATGATCCGCAGACCGTGGTGACCAACAACTACGTGAGCTATCCGCCACCGGTCTATTCCGATCCTTACCCCGCCTACTATGCGCCCGGGGCGACCTTCTTTGCCGGCGCCATTGTCGGCGCCACCTTCGCCTACGCCTTTGACTGGGACGACGACGATATCGACATCGATTGTTGCGACGGTGGCGATATCAACAACGACATCAACATCGACCGCGGGGACGTCAACATCGGCAGCGGCAATGTCAATATCGACAAGACCAAGATCCAGGATCGCTTCAACGGCGATCGCACCAAGGCCGGCAGCGACGGCAAGATGAAATGGAACTCCCAGAAAGCGCGGCAGAAGTCGACGGCCGCACGCAAGCCAGCCACCAGGCCGACTTCCGCCAACATATCCAAGTCGCTTGGCAATCCCAAACCCGCCGCAAAGGTGCAGTCTGGCAAGATCGCCCAAAAGGATGCCGTGCGCGGCCAGAACAGCCTCAAGGGAACGAAGAACCCGAAGGCGAACATCAACAAGCCGGCGCTGCAGAAGCAGCAGAAACCCCAGTTCAATCGCCAGATGCAGCAGCCGCGGAGCAAAGCCACGCAGCAGAAGCAGCTGCGGCAGAAGCAAGGGAGCGGCGGCGCCTTCGGCCAGATGGCCCCGCAGCGCCAGGTAAAGGCACAAAGCAACCGCGGTTCGCGAAGCATGTCCTCCGGCGCGCAGGCACGGCCAAAGCGGCGTTGACCTGTCGGGCCCGGATGGCGGTGACCACGTCGAGGAGTCCACGACCATGACGATCGAGATGCGCACCATTGGTCTTGCCTTGCTGATGACGGCGATCCCGATGGCGGCCGATGCCAAGCCGCCCAAGGTCTTCACGACGCCCGAAGCCGCCGCGCAAGGCATGGTTGACGCCCTGTCGGCCGGCACGCGCGAGGCATTCACCGACCTGCTCGGCGACGAGCACAATGACGCCCTGTTCACGGACGACGAGGCTGCGGAGCGTGAGAACCGGAAGATTGCGCTGGCGGCCGCCAAGGAAGCGATGACCCTGCAGGACGTGGACGCCGAGACCCGCACCATCCTGATCGGAAAGCAGCAGTGGCCGGTGCCCTTCCCCGTCGTTCATGACGACACCGGCTGGCATTTCGACACCGAGGCCGGGCTCTATGAGCTGCTGGCGCGCCGCATCGGAGCCAACGAGCTCGCGGCGATCGCGGCAGTCCGGGCCTATGTGGACGCCCAGCGCGAATATGCCACGGCGGACCACGACGACGATGACGTCCTGGAGTATGCGCAGAAGCTGGTCAGCACCGAAGGCAAGAAGGACGGCCTTTATTGGGAAGTGCCGGAGGGTTCCAACGAGGCGGTCAGCCCGTTGCAGCGGTTCGTCGTCGCACAGGGTGGCTACCTGCCGGAGAATACCGGCGATCCGCTGCGCGGGTACCACTTCCGGATCCTGAGCCGGCAGGGCGAGCAGGCTCCCGGCGGCCGCTATGACTATGTCATCAACGGCAACATGATCGCAGGGTTCGGCATGATCGCGACGCCCTCGGAATACGGCGTGACGGGCGTGATGACCTTCATCGCGAACCAGTCGGGCAAGGTCTATGAGGCAAACCTCGGCGACGACACCGAGCTCGAGGGAGCGGCGATCCAGCAGTTCGACCTTGATGGAAGCTGGGCGGTGGTGAAGAAGTAGGGTTCGCCTAGTCCGGCTGCCCGAGCGCCGCCTTGGCTGCCGCCTCGGTATCCGGATCCTTTGTGAGGGCGAGCACCCGCTTCAGCCATGGCCGTGCCGTGTCGGCATCGGATTGCGCCGCGGCGCTGCGCCCGGCACGCAGATAGAGATCGGCTGCCGCCTCGCCATCGCCGGCGCGCTCTGCGACCAGCGCCGCCACCGCCAATGCGCGCGCCATGCCGCGATAGTCGAAGGCCTCCTGGCGGATTCCGGCTGCCTGCATTGCCGCCACGCGCGCACCGGCGAGATCGTCCTGGCGCAACGCCAGGCGCGCCTGCAACTCCTGCTGATCGGCGCGGCGCAACGGCGCGGAGGCGCCGGACAAGCGCGCCAGCGCCTGGCGCAGGCCATCCGTGTTGTCCGCCTCGTCCGCGATCAGTCCGCGCAGGAAGCTGGCGCCCGCGGCGGCATCGGCGTCCCCCTTGCTTTCGATCCCGGCCGCGAGCGCATCCGGCTGCCCGCTGCCATGCCTCGTCCGAAAGTTCAGATCACGCGCATGCGATCGACCGACACTGTAACGCAGAATCCGGGGGTGGAAAGAGGCTCGGACATGGCGGCTGGATTCGAGCCGGGTGGCGTAGCATGGGGGAGAATGCTTGAGCCACCCGGCCGGGGGCATCGCCTGGCTTCTCGCGCCGGGCTGCCGGGCAGCGGCGTCATGAGCATCCGACACCCGGCAAGGATCGACGCTATCAAGCCCGGCCGCCCCGCAACAGTTGGACCTTGGGCTTACGGCTGCTTTCGGCAGCCGGCCGCCATCGCCGCGATCGCATCTTCGATCGCCCGCAGCAGCGCCTTTTCGTCGAGCGGCTTTCGCAAATAGCTGCCGGCGCCGGCCGCCAGGCACTTCGCCTGCATGCCGGGCTCGTCGTGGCCCGTGATGACGACGGTCGGCAACCGGACCCCGGCGGCGGCCAGCCGCCGCTGCAGCTCGAGCCCGGTCATGTCCGGCATGCGAAGATCCAGTATCAGGCAATCGGGCAATGTGCTTCGCGGCGCTTCCAGAAACTCCTTGCCTGACTCGTAGGCTTCGGCCTCGATGCCGAACGACCGGAGAAGCCGGCACAAGGCCTTGCGTACGGAATGATCGTCATCGACAACCGCAATACGATGCCGTGCGCTCATGTTGGCTCCGCGGGCTCGACCGAGCGAAGGGCCAGCTCTCGACCGTCGCACATCCACACCCCGTGGCCGCGAGAGCCACAGGCGCACTTTTCGCCGAGATGATCCCTATGGGGTGATATTTCCGTGTCGTCGCGTGAAGCAACAGATGGACCTTGGTCCAACGCACGCCTGCTCGGACCTGCAAAAATACTTTCATCGTTCTGGTTGCAGACTCCCTCTGGAAAAGCCGATCCTAGGGGACTATAGAAGCATAGGATTTGATCGCTGACGTCATATCCTCGCCGGCTTGGTCCGGCTGATCTTGCGTCGAGCGCGTGCTTGCCTGGGGGGTGGGGCGCATGACGAAGTGTACCGCTTGGTTGTGTGCGGTCTTGGCCGTGCTGGTCCTCGCCATGCTCGGCGCCGGTCAACGCGGCTTCGCCGCCGCGCCGCAGCTCCGCGCGGCAGACGGCGCCACGTTCAGTTTCTCCCAGCCGGCAGTCGAACGGAGTGGGCCATGGACAAGCTGACAGGCACGGTCTTCCTGGTGGATGACGATCCGCGCGTGCTGAAGGCGATGGCGCGCCTGCTGGGCAGCGAAGGATGGTGCACGCGAACCTACCGTTCCGCGCGCGATTTTCTGGCCGGCCATGATTGCAGCGTGCCGGGATGCCTGGTTCTCGACCTGCTGATGCCGGATATGACCGGCCTGGACCTGCAGAAGGAACTCGCCCGGCGCGGCGATCGCCGGCCGATCGTCTTCCTGTCGGGGCGAGGCGACGTGCCTTCCAGCGTGTCGGCGATGAAGTCCGGCGCGGTCGATTTTCTGATCACGCCGGTCGACAGCGAGATCCTGCTGGCGGCGGTGACAACCGCCATGGAAGACGATGCGCGGCAGCGCGCGGCTGCAAGCCGGACCTGCGGCGTGCGCACGCGCCTGTCGAGCCTGACCGCGCGCGAGCGGCAGGTGCTGGATGGCGTGGTCGCCGGCCTGCTGAACAAGCAGATCGCCGGGCGGCTCGGCATCGTCGAAAAGACCGTGAAGGTGCACCGCGCGCGCGCCGTCGCGAAGCTGGGCGTGCGATCCACCGCCGAACTCGTCCGCATGGTCCAGACTGCGGCCGGCGACCAGATCTATGGAACCGCGCAAGCGCCGTCCGTCGAGCAAGGGCTCCATTCATAGGGCGGCGAGGCCGCTTCGCATCCCCCAAGGGCGCCGGATGACGGCGCTATTCGCTTGCTGGCGGTTGTTGGCCGCGCCGGTGGCCGCTGACCGCCATGCCATCCTCCGCAGTCAGTCGAAGGAAGCCCGCCGCGGCCAGCAGCGGAATGACCGCGACCAGCGGAAAGACCTTCTGGAAGTCGTGCAGCGTGAGCGCATCGCCGGAGGATTTGACAAGCTCGAGCATGAGAGCCGCGGCGGATACTCCGAAGCTGACGCTGAGCTGCTGCAGCACGCCGCCGAGGCTGGTCGCGCGGCTGAGCTTTTCCGCGGGCAGGTCGGCGTACGACAGCGTGTTGGAACTCATGAACTGGGCCGACCGCACGAATCCGAACAGCGCGATGTAGCCGGCGATGAGCCAGTGCGGCATGCCGGGCCCGGCCAGCGCGAAGCCGGCGATGAGGATGCTACCGGACACCGCGCTCCACAGCAGGACGCGGTCGAATCCCAGCAGCCGCAGGAAGCGCGTCCAGATCGGGCGGATCGCGACCGCGCCGAGGGCGAGCGAGAAGGTCAGCGATCCCGATTGCACCGGGCTGAGCCCGAGCCCGATCTGGAGCATGAGCGGCAGCAGAAACGGGACGCCGTTGATGCCGATGCGGCAAAGGCCGCCGGCCAGGGTGCCGATGCGGAACGTCTTGAACCGGAACAGGGTCAGGTCCAAAGCCGGCGAGGTCCGGACACGCGAATGGAGGATGAAGCCCGCAAGGAGCACGAGCGCCGCGGCCAGGACGGCGGCGATCATCCCTGGCCCAAGGATCGGCCGGCCCAAATTCTCGATGCCGAGCTGCAGGAGCGCAAGCCCGGCGCCGACCATCAGGAAGCCCGGAAAATCGAAGCGCGCGACATCCTCCGTGCGCGCCTCTTCGATGAAGCGCAAGGCGAACAGGCTGCCGAGCACGCCGAACGGGATGTTGATGTAGAAGATCCAGCGCCACGAGACGTAGCTGGTCAGGAACCCGCCCAGCAGCGGCCCGGCTACCGGACCGATCAGCGCCGGCAGGCTCATATAGAGCATCGCCGTCACGAGCTGGGTCCGGGGAAAGCTGCGCAGCAGGATGAGGCGGCCAACCGGCGTCATCATCGCCCCGCCGAGGCCTTGCATGCATCGCGCCGCGACCAGCTCCGGCAGGGTGTGCACCAGCCCGCAGAGAGTGGAGCTTGCGGAGAACACCAGCAGGGCGAGCACGAAGACCCTGCGGGCGCCGAACCGGTCGGCAAGCCATCCGCTCACGGGAATGAACACCGCCAGTGTCAGAACATACGCCGTGACCGCGAGGTTCATCCGCAGCACCGTGGTGCCCAGGTCCTCGGACATCCTCGGGATTGCGGTCGTGATGATGGTCGAATCAAGGTGCTCCATGAGGAATGCGAACGCGACGATCATGGGAATGATGAGTCGCAGCCGTGGATTGCGCTCGGTCGGAAACAGCTGCCCGTCCGGATCTTGCCGGGATGCCGTCATACCGCCGGAACCCCGGAGAGCGGCGGGGTGGCGCGCGCAGTGGCGGTTTTCAGGATATAGGCCTTCACACGAACATCGCGTCGGTCATTGGCAGTCGATCTGGCCATCGATGGTCGCGCCGCGCGGCACAGCGGACGCGCCCAACAGGATTCTTGATCGCACTGCGCTATTCCCTGAGGCCCTCGTCCACATCGTAGATGCGGTTTCGCAGCCGCGCCATCAGCGATGCAAGCGGCGGCGCGAATGTCTGTGCATTCGTCACCGGCGGGAAATGACTGCGGACGATATCGAGCAGGTCCACCAGCTCGGGCGGCACGGCGCGCTCCGTGACATAGAATGCCTGAGAGGCGACCGCCGCCAGCACGGTCAACGCGGCGTCGAGGCAGCGTCCCGCCCCCTCCTGTGCCTGCCAAGCGAGACCGGTCAGCGGGGC
>DASSBF010000019.1:0-6630 GCA_035699005.1 Dongiaceae bacterium
GACCAGAAGGTCCACATCGGCACGTTGTCGTGCATCTTGCCGTCGCGGCCCTTGATCGAGATCGCCTTGGGCAGTTCCAGCATGTCCCAGATCTGCTTGACCCACGGGCCGGTGCCGATGATGACCTGGTCGCAGCCGATCTTGCCCTGGTCGGTGACGACCGCCTTGACCGCGCCCTTGGCGTCCTTCTCGAAGCCGGTCACCTTGACGCCGGTGGCGATCCGCACGTCCTCGTTCTCGGCCTTCTTGGCGAGCCCGTAGATCGAGCGCGTGTTGTTGGCGTAGCCGCCCTTCTTCTCGTGCAGCACGGAGGTGATGCCCTCCGCCTGCCAATCGGAGAACAGGCCCTGCATGTAGGTCATGCAGTCCTTCTCGCCCTCGATGAAGACCGACGGGTAGCCGATCTCCTTCTGCTGCTTGTAGATGCTGGCGACGTCCTCGTGCATCACCTCGGGGCTGATCTGCATGTAGCCGACCGGGTGGAAGGAGAACGCTTCCGGGTCGCTCTCCCAGACCGAGACGCTGTGCGCCATCAGCCGCCGCATGGCGGGCTGGAAGTAGTTGTTGCGGACCACGCCGCAGGCGATGCCGGAGGCGCCGGCGGCGATCCCGGTCTTGTCGATCACCAGGACGTCCTTGCCGCTGCCCTTCCCGCTCTTGCGCAGGTTCTCGGCGAGGTGCCAGGCGGTCGACAGGCCGTGGATGCCGGCGCCGACGATGACGTATTTGACGTGACTTGGAAGGGCCATGGAGTCCGGTTCCCAGCGGCGGATTGCATGCAGGCGCCACTATAGCCGCCCCCCAGCCGGTTACAAACCAATTTTTCAAAAGGCACAGAAATGGGTTTGATTGGTTGCTATTGGACTGGCGCCGGACCGTCATTCTGACGTAGAATCGCCGCGCACGCCGGCTCGCGGGGAAGCCGGCAAGGCCCAGGGAGATTCCATGGTGAAGCTCGTGAATGACCCGGTGCGCGGGTCGTCCTGGATCACCGGACAATTGAGGCAGGCGATCCAGGCCGGCCAGTACGGCCATGGCGACAAGCTGCCGGCGGAGCGCCAGCTGGCCGAAGCCTTCGGCACCTCGCGCACCACCGTCCGCGCCGCGCTCGACCAGCTCGAGGCCGAGCGCCTGGTCAGCCGCCGGATCGGCAGCGGCACCTTTGTCAATTCCCCGGCCCGGGCGCCGGCGGAAGATGTCGCCGACCAGACCAGTCCGCTGGAGCTGATCGACGTGCGCATCGCGCTCGAGCCTTACATGACGCGTCTTGCGTGCATCAACGCCGCCGCGCGCGACATCGACCGCATGTCGGAACTGATGGAGCGCCAGGAGCGCGAGTGCCAGGAGCGCGAGAGCTTCTCGCGCTGGGACGAGGCTTTCCACCTGCTGATCGCCGAGGCGACGCGCAACCCGCTCCTGATCTCGCTCTACCGCCAGATCAACGAGGTGCGCGCCCACCAGCAATGGATGGCGATGAAGGACAAGGTGCTGACCGCCGAGCGCATCGCCGACTACAACCGCGACCACAGCGCCCTGTTCGAGGCGATCCGCTCGCGCGACGTCGACAGCGCGGTCGCCATGATCACCAACCACCTCCACTACGCCCGCCGCCAACTGGTGGGCGCGGTGATGGATTGAGCGGCGCAATTGCGCGCCCTCCCAGCCACAACGACCCCCTTCTCCCCTTGAGGAAGAAGGTTGCGTAGCGTTAGCGAGGCGCAGCCGAGCTTAGGCGAAGCTGGATGAGGGGTTGCGCACCGATAGGTGCGCGCGCTCGACAGAGCGCCGGATGGTCGGCCCAAACTCCGCATTGGAGCGCAACACCGCGCGCTGTTCGGCGCTGACGTTGTGGCGCTCAGCCGAGCGAGCGCGGCTTCGCCGCGCCACCCCTCATCCAACTTCGGCTAGGCTCCGCTCTGCATCGCCAAGCCTCCGTATCCTTCTCCCTCAAGGGGAGAAGGGGCTGTTCCTTGGGTTGACGTGGGAGTCCTGATCGGCTTCCCGAGCCAAATGCCAGTGTCGTGCCCAACCTCCTAATCGCTTAAACCAATTCCAGACCAATCCCCGAAAATTGATCTGGATTGGCGCGACAAACTGGCGCATCTTCCACCATCCGGCCGGCAGCCTTGCGAGTCGCCCTGGCCGGGAGGATTCGGACGACCCGGAGCGCGGCGACCGCCGCGCGGCAGGGATCCGGGAACTCGCGGGGAGGGTCATGCACCGTCTGCGCAACAGGTAAACCGGCCCGCGGCATCGCGCCCACGGCCTCGGACTCGCATCTGGAACTGAGTGCGACTTGAATCTGGGGGAGGAACTATGTCGGTCAGCAGCGCAACCACCACTACCGCACCGGGCGAACACGCCCTGAAGCGCGCCATCGATTGGCGCGGCGCATTCTGGGTCGCCAGCGGCGTGCCGGCCCTGGTCGTCTTTTCGATCGGCGGCATCGCCGGCACGGTCGGCATCCCGGCCTTTGCCGTGTGGACCTGCTCCATGCTCATGGGCTTCATCCAGTCCTTCACCTATGCGGAGATCGCGGGCCTGTTCCCGAACAAGTCGGGCGGCGCCTCGGTCTACGGCGCGGCGGCGTGGCTGCGCTACGGCAAGTTCATCGCGCCCTTGTCGGTGTGGGGCAACTGGTTCGCCTGGACCCCGGTGCTCTCCCTCGGCTCGGCGATCGCCGCCGGCTACATCCTCAACATGATGGAGCCGACGCCCGGCGCCGACACGATCGCGCAGTACATCGCGACCCAGGCGGCCGCGGGCACCACGGTCGACGCGGCGGCGGCGACCGCGGCCCTGATGCCGGTGCACAACTGGGCGCTGTTCACCGCGAACCTCGGCATCGTCACGGTCTCCATCAACTGGACCTTCTTCATCGGCATGATCCTGATGCTGCTGGCTTTCGCCATCCAGCATCGCGGCATCCTCGGCACCGCCAGCGTGCAGACCGTGGTCGGGCTGGTGATCGTCATCACCCTGTTCATCGTCGGCGTGGTGCCGTTCTTCAACGGCAACTTCCATTCGGAGAACTTCACGCCGTTCGTCCCGCTCGCGGCGCCCTATGCGCCGGAGCCGGGGGCCTGGAACATCAACGGCTGGACCCTGGTGCTGGGCGGCATGTTCATCGCGGCCTGGTCGACCTATGGGTTCGAGACCGCGATCTGCTACACCAGCGAGTTCAAGAACCCGCGCACCGACACCTTCAAGGCGATCTTCTATTCGGGCATCCTGTGCCTGTTCCTGTTCATCCTGGTGCCGATCACCTTCCAGGGCTATCTCGGCCTCACCGGCATGCTGGATGGCGGCGTGGTCGCCGGCACCAGCATCGCCCAGGTGATGGGCGAGATGGTGGCGGGCGGCAGCCACGGCATCACCGTGCTGTTCGAGTTCCTGATGATCGCCTCGCTCATCCTCATCATCATCACCGCGATGGCCGGCTCCTCGCGCACGCTCTACCAGGGATCGATCGACGGCTGGCTGCCGCGCTATCTCAGCCACGTCAACCACAACGGCGCGCCGACCGCGGCGATGTGGACCGATCTCACCTTCAACCTGATCCTGCTCACCTTCGCCTCGTCGGATCCCGCCGCCTACTACTTCATCCTGGCGGTCTCCAACTGCGGCTACATCATCTTCAACTTCCTCAACCTCAATGCCGGCTGGCTCCATCGCGTGGACAGCGGCCACATCGACCGCCCGTACAAGGCGCCGACCATCATCCTCGCGCTCGGTACCATCTTCTCGTTCGTGAACGCGGCGTTCATGGGCGCGGGCGCCAAGGTGTGGAACCCGAACGCGCTGTGGGCGGGCCTCATCTTCGCGGCCCTCATCATCCCGGTGTTCTGGTTCCGCCACTACGTGCAGGACGGCGGCAAGTTCCCCGACCGCATGCTGGACGATCTCGGCCTCAAGGCCGGCGACCTCGGCCAGAAGAAGGCGGGCGTCCTGCCCTACATCGTGCTGATCGCCGGCGTGGCCGTCGTGCTCATCACGAACTGGCTGTTCACGCTCGGCTGAGCGGGATTGGCTTCAAGACAACAAGGGCGGGGCGAAAGCCCCGCCCTTTCGCTGCGTGCGGGAACGTATAGGTCGGCGGCGACCGGTTCAGCGTTCCCGGTCGCCTGATTTGCGTTGCCGAGCCGGTGCAAGCGTCCGAGATCTGATCGGCACGGGAACCACGCGCGGATCGAACCTCGCGGCGGCCGCGGCGAGGAATTTCCTGGTGCCATCGGGCAACCTGCCCTCCAGGTCGCCGTCCTTGAACCAGCCGACCGCCTTGGCCGTGTCCAGCGGATTGAGCGCCCGGCCGAAGAGGCTCTTCGCCGCCGCAATGCCCTGGTTCAGCGTCAATCCCGACTTCAGCAGCACCTCGATATCCAGGTAGTCCTTGGGTTCGATGCGATCGTGCAGCGCCTTCAGCTTGGTGGCGAGCAGATCGATGGGCGCCGCAAGGGTCATCTTCCCGTCCACGCGTTCCGGATCTCCAACGCGACCGAACGAGATGCCGCCGAAGAACGAGACCCTGACGTCGCCGGATGGCATATGCAGTGAGATGACGATCGTGTTCGCGGCGCGCTGCAATACAGTGCCCTTGGTCAGTGGAAAGGTCCCAACGAAATCGTCGTAGCTGACACCCTGGTCCGTGAAGTAGTCGAAATCGATCGACGACCGATGTCCGAACCGCAGCGCGATGGCGGTGCCGCCATACAGCACGAATTGGGCTGGCACATCGTCGGCCACCGTGTCCCAGAACTCCTTCTGGGCCGGCGGAAAGATGCTGGTGTGGGGCGTCATGAAAGCGTTCTTTTCGGAAGCGGACTGAGCGGCAGGCCATAGTGGCGGTGCCAGAACACCCATGATCGCTCGTCGAGGCCGCCCGCCGGCGCCGATATCAGCGCCTGCCTGAAGGCATCCTCGCCCCAATGCTCGCGGGCAGCGACGTAGTCGTCGGCCGTCCCCATCTTCAATATCTGACGCAGCAGGATGTCGGGTGCGGCCAGCGTCTCATCGGCCGGCTGCCACCAGACGTAGCGATGGGCGAGCGCTTCCGGGTCATTGGCATCGCCCGGATTCGGAGGAACCGCGAGATTGGTCCGCTCGGTCTCTTGCATCGGCCTATGCTCTCCTGGTTCATCACTAGCAGATATTGCCCTCTGCTGGCATCCTCGAAAGATGCCCGCCGACTTCCCTCGGATCGCGCGAAAAGGCGCCGGCTCCGCCCTGTTCTTCCGGACAGTACAACCGCCGCCCCATCCTTTTTGAAAGCGCTTGCGCTCATGGATCGTTTTGAAACGAATCGGTATGATCCCGCGGTGGCGCAGGAACATTGCCGCGGGGCGCGGGGGCTGTGACGGTGAGGAAGGACGCGATCCAGATCGACGAGACGGTGCAGGCCGACGCGGGCCTGATGGGCGACGAGCGGGCGGCGCTGGCCGAGCTGGCGCGCCGCACCGCCATGCTCGACGCCATCTCCTACGCCGCGACCCAGATCGTCGGCGGCGAGGAATGGCGCGTCGGCATCCAGGAGCTGCTGGACCGCCTCGGCCGCGCCACCGAGGTCAGCCGTGTCACCCTGTTCGAGATCCACAAGGGCCCGGATGGCCAGCCGGCGGAAAGCTGCCGCTACGACTGGGCCGAGCCGGGCCTCGCCAAGCTCAGCGATGATCCGCGCTACCGCGACATGCCGTTCGCGGAGAGCGAGGGCGGCCAGCTCAGCGAGTGGCTGGCGGCGCGCCAGCGCGGCGAGATCGTGCAGGCGACGCTGCGCGAGGTGACCGGCGAGACCCGCCAGACTTTCCTCGAGCACGGCACCCAGGCCTTCATCTCGGTCCCCATCATGCTGCGCTCCGGCGTCTGGGGCTTCCTCGGGCTCGACGATTGCCGGGGCGAGCGGGTGTGGCGCGGGCTCGAGGTCGACGTGCTGAAGACCGCCGCCACGCTGATCGCCGGCGCGATCGGGCGGGCCGAGGCGGACGAGGCGCTGCGCCGCAGCCGCGAGCGCTATGCCCTGGCCGCGCGCGGCGCCAATGACGGCCTCTGGGACTGGGACCTTACTGACGACACGACCTATTGCGCGCCGCGCCTCTATGAGATCCTGGGGCTGCCGGAAGGCGCGCTCGACAATTCGCGCGACGCCTTCTTCGACCGGCTGGCGGACGACGACCACACCATCGCCCGCGCCTATCTCAACCGCTGCATCGAAGTCGGCAAGCGCAAGTTCCGGTTCGAGGCGCGGCTGAAGGGCGGCGGCGACTTCCCGCGCTGGGTGGTGGCGCGCGGCCTCATCGTCTATGCCGGCGGCAAGGCGGTGCGCCTGGTTGGCTCGCTGCGCGACATCACCGACCTGAAGCATGCCGAATTCGGCCTGCGCGCCAGCGAGGCGCGGGTGCGCGCCATCCTGGCGACCGCGCTCGACGCCATCATCAGCATCGATTCGGACGGCCGCATCGTGGAATTCAACGCCGCCGCCACCCGCATGTTCGGCCACGCGCGCGCCGACGCGGTCGGCAAGGTGCTGGCCGAGCTGATCGTGCCGCCGATCTACCGCGCCGCGCACGAGGCCGGCCTCAAGCGCTATCTCGCGACCGGCAAGGCGACGGTGCTCAACCGCCTGGTCGAGGTCGAGGC
>DASSBF010000020.1:0-46183 GCA_035699005.1 Dongiaceae bacterium
GTTCTTGATCTCCTCCCAGGTAGCTCCTCTGGGAATCGATCAGCTGATGCTGCGACGCCGGATCGATCCATCTTTCCTGCTATTTGGCCAGTTCCTCGGACAGGGCGCTCTCGCTGCCCTCGTCGTTGGACTTTTGGCTCACGTCTTTTACGACCTCGATTTGACGAGCGTCATGCTCATGTCGGTCGCGGTCGGTGCGGGAAACCTCATCTGGATAGTTGCGGCAGGATATCGCAGCCACCTCAAACCGCGAGCTGCGCTCGGCGCCCAAACCGCCAGTGACTGGCTGCTTCTCGCGATCGGCGTGCTGGTATCAGTTGTGCCGAGCGATGACGCCGTCATTCCGATGTCGTTGTATTGCGGCGCAATGGCTTTGATCGGCGTGGCCGCATGGGCAAGATATGCACGCCTGTACAGGGTTCCGCCGTGCGAGCGAGAGCGGATCACATTGCGGGCAGCGGCACCGTTGCTCGGCATTGCTGCAGGCAGCGTCGTGGTCGTGCAGTTGGAGCGGATCGTCATCCCGCTTCTCCTTGATGTCTATGCGTTGGCCCTGTTCAACGTGTTGGCATCTGTCGCTATCTTCCCATTCCGCATGGTTGCGTCCGGCGCCGGATTCGCGCTGGTGCCGCGTTTGCGTGCGGCGTCCAGCGTTGACGACCGGAGGCGGATGGTCTGGCATGAGCTCCGGATGATCGCTCTCGCTCTGGTCGGTGCGACCATCCTGGTCGCATTCCTGGCGCCTCCGGTTGCGGAGTGGCTGACGGACGGTCGATATGCGCCAGACCGGCTGCTTGTGCTCGCAGCCTGCCTGAACGGGGCGGCCAAGGTCGTTCAGGCGATCCCGCGAGCTGTCGTCACCGCCTGCGGATCCGAGCGCGACGTCACAGTCCTCAACCGGCTGGTCTGGGTCGGAATCCTGACCGGCGTCGTCGGCGCGGTCCTGGGCTCCTGGACGGGCCTTGCCGGGTTGCTGGTCGGCTCGACACTCGGAAGCCTGATCATCGCGATTCCCGCTACGCGGGTTGCCCAGCGGGCGCTGGCGGCGGGCCCGGCGTCTGGATCGCAGGCACCCAAGCTCCCGGTGCGTGGGGAGGTCGACTAGGCCGATGCCGCGCCAAACTGCGCCTCGACAACATGCAGCGGCTGTTCGACATAGAGACGGTGCCACGTACCAAGCGCTACAATCGACCACAAGAGATGGCCGTGGTTTGCCTTCATCGCCATGTGCTCCTCAACCAGACGGTCGACCGTGCGACGGTCGAAATAGTCCGCAACGACAGGCGATGAATCCAGCGTGTCCATGAGCAGCGGCTTCAAGTCGTGACGGAGCCAATTCTTGATGGGAAGGCTATAGCCTTGCTTTCCTCGCAACCGGATCTCCTCGGGAAGAATGCCCTTCATGGAATCGCGGAATATTGCCTTTGTCGTAAAGCCTTCGAGCTTCCATTTGCCCGGAATCCGGCCCGCCAAATCAACCAGCTCGTGATCGAGGAATGGGACCCGGACCTCAAGTGCATGCGCCATCGACATTCGATCGACTTTCGAGCAGACGGCATCCGGCATCATTAGAGTCAGATCGACAAGAATTTCGGCATCGAGGCGATCGGCAAAACGGTGTTCCCCGAGCACATGCCGGACCGGGCTGAATGGATCGAAGTCGATCTTGTCCCTGACTCCCTGCACGAATATGTCGCTCTCGATTCTCGGCGGCAGAAAATATTGCCACCGCATGTGGCCGCCGTCCTCCGGCAGAAGGCCACCTTCGATGAAGCGCTTGATCATATTGACGGCGCCTTTTTTCTGCGCCCGGTCAGGCAGGTGCGAAACCAACGTACCGACCACGTACTGGCGCAGCCAGGCCGGCAACTTCGTATAGAGCGCATTCGCCTTGCTTGCCTTGAACCGATCATATCCAACAAAGACCTCGTCACCTCCTTCGCCGCTAAGACAGACCGTGACGAATTGGCGGGCCTTCTTGCAGAGGATATAGAGCGCGAAGGCCGACAACTCCGCCATGGGCTCGTCCATGAAATACACCATCTCCTCGATGGCTTCCGGCGAAACGGGATCAATCAGAATCTCATGATGTTCCGTGCCGAATTTCCTGGCGACCAGCCGCGCATACTCGATCTCGCTGAAGGTGTCGTCCTCGTAGTACAGCGAAAATGTCTTGAGCGGCGCCACGCCAAGGCGGCTCATCATGCATACAAGCGCGGTCGAATCGAGGCCGCCCGACAGGAACACCCCAAGCGGCACATCTGAAACGAGCTGTTTTCGCACAGATTCCTGGATCTGATCGCGCAGCTGCTCGGCGTAGTTCGCACGCGTATCTCCACCGGCTTCGAGCCGTGGATGCCAATAGCGCTGGATCTTTGGCTCTTCGCCTGACCGCCATACCAGAGTACGGCCCGGCTCGAGTTTCTTGACGGCTCGGAGGATCGTGTGCGGAGCCGGGACATATTCGTATCCCATGTAGTGATACAGCGCCTGCGGGTCGAGGCCGCGATCCACCAGCGGGCAGGCAAGTACAGCCTTCAGTTCCGACGCGACAACGATTTCGTCCCGTCCCTGACGCTCGACGATGGCATAGTAGAGCGGCTTTACGCCCAGACGGTCGCGACACAGAACGAGCTGCTGTCGGGGCCCATCCCAAACGACGAAGGCAAAGATGCCGTTGAACCGTTGGACGCAATCGAGCTGCCATTCCTCGTAGGCATGCACGATCACTTCGCTGTCCGTCCTGCTGCGGAACTTGTGCCCCCGCGCGATCAGATCGTCCCGGATCCCGGCGAAATTGTAGATTTCGCCATTGTAAGTCACCCACACGGTGCCGGTTTCATTGCACATCGGCTGCCGGCCGAGAGGCGACAGGTCAATGATACTGAGGCGGCGATGCCCCAGTGAAACGTCGGGTCCAGTGTGCAGCCCATGTTGGTCCGGGCCGCGATGGCTCAAAACCCGTGTCATCTCGCCGATCAGAGCTTTGTCACACCAGCTGAGGGCGGCAATGCCACACATGCTGCTATCCTCCTATGAAAGCCATTCCAGCCCGGGAAAGCCGACCTGATGGCACGCACGAGGAAGGTTCGGAACAACTACGCGCATCTAGCGTTCGAGATTCTCCATTCGCGCTGCGTCAGAGAGCTGGCTGCGCAGGACGCCCTGGGATCATGGTCTATTCGTGGTCCAGGGTGCAATATCGCAGATGTCCCCGAAAACCTTGCATCTATCTGGTCGAGATGCGGCGAGTACGGTATCTTAAGGTCTCTGGCGGGCGGATAAACGAGAAGATATTCCAGGACATGCAGCGGCAGACGCATCGTCCATTCGTGAAAGGATGACACCGTGCGAATTCTCGTTACCGGGGGAACCGGCTTCACGGGCAAGGCCCTCACCTTGAGGCTGATTGGCGACGGCCATCAGGTCGTCGTGCTCGACTACAAGGAAGGTCTCAGGACCGGCGAGTTGCGCCAGGCTGGAGCGGAGGTTCTGATCGGCTCTGTCACGGATGCCGGCATTGTCAAGCGGGCAGTAAGGGATGTTGAGGTTGTGCACCACCTTGCGGCGGCTTTTCGCGAACTGAATGTGCCTGAGGAGCACTATCGCCAGGTGAACGTTGACGGCACCCGCAACGTCCTCGATGCCGCTGTCGCGGCCGGCGTGCGGCGTCTCGTATATTGCAGCACGTGTGGCGTGCACGGAGACGTCAAGAGCTCCCCCGCAAACGAAGACGCGCCGATTGCGCCGGCCGACTACTACCAGCGCACGAAGTATATGGCGGAGCCAATCGTCACGAAGTACGCGGAGGAAGCAAGGATCGAGACTGTGACCTTGAGGCCGGCAGCAATCTACGGACCGGGCGATCTCGAGCGTTTTGCCATGATCTATCGCCAGGTGGCAAAGGGATGGTTCCCGATGTTCGGCGACGGGAAGGCGTTCTATCATCCAAACTATATCGACAACCTGGTCGATGCTTTTGTGCTGGCGCAGAATGCCGATGCGGCGGTCAGCGGCCGCGCCTACCTCATTGCCGACGAGGAGTATCTGATGACCGAGGACCTCGTTCGGCGCGTCGCCAAGGCGATCGATGTCGACGTGAGCATACGTCGCTTTCCACTGCTCCCGGCGCGCATCGCCGGCCATATCTGCGAGGTGGTCTGCCGCCCCATCGGGATCAGCCCGCCGATCTTTCCGAGGCGGGTGGACTGGTACCGGCAAAATCGCGCCTTCTCGATCGATCGAGCGCGTTCGGAGCTGGGCTACATTCCCCGTGTCTCGATCGACGAGGGACTATGGCGGACGGGAGAATGGTACAAGCGCGAAGGTATCATCCCCTCTGGACTGGCGGCAGCGTAGCTTGTGCCCCGCCGCTCGCCTGGCGGCTCAAAGAAGAAGTTGCTCGACGAGTCTCTCGGTGAATACCCGGACGGCGGACCAGCGAAGATGGATCGCATCGGTAAACGCCGCGGAATCGACCTGTCCAGAGACGTCACCGTTCCAATACTCGCCACCCGTGCCCTTCAAAGCCGCAATGATGCCGACCTCAAGCTCATGCCGGAGTTTGCCGTCCGGATCGTAGAGCTCTTTCCATTTCGGGTGTAAAGGTCCGGTTACTACGATGAAGCGCCTGTCCTCCTTCGCAAGCCGCTGAGCCAGAGACCGTAGCATCGAGAAGCAATTGGGATCGGGTTTCCCGATCGTCCCATAAAACAGGCCTCGGTCGCGCGTGGTGTCGAGCGGGCCGTCGCCATAGTCCGTAAATACCATGGAGGCGCCAAGCTCCGCGAGCCGAGCTCGACCTGCAGCCTGTCGCTCGATGTTGCGTATCAGCGAGACAGGATCGAAGTAGCGAAGATAGAACGTCCATTTCGATTGCTGCTCAAATACGAATCTGCCGGCATCCATCGGATCGAAAATGCGGTCGGGATGCCTGCAATCCTCGTAGTCGAGCGGCGAAGCGAGCAGCACCACGTCATGGATGGAGGGGAGGTGCTCGAGGAGCCAACCGGTGACGAATACCGTCTGATTGAGATACAGCCCGCAAAAGCCGCCATTCAATGGCCGGGCATGTGGAACCCTTTGGGCGACTACGCTGCTGTCGAAATTTCTCCACGCAATTGATGATCCAACCACAAGGAAATTTGGGTCAGCCGGAGGGTGCTCGTTCAAGAATGCAAGCTTTTCATCCACGCAGATGCTATTCGAGAGGGGCGGTGGCGGAAGACGCCCGACCGCATCCAGGATAAGATAAAAGGCAAACAGGGCGACCAGGCCGCAAAGTGCACCGCCGCCGAGGGCGGCAACGTAGCGTCTGCCGCGGCTCTTCTTCCGGGCGACTGCGCCAGAGCCGATTGACCTGGTCCTGGATTCCACGCTCATTTTTCCCGCGATGCTATGCGCGTCCAGCGCACTTGGTTTCGATCAGACGCACAAAGTCTCCTACGTTGCGAAGGGTCTCGAACTCGGCGGTGCGAAAGCGGATTCCAAAGCGCACCTCCGTCGCGACGACAAGCGTAACGTGCACCTGACTGTCCCATCCCTCGATATCGGATGCGGTGGTCTCCGGCCCTATGGCAATCGAGTCATTGTCGAACACGTCCCGAAACACTTCCGTCAGGGCAGCGTAGATCTCCTGCGTCGTCATGACCGTTCCACCTTTATGAAATGCGCCGGCGGCACTCCGTGCTCCAGATCAAACCGCCAGAACGTCGCTTCGCCCGGTTCACCGTCGCCTCGCAGCGGAACGAATCCCAGCTTGGAGTAGTGGTCGACGACCAAGCCGTTGCGCGCCGTGGGGCGATATTCTCCCACCAATGTTCGTATTCCGCGACGCGATACCTCGCCGATCAGGACTTCGAATGCGGCGGCTTCGACCTGGCGGCCGAGCACCCGGCAGCTCATGAGCCAGGTGTCGATTAGCAAAGCATCCTCGCTCAAGCTCTTGTCGGCGCGTGCCAGGATGACGCTGATGAGCCCATTGTCCCCGAATCGGTCGCGCAGTCGAAAGCTCAGGGCTACGGCCTCGGGACTCTCAGCCAGCCGCTTCACTTCGGTTTCGGTGTAGCGGCGGGTTGTCAGATTGAACTGGTTGGTCTTGTTGATCAACTGCGTGGCCCGCGGCAAATCCACCGGACCGATATTCGATGCGGCGAGCGTCATGGACAGACCCTTGAGGTAGCCTTTCATGTCGGTGGCTTGCTGGAGTATGGTCTTCCGCTGGATGTTCTCCGAATAGCTTCGGCTGCGCGAGGCATCCTCCGCCGTATAGGAGGTCGCCTCGAAGCAGCCGGAATCGGCCAGCCGCGCCGGATAGAACGCCACATCGTCGGGCAGTTCCGGGACCGCCACCGCCGGCAGTTCGCGGCGGACCATGTGACGCTCCGCTGGATTGTCATCGACGAAAACGAGCGCCTCCATTCCGAGATTCAACTCCTCGGCGATACGGCGAAGATTGGTCGCCTTGTCATCCCAATTGGCGTGGAAGCTCGCGATGTCCGAGCGCCGCAGGACCATCTCGGGATGGCTGGCGAAGGCTGATTCGGCGATTGCAGAATCATTCTTGCTGGATACGGCCAGCACGATCCCGCGCTTCGACATCGATAGCAGGAATCGTTGGAATGCCGCGAACGCTTCGCCCGCCGCGCTGCCCTGTCCAAGCTGGATCCCCTCCAATCCATCATCGCCGACGACGCCGCCCCAAAGCGTGTTGTCGAGGTCGACGACCACGGCCTTTCTGGATTGCCCGAGCGCAGCGCCCACGATCCGGGCCACCCAGTCGCCGAATAGCGGCGCGAACCCAGGACTGATCAGCTGTTTGGCTTGATGCCAGCGAACCGGATCGCCAATGGCCGACCTGTCCTCGACCCGGGACGCATGCCAGGCGAGATCGAGCAACAGCACGCCGTCTTCGCGCGCTGCAGCCCTGATCCCGGAATTCAGACGATCCGTCAGCGCGACCGGCGATCCGGGAACCAGGCCCTCGAACGACCCGAACAGTGGAACCGCGGTCGGCACCAGCGTCTGTTGGATCGGCTGGGCGGAAAAACGCTCGCGCACCACCTGCCACAGGCGGCGAAGATCGGTCACGCTGGCCTCGATCGCAGCGGCTGCCTCGGCGTCGCCCGCATCGAGGGGTACGTTCGGATTCAACTCATAAGCGTCAAGCGCAAGCAGGATGAACTGCGGTTTGAACGCCGCAAGCTTCGGATCGGCGTCGAGCAAAGCCTGGCGGTAGAGCCCATATGGCGTGAAGTACGTCGCAAGCGCCAGTCTTCTGCAAAGGCCCGCAACCCGAATGGCTGGACCCAGATGATCGACGGTGTGAGAGGAGAGAATTGCGAGGCTGGCCGAGCTCAGATTTGCCGCCGAGACCGCCGCAGGTTCGATGCTGCTGCCGGCCAGCCGATCGAGCTTTTCGGTGGCGACGAAGTCGCGTCGACAGCCTGCCAGGTGGATCACCGCGGCTAGCCGGTCACGTCCGACCGGCTGTTCCTTGGCCAATTTGACAGCATCAGCAAAGGCGGGGTGATCTGGCAGCCAGGGAAGCAGACTTTGCATGAGCTTCTAGAACTGGAAATACAAGAACTCGGTCGGCGCCGCGGAAATTGCTCGGATGATCAGGAAGAAACCGAGCCAGCCCACGATGAAACCCATGATCGCACCGGGTCGCCAGATGAGGACCGGGATTGTTGCCTGAAGCCAGCTTGCGCGCGGCCGAGGCGCCAAGACGGTACGGAACTCACGGAGCAGCTGCTGGGTGTTCGGTAACAGCCAAACCGTCGCGAACAGGCCGATGATGAGCAGCACCTGAACGGGACTGATCTCGCCCGTGGTCAGAATCGGGAGACCGAAATACTCCCGGATAAGCGCGATTCCCGGAAGGTCGGACACGCGCGCCGGCAACGCTATGCCGTGCGCGCCGACCATGCCGGAGAGTAGGTTGAGTGCAGTCGGCACATCGGCCGCTCGGAAGAAAATCTCGCCAACGATGACGCACAGCAAAGTCGTGAGGACCGATGCGCCGGCAACAAGAGGATGACGACTCTCCAGCGGCCGGCCCCAGCGAATCTTGAGCTGGCGCCAGGCCTGATTCACGGTCAGGTATGCGCCGTGCAACAGGCCGAAAATGATGAATTGCCATCCGGCTCCGTGCCATGCACCTGCCAAGAACATCGTAAAGATCGTGGGCAGGGCAACCAAGCCGACAAAGGCACTCAGCGGAACGTGCCCGCGCTTGGGTATTGGCAGCCCCCTCTCGATGCGTCGCCGAATCGCGCCGGCGACAATTGGATTGTAGATATAGGCCGTCAAAAATCGCGTCAGCGTCATATGCCAGCGCGACCAGAACTCAATGACGCTCCGGGACTTGTAGGGGCTATCGAAATTGGGCGGGAGGCTAATTCCGAACAACAGGCCAAGGCCGATGGCCATGTCCGTGTAACCGGAGAAGTCGAAGTAGAGTTGCAGCGCATAAGAAAGCACGCCTCCCCATGCACCAAGAAACGATGCCGGCTCGCCAGTGGCGGCTGCGGCGAAGATCGGGCGCGCGTAGGTTCCCATCGTATCGGCGATGATGATTTTCTTGAACAGCCCGGCCAGGAACAGTGTCGACCCAAGCCCGAGATTGCCGAACGTTGGCCGAAAGATGGTCGGATTGCTGAATTGTGGCAACATCTCGCGATGATGCGTGATCGGGCCGGCGATCAGGTGGGGAAAGAATGTAATAAAGAGGCAGTAATTAAAGAAATCGTGCTCCATGACCGCCCCGCCATATGCGTCGACCAAATAGGCGATCTGCTGGAAGGTGAAAAATGAGATGGCAAGCGGCAGGATGATATTCGGAATCTGCCACTCCAGCCCGAATAGCTGGTCCGAAGCGCCCACGAGAAATCCCGTGTACTTGTAGTAGAGGAGCAACAAGACGTTCGCGGCGATGCCGACAGCCAGCACCACCCGGCTGGGCCGGCGCAACAAGTAGCCCCCTGTCAGATAGTTGAAGAGAATGCTTCCCAGCAGCAAAGGAACGTAAATCGGATTCCACCAGCCGTAGAAGATGAGAGATGCGGCGGTGACCCACATGCCCGCAAGGCGCACATGGCCGTAATATGCCAAAGCGATGAAGCCCAGCAGAGTCGGAGGCAGGAAAGCAAACAGGAACGCGGCTGAATTGAACAGCAAGGCTATTCCCCACAGTTCTCTGCTAGATCCGTGCCTTACGCGTCATTGACGGCTGCATTTTGGACTGCCCGGCGCCATGAGCGCTAACGCCTTTCGCAGTGGAAAGTTCCGATGCAAGGAATCGAGGACGAGTCAAATTCAAGTGTGCATGAGTTCCTAGTTGCTGACAGCGGTGCTTGGCTGCACCTCGATCCGCTTGATCCCACGGTATGCCTCCTGGCGCACATGGCGTTCTGAACACGATGCGCAGCCGCGTGCCTCCGACGCACGATGATCGTCGTCCCCCTCGCCAAGCCGAACACGTAGACATGCCGGTCTTCGACTTTGATCTGGTTTTTGCGGGACGGCAGAACGGCGTTCAGGTCGAAGCCGACTTCCGCAAGCGGCTTCGATTCCAGTGTGAGATAGCGCAGGACGCGTTCAACGGCGTTGTGCGCTGCGTCCCATTGCAGACCACCTCGCGGGCGGATACCGGTCCGCGCCCGTGTGGGCAAGGTCCGGAAAAATGACTTCTTCGGGAGAATCACCGCTCGCGCACTGAAATGTCCGGCGTCAAACGCCTCATCAGGCCACGCCGGCACTCCCTCCAGGGAAACCCGGGTCCGCTACCTCGTCGGACCCGTTCGCGCGTGCGCCCGTCATTTCGGTCTTGTGACTCGCGCAAACGCCGCAAGCGAACCGAGGTTGATGGCCGTCATGGCTTGCCGCATGGCATAGCCGCAATGTCAAGCGCTGGCTCCGGCAGGAATGCCGCTTCCGATAGGATCGCGACAATCGGCCGCTCACTCAGAAGGGAATAGAACTCAAGCGCTTTGTCTCGGTTCGGCGCAACTTCGATCACGCGGCCCTGGTATTTACTTACGATCAGAATGTCGCCGCCGGGCAAGCGCTGGTGCATGCCAGCGACGCGGGTGTAGAAGTTCACATCTTCGTGACCGACGACCACTGTCTTGACGGATGTCGCAGGGTCGATCTCGACAATTTCGCTGTAGTCTCGCGCCATTCGATTGTTGAAGATCGACAGTCGGCCATCGGCCGTCCAGTCGACATCGTGCTGACGAATGGTATCTCCCACGCGCCACCATTTGATGGCCAGTGTGCGGGGGTCGAGCACGAAGATCAGGTTGAGCTCGCGCGCGCTTATCGCCAGGTCGCCGGCCGAAAACATCGGAAACCGGTCTGCCAGGTCCCGGGGCAATGGATCGGCATCATTCAGATGAAAAGGGTCGGTCAGCCATACGCCAGGCTTGCCCCTGAGATTTTCGTGGGCTTCGGCTTCGTGGTATCTCCTCAGTTCGAGAACGTCGATCTCGGGATTCGCGGCGATGACATCGGCGACCGAGAATTCCCGCACTATCTTGCCGTCGGCGACCGCGATCTGAACGATCTTGTCCGCTTCGGCACGATCAGCCGCATCATCATGGCGAAATGTCCATACGGTGGTCTCCGTATCGTCTAGAGTCACGGCGTGATTGTATCCCCCTTCAATGCTCCAGATCGGCCGGCTGCAGCTATCGAGCCGACGTAGCCCGCTTCCGGCGGAATCGATGATCACGGACCCATCCTTCAGGAGCGTGAGTCCTGCGGTCAAGTTGGCCGATGGTGGATCGGCGCTCGTTGCGCTGTCTTTGGCCAAGAGCCAGTAACGAACGATCTCGAGATCGGGAGAGAGCAGGACAGCTGCGTCTTCGACGGAGCCGTCAATCCGAAAACCGCCGACGATGACCCGCCACCCGCGTTCCGGCACGCCCGGCCCCTTTCGAACAACCAAGCCCTCGATTGCGGTCTTGAGTTGCGATCCTACGGGGGAAAATCCGCTGAAGTCCGTGGTATCGGGATGCGCCTGGACATAGCGGTAATCCGCATGGTAACCGCTCTGCCTTAAAGCAAGCTCCTTGAACACCTTCTTCACGTCCGTGGGAAACGAGGCCACGGCAATCGCACCACGCGCCACAGGGCTGTGGTCGTCAAGGTAGACGGACCTCTTTACGTACCAGCCGAATGCAACGATCGCGCAAGTGAAGAACAATACGAGTGCGGCGACGAACCAGACCGGAACGGTCTTGCTGAGATAAGCGTCAAGCCCAGACTGTTCGCCGATTTTTGGCGAGTCGGAAACCGATCTGATGGTGCGTTGCCACCACATATCGGCAGCCCCCCAACCGGGTACATTGGCCAATGTCGGCTCGGAATTTCTGATGGAAACAGTTTGACAGTTTCCTATCACCCGGTAAAGGCGATATGTGCCACTCTGTGGCCGGTGTGGCCATCCGTACCGCTCTCAGCATGATTGCCGATCCCGACGATTGTCGGGTGTAATGAGCGGACGGTGACCGAACTTTCCGCCAATCCATCGACTGCGTTTGTGGAGGCGCTGGCCCTGACCGCAGAGGGATAGAGCAGCACCCAAGTTTCAAGCTTGTCGAGTGGCGCTTGAAGTCGGACCGTGGGAGCCTGAAACCATCTTGCAACGGGACTTCAAGCCTTGCGCTCAGTCCTTCCCAAGGCCGAAGCTCACATGGACGAAACTCGAGACCCGCCGCATGTGCGGGTGACTGACGCAACTATAAGTGAGCGGACCCGACAGGCACCTGACGTGACCGCGACTCATCGACGGAGCGCTACTGGCCTTCACCAATTTCTGGATCTCCAACAGCAGCGCGATTGGATGCAGGGCAGGACGATCTTGCGCGACACCGAGGAGCGCGCGGATTCTCCGGAATTGCGTCTCAAGTACGTCGCGCGTTTCGAGAAACTGCTCCGCCGGCCCCAAGCGCAAGCGGTGCTGGCGATTCTCCGGCGCTACGGCCGCGACTGCATCCCGATCCCGCGCCGTACCGAACGGCACTACTGGTCGGTCTCCTGCCTGCCGTCGACCCCGGGCAAGGCGCTGGTCCGCGTCAATGCGAGCTGGATGGAGCTGTTTGCGCTCTATGCGGACGGCGAGGACATTCGGTCGAATTTCCTGGTCCATCTTTCGGATTTCACAACGGACCATTCGCTCGAGCGGGATCAGCTGGACGAATCGTTGCTCGAGCGCTGCGTCACGACGCCGGAAGATGTCGGCTATTTCTTCCCGCGCGGCGCGGACATCTTCGGCATCAAGGTCCGCTCGTTCCGCTCGATCGGCAAATTCCTCGGGAAGCCTCGTATATTGCGTGCCATCCGGGCCTTCAACCTGACGCACATGAACCGGGGCCGGAACGCCTATCAGGCGAGCCACTGCTACCGCTTGGCGGATTACATGCTGGCACGCTCGGCTTCCGACTCGAAAGGGGCCTAGCTGAGCGATACGCACTACGTCGCGGCGGCGAGCTTGTCCTGCGTCCTGGTCTCGAAGTCGCTGGCGTCGTGGCGTTCGTGCAACTGGCTCGCCGGCTCGCCGGACAGGCGGTTGACCATGCGGCCGCGCTTCACCGCCGGCCGCGCGAACAGCATGTCGGCCCAGCGATTGACGTGGCGGTAGTCCTGCACGCTCAGGAACTCGCCGGCCCCATAGACCCAGCCTTTCACCAGCGCGCCGTACCACGGCAGGATCGCGATATCGGCGATCGTGTAGCTGCCGCCGGCGATGTATTCGCTCTCCGCCAGCCGGCGGTCGAGCACGTCGAGCTGGCGCTTGGTCTCCATGGCGAAGCGGTCGATCGCGTATTCGATCTTGATCGGCGCGTAGGCGTAGAAATGGCCGAACCCGCCGCCGAGATAGGGCGCGCTGCCCATCTGCCAGAACAGCCAGGACAGGCACTCGGCCCGCGCCGCTGCTTCGGTCGGCAGGAAGGCGCCGAACTTCTCGGCGAGATGCATGAGGATCGCACCGGATTCGAATACCCGGATCGGCTTCGCGCCCCCCGAGACACCACTGCGGTCCATCAACGCCGGGATCTTGGAGTTGGGGTTGACCGCGACGAAGCCGCTGCCGAACTGGTCGCCGTCGATCTTCATCAGCCAGGCGTCGTATTCGGCGCCGCGATGTCCCTCAGCCAGCAGCTCCTCCAGCATGATCGTCACCTTCTGGCCGTTCGGCGTGGCGAGCGAATAGAGCTGCAGGGGATGGCGGCCGACCGGCAATTCCTTTTCGTGGGTCGGGCCTGCGATCGGACGGTTGATGTTGGCGAACTGGCCGCCGCTGGGCTTGCTCCAGGTCCAGACCCTCGGCGGGGTGTATTCGGACGAATCGTTCATGCGCAAAACTCCAGGCGTTCCGCGGCTCGGGGGACGCCGCGCTCGCTTGAAACATAGGATGCGCGGCGGCGGGCTTCAAACTGATGTTTTCCATTGGACTATCGGAACGCCTCGCCGCAGACTTCGTGGACAAATTCCGCGGAGACCGTGACATGTCGATCGATCCGAAGACCGAGCCGGCCGGCAAGTGGAAGCACGACGGCGTCCGCGTGATTCCCGGCGGCTCGCTCGACACCAATACCGCGCAGTCACCCGGTATGGACCGCCGTGCCGCCATCACCTACGCCCGGGTCGGCGCGCAGAAGCTGTGGGCCGGCACGGTCCATATCCATCCCAATGCCAAGACCGGCGCGCATCATCATGGCCCGCTGGAGAGCGTCATCTACGTCGTGCGCGGCAAGGCCCGCATGCGCTGGGGCGAGCAGCTGGAATTCGTCGCCGAGGCGGGTCCGGGCGACTTCATCTATGTGCCGCCCTATGTCCCGCACCAGGAGATCAACGCCTCGCGCGAGGAGGCGCTGGAATGCGTCCTGGTGCGGAGCGACGGCGAGGCTGTGGTCGTCAATCTCGACATCGCGCCGGTCGAACGGCCCGAAACCGTCAAGTGGATCGATCCGATCCACAAGGATTGATCCCCAAGCCGGTCAGTGCCAGGCAACCTCGACGCCCAGCTTGCGCTCGATGGCGCGTGCAACAATGAAATCCGCGGCTGCCAGATCCTGGGACGCAACGCCGAGCGAGCGATAGACCGTGCGTTGCGCCTCGCTCGTGCGGCCAGGCCGCGTGCCCGCGATCACCTCGCCGATCTCCGTCGCCTGCCAATCGGCGGAGACGAGGCCGAGGGCGCGCGCATCGATTACCTCGCCGGCCTGCGCTTCCAGCGATGGACAATAGTCGGTGAAGAAGCCGAGAGCCGGCACGCAGTCCGGCAGCAGCTCGCGCATGAAGGGCGCGCTGCCGCCGACGGCATTGAGGTGAGCGCCGGTGGGTAGCATGGCTTCCCCCAGGAACGCTTCGGTGGAAGAGGTCGTAGTGCAGATGATGTCGGAATCGACCAGCGCCGCCGCCAGTGTGGGCGCCGCGGCGATGTCGAATTTGCGGGCGAAGGCTTCGGTCTTGTGGCGATTGCGCGACCAGATGACGATCTTGTCGAGCGGCCGCACCAGCCGCATGGCGGCCAGGTGTGATTCGGCTTCCTCCCCCGCGCCGATGATGGCGAGGCGCCGGGCTTCGGGCCGCGCCAGCGATCGCGTCGCGACCGCGCTGGCCGCGGCCGTGCGCAGCGCTGTGACCACCGAGGCATCGAGGCAGGCCCGCGGCAAGCCGGTCTCGCGATCAAAGGTCAGCACGACGCCGGAATGGGACGACAGGCCGCGCTCGGGATTGCGCGGAAACAAGCTCAGCAGCTTGGCGCCATAGCTGGCATCGCCGCCCAGCGCCCCAGGCATGATTCCGAACTTGTCCTGCCCGCTTAGCGGAATCGCCTGGCGCAACGGCAATTGCGCTTCGCGCCGCGACACGCCCGCCATCGCGGCCGCAATGGGATCGATCAGGTCCGCGATCGTGACGAGCCGCCGGATGTCATTGCCATTCAGGACCAGCATTCCAGGATCCCCCGCGGTTGTCTAAGCGTTCTTCCCGCGGGTGGAGATCGGCCGCTCGCCCTTGATGGTGGTGCGGTGCATGAGCCGGCGGGAGCCGTCGTAGTCGTTGACGGCGTAGTGCATGGCGCAGCGGTTGTCCCAGATCGCCAAATCGTTGGTGCGCCAGCGCAGGCGGCAGGTGAACTCGGGCCGGATGGCGTGGGCGTAGAGGAACTCGAGCAGCGGCCGGCTCTCGGCCTCGGTCATGCCCTCGAACCGGGTGGTGTAGATCGAGTTGACGAAGAGGGCCTTGCGGCCGGTCGCCGGATGCACGCGCACGACCGGGTGCGCCACCTCGCGGTCGGCCTCCGGCTGGTTGCGCTCGATGCCGATGGAGCGCGAGACCTTGAGATCGGCGGGCAAGCCACCGATGCCATAGGGCCGGCCGGAATGCATCGCGTTGAGGCCGTCGAGCATCCGCCGCATGCCCTCTGACAGCGCGTCATACGCGGCGTACATGTTGGCGAACAGCGTGTCGCCGCCATGATCCGGCACCTCGCGCGCATAGAGCACGGAGCCCAGCGGCGGCTCCTCGAGAAAGCTGAAATCCGAATGCCAGGCGTTGCCGAAGGTGCTGATGTTGCGCTCGTCGGCCTCCTTCAGCACGGCGATGATGTCCGGGTGCTCCGCCATGTGCTTGATGTAGGGCGAGCGGCTGAGCGGGCCGAGCCGGCGCGAGAAGGCGACGTGCTGCTCCGGCGTCAGGCGCTGGTCGTGGAAGAACAGCACGAGCCGGTCGTGAAATGCGCGCTCGATCTCCGCGAAAGTCGCGTCGTCGAGCGGACGGGCGAGGTCCACGCCATGAATGTCGGCGCCAAGCGCGCCGGCCATCGGCCGGACCTCGATGCGGGTGTAGGGGGCAGCCATAGCCTGACTATAGGCGATGGCATGGCGGCGACGGAAGGCGTCGGGCTCAGAAAACTTCACCAGGCTGGAAGGTCGACTGCCGGCTCAGTCGGCCGTGCTCAAAGGGCGCAATCGCGGCCGCCGTGGGAGCGACGAATGGACCGTGGCATGCGCCGCTTGCTATGTTACATGGCGCTGAGGGAAGTGCTGCTCGCTCCAATGACGAAAAAGCCACAACCCAGGTTCGATCCGGACAAAGTGCGGGCGCTGGCGGGCGACCGGTCTTTCGCCCGGGGTGACGCCTATCATCGCGGCGGGCATGTCAACATCCTGTCGCTCTCGGCCGATCGCGTCCTGGCGGAGGTGACCGGGACCGAAAGGTATCGCGTCGAGCTTTCCGGCCATGGCCGTACGATCGACGGCTCATGCACCTGCCCGGCATTCGAGGACTACGGCTTTTGCAAGCACATGGTGGCAACGGCGTTCGCCGTCAATGCGATGGGTCCGGAGGGCGCCGCCGCCGCCGACGCGCTGGGCCGCATCCGCGCCTATCTCGGAGAATTGGACGCCGACGCTTTGATCGCAATGATGGTCGATCTCGCGGAGCGGGATCTGACTCTGTTTCGCAAGCTGGAATCCGCGGCCTCGATCGCGCGGGCCGATGACAAGACGCTGGAGGCGAGCCTGCGCAACGCGATCGACCGGGCCACCCGGACGGGCGGCTACCTGGAATACGGAGCGGTCGGCGGCTGGGCCGCGGAGATGGGGGTGGTGCTGGATACCATCGCGCGGCTGGCTTCGGGCGGGCGGGGCGCGCTTGCGTTCGGGCTCATTGAGCATGCGCTGCGACGGATCGCGAAGGCGGTCGAGAGCATCGACGATTCCGACGGCCACGGCGGCGCGCTGCTGGGTCGGGCGCAGGAAATCCATCTTGCGGCTGTCATCGCGGCCCGCCCCGACCCGGTGAAGCTCGCGCGAGACTTGTTCGCGCGAGAGACGGGCGGACTTTATGACACCTTCTACGACGCCGCAGAACTGTACGCCGAGGCGCTCGGCGACAATGGCCTTGCTGAATATCGCCGCCTTGCCGCCAAGGCCTGGAGCAAGGTACCGGCGCGGATGGGTAAACGGCATGTAGCGGAGTCGGACACGGTCGATCAGTCCAGGGTCGCTGCGATCCTGGACCATTTTGCCGAGCGGGATAACGACCTCGAGGCACGCATCGCCATTCGTACGAAAGATCTCTCGTCGCCTTGGCGCTATCTGGAGCTCGCGGAATTCTGCCGGCAGCTGGGTCGGGAGCAGGAGGCGCTGCGCTATGCGGAGGAAGGACTGTGGATTTTCGAGGACGATGGGCCGGACCGGCGTCTGGTTTCCCTCGCGGTCGAGCTTCTGATCGAGGTGGGTCGAAAAGGGGATGCCATGCGGCACCTTTGGCGTGCTTTCGAACAGGCGCCGACCTTCGAGATGTACACGCAGATCAGCGATCTCGGCGGTAAGGAGACTAGGCGGCGCTCCCTCGCCATCCTCGAGGCGCGTCTAGGCAAGCCGCGCGCCGGCTTTTGGGGCCACCCGGCCGATCTTTTGGTCCGCGTACTGATCCATGAGAAAAAGTTCGACGAGGCCTGGGCGGCCGTGCAGCGCCATGGCGCATCCGAACAGGTGAAAGAGGTTTTGATCCAGGCGACTGAAACGACGCGGCCGCGCGATGCAATCGCATTCTATGCCGCCAAGGTCGAAAGGCTGGCAAATTCCGGCGCAGGCGATTCCTATAAGGAGGCTGCCGAGCTGATCGCACGCGTAGCCAAGCTGCGCGATCCGGCGGAACACGCTGCCTATGTGGCGGACATTAGGGAGCGCTTCCGGCGCCGGCGCAATTTCATGAAGCTGCTCGGCTGATGCGCCGAGCTGAGTGATGACGCCTCTTGGCAGATCGCGCACCGATGAACGAACCAAGTTCTAGTGCTTGCTGGCGAGATCGCTGCCGGAATCGTGAAACGCCCGCCTTGATCTGGATAGCGATTGTCGATAGATTGGTATCCAATCTATTCCATTTCCCGACATTTGCGGGGGTGGGATCGGCCGGGGAGCGTGGATGAGCGGGCGTTCCGAACAGATTGCCGCGACGATTTGCGAGGCCATCCTGTCGCACCGGCTGGTGCCGGGCGCCAAGCTCGGCGAGCGCGAGCTGAGCGAGATCTTCAGGGTCAGCCGCATCGTGATCCGCCAGGCCCTGATCCGGCTGTCGGAGGACGGCCTGGTGACGGTCGAGCGCAACCGCGGCGCCTTCGTCGCCAAGCCGAGCCTGGCGGAGGCGGTCGAGGTGTTCGAGAGCCTCACCATCGTCGAGCAGGGCGTGATCGCGCAGCTCGGCAACCGGCCGCGCATGAGCCTCTTGACCGAGCTGCGCGGCAATGTCGAGCGACAGAAGGCGGCGCTTGGGCACGGCAACGAGCAATTGGCGGGGGAGTTCGGCCTCGAGTTCCATGACCTGCTGGTCGCGCTGACCCGCAACCGCGTCGCGATCGAGCTGCACGCCCAGTTGAAGCGCCGCGCGCGGCTGCTGGAGGCGCTCTATCGCTGCGATTTCGACCACTGCCAGTTGTGCGACGAGCATGAGCGCCTGGTCGTCCTGATCGGCCGGCGGCAATGGAGCCGCGCCCAGCAATTGCTGGACGAGCACTATCGTTTGGTCGCGCGCGGCTACCGGATCGACGACGAGGCGCTGGCGGCGATGCGGCCGCTGCATCTGGCGCTGGCCAGGAACGCGGAGCCGGCAGGCGCCTCGGCGGCGGCCAAGCCGGCAGCCAGACCCGGCAAACGCAACGGAAAACACGCGCACCCATGACAGGAGAGGCGGCATGAGCAAGCTCAAGCCATTCATCGAGGCGATGCCGAAATGCGAGCTGCACGTCCACATCGAGGGGACGCTGGAGCCCGAGATGAAGTTCCAGCTCGCCAAGCGGAACAGCGTGAAGCTGCCGTACAGGAACGAGAAGGCGCTGAAGGCGGCCTACGATTTCGACGACCTGCCGTCGTTCCTGGCCGTCTATTACGAAGGCATGAGCGTGCTGCTCACGGAGCAGGATTTCTTCGACGTGACCTACGCTTACCTGAAGAAGGCCCGCTCGCAGAACGTGCGCTATGCCGAGATGTTCTTCGACCCGCAGGCCCACACGGCCCGTGGTGTTGCTTTCGACACGGTGATCCGAGGCATCCGGCGAGCCCAGCTGCAGGCGGAGACCGCGCTCGGCATCCACTCCCAGCTCATCCTGTGCTTCCTGCGCGACTGGAGCGCGGAATTCGCGATGACCACCCTGCTGCAGTCGCTGCCGTACAAGGAATGGATCGTGGGAGTCGGCCTCGATTCCGATGAGAAGAACAACCCGCCGATCAAGTTCGCGAAGGTATTCGAGCGGGCGCGCAGGGAGGGCTATCTCCTCACCATGCATTGCGACGTGGACCAGGAAGGCTCGGTCGGCCACATCTGGCAGACGATCCGCGACATCGGCGTCAACCGCATCGACCACGGCGTCAATTCGCTCGAGGACAGGAAGCTGTGCGCGGAGATCAAGCGCCGGTCGCTGGCCTTGACGGTCTGCCCGATCTCCAACAGCTACGTGACCGACGGCACGAAGTCGGAGGCGATCGCGGCGATGCTGAAGCAGGGGATGCGCGTGACCGTCAATTCCGACGATCCCGCCTATTTCCCCGGCTACATGACCGAGAACCTGCTGCGCGTGCAGAAAGATGTGGGCCTCGGCAAGCCGGAGCTGGCGCAGCTGGCCGGCAACGCCTTCGAGAGCGCCTGGCTGCCGCGCGCCGCCAGGGACCGCTATCTCGCGGACCTCAACGCCTACGCCGGCTAGGCAGGACACATCATATGAGCATGGATTTGCGCCGGCGGATCAAGGCCGGCCGCGGGGAGATCAAGGCGGAGCTGGTCGTCAGGGGCGGCAAGCTGGTCAACGTCGTGTCCGAGGAGATCTATCCCGCCGACATCGCGATCTTCGGCGGGCGCGTCGTGGCGACCGGCAAGGTCGATGCCTATGTCGGGCCTGAAACCAGCTTCATCGACGCCGCGGACCGCTATCTCTGCCCCGGCCTGATCGACGGCCATCTCCACGTCGAGTGCTCGAAAATGTCGATCACCAGCTTCGCCAAGGCGGTGGTGCCGCTCGGCACCACGGCGATCGTCTCGGGGCTGGACCAGATCCTGGTGGTGGCCGGCCTCGAGGGTGCGCGCGCGTTCCTCGACGAGGCCAAGGCCGGGCCGCTGAAGGTGTTCTGGGGCGCGCCGTGCAAGACGCCCTACACCCTGCCGCGGTCCAATGTCGGGCACTATTTCGGGCCGGAGGAGCATAAGGCGACGCACCGCTGGCCGGAATGCGTCGGCATCTGGGAGACGGTGCGCGAGTTCATCCGGGAAATGGACGGCGACGCGCTCGCGGCGATCGAGATCGCTCAGCAGGGCCGGCTGCCGGTGCTCGGCTGCGCGCCGATGGCGCGCGGCGTCAATCTCAACTCCTATCTCGCAGCCGGGGTGCGCCTCGACCACGAAAGCTATACCGCCGACGAGATGCTGGAAAAGCTGCGGAACGGCATGTTCGTGGTAGTCCGCGAATCCTCGATTTCGCATTTCCTGGCTGAGAATCTCCGCATCGTGACCGAGATGGGGATCAAGGCGACGCGCCGCATCAGCTTCTGCACCGACGACGTGGTGGCGGCCGATATCCTGAAGCGCGGGCACCTCGACAACATGGTCCGCATGGCCATCGCCATGGGCATCCCGCCGCTGACCGCGATCCAGATGGCGACCATCAACGGCGCGGAGGCGTACCGGATCGATCACCTCGTGGGCTGCATCGCGCCGGGGCGGATCGCCGACATCCTGATCGTGGATGATCTGGAGAGCTTCCGCGTCGACCGGGTCATCGCCAATGGACGGTTGGTGGCGGAAGGCGGCCGTTTGACCGAAAAGCTTACCCCGCCGGCGCGCACGGAACTTCTGACGCGCACCTTCAGTGTCGCGCCAATCTCGCCGGAGGAGATCCGCGTCCCTGCGCGCACCGACAAGCCGCAGGTGCGCGCTCTGACGATGGCGGTGAACCCGCAGCAGATTTTCGTCCGCAGGCGGTTCGACGTATCGCTCCCGGTACGCGGCGGTTCGGTGCTTGCCGATCCGGCGCAGGACGTGCAGTACGTGACCGTGGTGGAACGCTACGGCCGCACCCGCAATCGCCCGACGGCGTTCGTGTCCGGCTTCGGCCTCAAATCCGGCGCTCTCGCGACCTCCGCCGCGCCCGACGACAACAACATCGTCTGCGTGGGCGAGAATCCCGCCGACATGGCGGTCGCGATCAATCACATCATCGCCAGCAACGGCGGCCAGGTGGTGGTCGACAAGGGCAAGGTGGTTGCGTTTCTGCCGCTGCCGATCGGCGGCATCGTCTCCGACCTGGAGCCGGAAGATATGGCGCGGCGCGAAAGCGCGCTCGACGATGCCGCGCGCGCATTGGGCTGCCGCCTGCCGTGGCCATTCATGTACATGTTTGTCCTTCAGATCACCGCGATCCCGGACTATGCGATCACTGACCTTGGCGCGATCGACTGCGTCAATCTCAAGGTGTTCGACCCGGTCAGCGCCGCCTTCTGAACGGCGCCACACGACAACAACAGGAGGAGTCAATGTCAAAACATCCAATCGTACTATCGGCCGTTGCCGGCCTGGCTGCCTGGGCGGCGGCAATCTGCCTGCCGGTCCAGTCCGCCGCGGCGGACAACCCAACCCAGCTTCGGATCGCCGGCGTGCTGTCGGCCGGCAAGGAAGCGCCATGGGAGAAGTCTCTGATCGATTCCTTCAACCGGGTCATCGCCGCGAAGCCGCACGGCCTCGCGATCTCGGTCGACTATACGGAGAACGTCTATGACAATGCCGAACAGGTGTTCCGCACCTATGCCGAGACCGGCGACTACGACATCGTCTTCGGCGACACCGCCTATGCCGATGCGATCGAGAAGGTGATGGGCGACTACCCCGAGACCCTGTTCGTCATGTCGGGGTCGGGCAATCGCGGGCTCGGCGGCAATGCCTACTGGATCTTCATCCATGCGCACGAACCGGCCTATGCGATGGGCACGCTGGCCGGCAAGCTCACCAAGTCGAACGTGATCGGCATCGTCAGCACCTTCCCGGCGGAGGATACCAACGACCAGATCAACGCCTTCATCGCCGGGGCCAAGGAGGCCAATCCGGCGGTCAAGGCGAAGGTCACCTTCATCCAGTCCTGGTTCGATCCGCAGAAGTCGAACGAGGCGACCACGGCGCAGATCGCGGCGGGTGCCGACCAGATCTTCCAGATGTCGGGCGCGTTCGAGGTCTGCCAGCAGAAGAAGGTCGATTGCTACGGCAACTACATCGACATGTCGCCGATGGCGCCGGACGCGATCCTGGCCTCGGCGGTCGCCAAGTGGGATCCGCACATCGACTGGATCATCGACCAGTGGTGGAATGCGAAGACCACCGGCGCCGCCTTTGACGCTCCGAAGGAAGCCAAGTGGTTCGGGTGGAAGGATGGCGGGTCCGATCTCGTGTTCAATTCCGCTCTTGTGGACACGATTCCGGCCGAGGCCAAGGCGGCCGCGGACAAGGTTGCCGATGCGATCAAGTCGGGCGAAAAGCAGGTGCCGCTCGATCTTTCCGAACCGAAATCCGACTGACCGGATGTCGATGCGGGTCCCGCCGGCGCTTGCGACGGGGCGCCGGCGGGCCGGAACGGCTCATGGCGGCGCGTCTTTCGACCAGACACCTCAGTAAGCGCTTCGGCCCAGTACAGGCCAATGACGGCGTGTCGCTGGACGTTGCCGCGGGCGAGCTGCACTGCCTGCTGGGCGAGAACGGCGCCGGCAAATCGACGCTATCGGCGTGCCTGTACGGGCTCTACCAACCGGATAGCGGGCTCATCCTGGTCGACGGGATCGAGCAGGACTTCCGCTCCCCGGCCGATGCGATCGCGGCCGGCATCGGCATGGTGCACCAGCATTTCGTGCTGGTGCCGACTTTTAGCGTGCTGGAGAACATCATTGTGGGGACCGGCGCCGGCCTTGCGCTCAATCTGGCGGGGGCGCGTGCGCGGGTCCGTGCGCTGTGCGAGCGGCACGGGCTGGAGATCGACCTCGACGCGACAATCGAGGATCTCTCGGTCGGCGAGCAGCAATGGGTGGAAATCGTCAAGGCGCTCCATCTCGGTGCCCGCATTCTCATCCTGGACGAGCCGACGGCCGTGCTGACCCCGCAGGAATCGGACCGGCTGTTCGCGCTCTTGTCCCGCATGAAGGCCGACGGCCTCTCGATCATCCTGATCTCCCACAAGATGAACGAGGTGATGCGCTCCGATCGGGTGAGCGTGCTGCGCCGCGGGCGCCTGGTCGGGACCGTAGCCACCCAGGCCACCACGCGGGACGAGCTCACGCTGATGATGATCGGGCGCCACTTGCAGCCGGTCGAAGCGGAACCGCGCGCGGGGGACCATCCGCCGGTCGTGCAGGTGAGGGACGTATCGCTCCGGGACGCCCGCGGCGTGCGTGTGCTGGACGGCCTGTCGCTCGAGCTGCGGGCGGGGGAGGTGCTGGGCCTTGCCGGGGTCGCGGGCAACGGGCAGCGCGAACTGATCGAGGCGATCGCCGGCATCCGGCGCGTCGATGGCGGCGATATCCTGCTCGACGGCAAGTCGATCGCCGCATCCTTGGCTCGCAGCATCGCGCGGCAGGGCGTCGGCCACGTTCCGGAGGATCGCTTCAGGGACGGGCTGGTGCCGGATTTCTCGATCGCGGAGAACATCATCCTCGGGCAGCAGTGGGATGCGCGCTGGCGCAGCGGCCTGCTGCTCGACGGCGGGCGGATGACGCGGCACGCCGCCGCGGCGATCGAGGAATTCTCCATCGCGGCCACCGGTCCGGATGCGCCGCTCAGCAAGCTGTCCGGCGGCAACGCGCAGAAGGTGATCCTGGCGCGCGAGCTTGCCAAGGCGACGCGCTGCCTGCTGTGCAACCAGCCGACGCGCGGCCTCGATGTCGGCGTGATCGAGTATGTGCACCAGGAGATCCTGCGCAAGCGTGACCAGGGCGTGGCGGTGCTGCTGGCCAGCGAGGAGCTGGAGGACCTGATCGCGCTCAGCGACCGCATCGCCGTGATTTTCCGCGGCCGGATCATGGGAACGCTTGCGCGCGGCTCGGCCGACATCGTCCGCCTTGGGCGGATGATGGCGGGTGGCGCGGGCGAGGATGCCGCGTGATCTCGGCGGCGCGACTGGGATGGCGGCTCGAGCGCCGCGCGAGTCGGTCGGGCACAGCCTGGGCCATCGCTCTCCTCGCCGCCGCCCTTGGCGCGCTGGCGTGCTGCGGCCTGCTGTTCGTCGCCGCCGGCGCCGATCCCCTCGCCGCCTTCGGCGCGCTCCTCAAGGGCAGCCTCGGCAGCCGGCGCGCGATCGCGGAGACACTGGTCAAGGCGACGCCCTTGATCCTGACCGGCCTTGCAACCGCGCTCGCCTTCCGTGGCCGGCTGTGGAACATCGGTGCGGAAGGGCAGGTGTTCGCCGGCGCCATGTTCGCCTATTGGTGCCAGAGCGCGCTCGGCCCCGCGCCGGCCATCGTGCAGATCCCCGTTATCGTCGCCGGCGCCTTGATTGGCGGCGGCCTGCTTGGTGGGTTGGCCGGCGTGTTGAAGACCCGCTTCAAGGTGGACGAGGTCATCGCCACCGTGATGCTCAACTACATCGTGATCTATATCCTATCGCTGCTGCTGCAGCAGGGGCCGTGGACCGAACCCGGCGGGTTTTTCGAGCAGACCGCGATCGTCCCCGCGGCCGCCAAGCTGCCGATCCTGCTGGAAAAAACCAGGCTTCATCTCGGCTTCATCCTGGCGTTGGCGGTCGCTGCCATCCTGCAGGTCGTCATCCAGCGCACGCCGCTTGGCTACGAGATCCGTGCGGCTGGCTCTAACCTCCGGGCGCTCGAATTCCAGGGCGTCAATGCCAGCCGGCTGGTTCTCGTCATCTTCCTGCTGAGCGGGGCGGTTGCGGGCCTCGCCGGCGCGTTCGAGGTCTATGGCGTGCAGTATCGCCTGAAGAGCGGCACGCTGGGTGGGCTCGGCTACACCGGCATCATCATCGCCATCCTGGGCCAGCTCAGCCCGCGCGGCGTGGTGGCTGCGGCGCTGCTGTTCGGTGCGCTGCTCAACGGCGCGACCCTGATGCAGATCAGGACCGGCGTTCCCTCGGCGCTGATCTACGCGATCGAGGCCATCATCCTCATGTTCTTCCTGATCGCCTGGGCGTTCAGCCGGTTCCGGCTGCGGAGGCTCGGCCATGTGGGCTGACCTGCTGGAGGCCGGCATCGTTGTCAGCGTCCTTGCGGCCACCATCCGGATCGCGACGCCGATCCTGTTTGCCGCGCTGGGCGAACTGGTGGCGGAGCGCGCCGGCATCTACAACATGGGCATCGAGGGCATGATGCTGATGGGCGCCTTCGCCGGATGGTACGCCACCTACGCCAGCGGCTCGCCCGTCGTCGGCTTCGGCGCCGCGATGCTGGCCGGGGCTCTCATGAGCCTGCTGTTTGCGATCATGGTCATCACCCTGGAGATCGAGCAGATCGTCACCGGCCTTGCGCTCAATCTCCTGGGATCCGGGCTGTCGACCTATTGGCTGCGGTCGGCGTTCTCCGACATGAACAACGTGCCCGGAATCACGATCCTGCAGGATGCGCGGATTCCGCTGCTCGCCGACATTCCGTACCTGGGTCAGATCCTGTTCGACCAGCGCGTCGTCTCCTATGTCGTGCTGGCGGCCGTGCCGCTGATCTGGCTGCTGCTGTTCCGCAGCCGCCTTGGCCTCGAGATCCGCTGCATCGGAGAGAACCCGAAAGCCCTCGACATCAAGGGACGCAGCGTCGCCGCGCGGCAATATGCGGCCGTGCTGTTCGGTGGCCTGATGGCTGGATTGGGCGGTGCCTGCCTCACCATCGCGGCGACCGCGCATTTCGTGCCCGACATGGTGAACGGGCGCGGCTGGCTCGCGATCGTCATCGTCATCGCCGGCGCCTGGAGTCCCTGGGGCGTGCTGATCGCCGCCTTGGTCTTCTCGTTCCTCGACGCTCTGCAGCTTCAGATCCAGGGGGTCGGAATCCAGATCCCCTACCAGATCCTGCTGGCGATGCCTTACGCGCTCGCCATCCTTGCCCTGGTGCTGCGCCGCAAGGCCGGTCGCGCACCGGCCATGCTGGGACTGTCCTATCGGCGCGAATGACACGGGCCATGTGGCCCGTCATGGCCCGTGTGAACTGCGTATGATCGAGTTTGGCATGCATCATGCCGAAGTTCGACAAGATGCCGCCTCCGATGAACGCGACCCCTATGCGGGATAGACGACCGATCCGTCGGGTCGCACGGCGGCGCCCGGGGTCAGGCGGGCCGGCTCGATCCGGCCGCGACCCATCAGGTGCAGGACGGTTTCGCCGCGCGCAATCAGATGGTCGGCAACGATCCGCCGGTGGCATCGCCACCACACCGCTTCCGAGCACATCATCGCGCACCTTTGCGCGCGCCCCAGTTCGATCAGATGGTCGAGGCCGGCGCGAAAGGCCGGCGACAGCGCATAGTCTGCGTAGTTGTGGAAGCTGCCGTTCCTCCAGAGGCCGTTCAGGTGCGATGGCAGATCCTTGGTCTTGCCGCGCCGGCCGCCAAGCGCCGCCAGGTGCTCATATCCGATCCGCAAGGGCGCCAATGCGCCAGGGAGCGCATCCTTGTTGAACTGCGGATTGGTCCGCGATTTCGGGACCGTCCTGATGTCGGCGACGAAGCCAATATCGGCCGTGCGTAGCAGATCGACGAACTCCTCGCGGCTGTGCGTGGAATGGCCGACCGTGAAGAAGGGAAGGGTCACCTTTTGCTTTTCGCGGCGGACCGTTTCAGGGCAGTGCCTTTGTGGGCCGCCACATGATCGGTCTTGTCGCTCTTGATTTCGTATTGCGGCTCTTCTCTCGATGCATGTCGCACATGGCCTTTATAGAGAAAGTCCCTGATATGAATGGCTGTGATGGTTCCGCTCACACGGCCCGCCTCCGAGTTCCAGGTGACATGGTCGCCGATCTTGAATGCTCTGGTCATCTCGGTCCTTCCTTGCGTGTTCAAACGCTCCGCGGAGGCGCGCGTTCCTTTGCCGGTCGCTCTGGGCATCCCCGGCCGCAAACTCTTGCGCGGCGCGCCATCCGCCAGTTTTGGGACGGAGCCGCGACCGCCGCGCCCCGTTGAACCGCCCGCTGGCCTCACTGGCCCGCCAGCCCTGGAGCGGTCCGGTTCCGACCTAAGTCGGGCCCCGGCCCTATTCTCGCGGCGAGAGGCTGATGCTACCCTGCCGGGGCACTGTCGCGCGCGCGAAGGTGTATTGCTGGCGGAGTGTCGGGGGAACGCTCCGCCCGTTCGAGACTTATAATCGGTCGGCCGATCCGAAGCCGACTTTAGGCAGTCGTCGGCGCCCGTTCGACGGTTGTTCATCAGGGAGGAAATAACACGTGAAACTAACATACCTCATCTCAGCCGCATTGCTGGCGGCCCTGGCAACCCCTGCCTTCGCAGAGATCTCCGATGGCAAGGTCAAGATCGGCATCCTCAACGACCAGTCCGGAGTCTACGCGGATTTCGGCGGCAAGTGGTCGGTCGAGGCCGCCAAGATGGCGGTCGAGGATTTCGGCGGCAAGGTGCAGGGTGCGCCGATCGAGGTCATCGATGCCGACCACCAGAACAAGCCGGACATCGCCTCGAACATCGCCCGCAAATGGTACGATACCGAGCAGGTCGACGCCATCATGGAGCTGACCACCTCCTCGGTGGCGCTCGCCGTCCAGGGCATCTCCAAGGAGAAGAAGAAGATCGACATCGTGACCGGCGCGGCCAGCACGGACATCACGGGCAAGGCCTGTTCGCCCTACGGCTTCCATTGGGCCTACGACACCCACGCGCTCGCGGTCGGTACCGGCGGGGCGTTGGTGAAGCAGGGTGGCGACACCTGGTTCTTCCTGACCGCCGACTATGCCTTCGGCTATTCGCTCGAGGAGCAGACCTCCAACTTCGTGAAGGCGCAGGGCGGCAAGGTGCTGGGCTCTGTGCGCCATCCGCTCGGCACCACCGATTACTCGTCGTTCCTGCTGCAGGCGCAGGCATCGGGCGCCAAGGTCATCGGCCTCGCCAATGCCGGTCTCGATACCTCCAACTCGATCAAGCAGGCCGCGGAGTTCGGCATCGTCGCAGGCGGCCAGCGCCTCGCTGCCCTCCTGTTCACCCTGGCCGAGGTGCATGGCCTGGGCTTGCAGGCGGCCCAGGGGCTGACCCTGACCGAAGGGTTCTATTGGGACCGCAACGATGAATCGCGTGCATTCGGCAAGCGCTTCATGGACCGCACCGGCCGCATGCCCAATATGATCCAGGCCGGGACCTATTCGGCCGTCACGCAGTACCTGAAGGCGATCGACAAGGCCGGCACCGACGAGACCGAGGCGGTCTCGAAGCTGCTGCATTCCATGCCGGTCGATGACGTCTTCACCCACAACGGCAAGGTCGGCCCCAACGGGCGCATGATCTACGACATGTACCTCATGGAGGTGAAGAAGCCCTCGGAGAGCAAGCAGGACTGGGACTACTACAAGGTGCTCGCCACCATCCCGGGCGACGAGGCCTTCATCAAGCCGTCGGAAAGCGGCTGTCCGCTCGCCCAGTAGCGGGGCGGCGTTGCAGGCGCCTGGCCAGGAGGCAAACCCGCGGGCGGTGCTCTCCGCCCGCGGTCTTCGCCGCGACTTCGGTGGCTTCGTCGCGGTCAACAATGTCGACCTCGACGTCTATCACGGCCGGATCCAGGCGCTGATCGGCCCCAACGGCGCCGGCAAGACCACGGTCTTCAACCTGCTCACCAAATTCCTGCCGCCGTCCAGCGGCCGGATCGAGCTGCTGGGCCATGACATCACCCGCACGCCTCCGGCCAAGGTGGCGCGCATGGGCTTGGTGCGCTCGTTCCAGATTTCCGCGATCTTCCCGCACCTCAGCGTGCTCGACAATGTGCGGGTCGCGCTGCAAAGGCCGCGCGGCCTCAGCGTCCAGTTCTGGCGCTCGCTGGCGGCGCTCGACCGGCTGACGCCGCGCGCGGAGGAGCTGCTGCGCTCGGTGGGGCTCGATGACGCGAAGGACCGCCTGGCCGGCGATCTCTCCTATGGCCGCAAGCGCGTGCTCGAGATCGCGACCACCTTGGCGCTGGACCCCAAGGTCCTGCTGCTGGATGAGCCGATGGCCGGCATGGGCCACGAGGATGTCGGCACGGTATCGGAGATCATCCGCGCGGTGGCAAAGGACCGCGCGGTGCTGATGGTCGAGCACAACCTCGACGTCGTCGCGGACCTGTGCCACTGGATCACGGTGCTTCAGCATGGCGAGATCCTGGCCGCCGGCGACTACGACACCGTCAGCCGGGACGAACGGGTCCGCGTCGCCTATATGGGGACGGAGCATGAATAGCGCCGCGCCTCTGCTCGCGCTGCGCGGCCTCCATGCCTGGTATGGGGAAAGCCACGCGCTGCACGGCGTCGATCTCGAGGTGTTCGAGGGCGAGACGGTGAGCTTGCTCGGCCGCAACGGCGTCGGCAAGACCACCACGCTGCGAGCCATCATGGGCCTCATCCGCAAGCGCACGGGCGAGATCGCGTTCGACGGCAAGGATCTGATGCGCCTGCCGCTGCATCGCACGGCCCATGCCGGCATCGGCTTCGTGCCGGAGGAGCGCGGCATCTTCGCCAGTCTGACGGTGGACGAGAACCTGGTGCTGCCGCCGGTGGTCGCGCCAGGCGGCATGACCGTCGAGGAGATATTCGAGCTCTTTCCCAATCTCAAGGAGCGGCGGAAAAGCCAGGGCACCAAGCTCTCCGGCGGCGAGCAGCAGATGCTGGCGATCGCGCGCATGCTGCGCACCGGTGTCAAGGTCCTGCTGCTGGACGAGCCGACCGAGGGCCTGGCGCCCGTCATCGTCCAGCGCATCGGCGAACTGCTGGCGGAATTGAAGAAGCGCGGCATGACCATCCTGCTGGTCGAGCAGAACTTCCGGTTCGCCAGCCGCGTCGCCGACCGGTTCTACCTGATGGAGCACGGCAAGGTGATGGCGGGATTCCCGGTCGGCGAATTGCCCGCCCGCATGACGCAGCTCCACGACGTGCTGGGGGTGTAGTGAATGGAATCATTTGAGCAAGTCACATGTGATGACAGGAGTGGAATAGAGCTTCGCTTCCCCCCTTGTGGGACAGTGCAACCGCATATGAATCGCAACCCCAGCAGGAGTCGGCTCTCCCCTCGCGGGAGAGGGTTGCGCAGGCTTAGCGAGCGCAGCGAGCTTAGCCGGAGCTGGGTGAGGGGGGGCGCCGCAGGCACACAGCGCGGAAGCGCTGAAGATACACGCTCTGGCGCTGACATTCTGGCGCTCTTGCGAGCGCGCGCGGCTCTCGCCGCGCGACCCCTCATCCAACTTCGGCTAGGCTCGGCTGCGCCTCGCCAAGCCTGCGTATCCTTCTCCCGCAAGGGGAGAAGGGGCTTTTTGTTGTGGCGCCATTTTGCCATTTGCGATCGCTCTGTCTCGCAGATGCGGAAGGGGAGCCTCCCTCAACTGGAGGCCTCATGTCGGTGTGGCCCATGGTGACGATCCTCGGCATCCCGATCCAGGCGTTCCTGGGCCAGTTGCTGGTCGGGCTCATCAACGGCTCGTTCTACGCCATGCTGAGCCTCGGCCTCGCGGTCATCTTCGGGCTGCTGCGCATCATCAACTTCGCGCATGGCGCGCAATACATGCTGGGCGCCTTCGCGGGCTACCTGCTGCTGGTGCATTTCGGAATCGGCTATTGGCCCGCGCTGATCCTGGCCCCGTTGATCGTCGGCATCGTCGGGATCGTGATCGAGCGGCTGGCATTGTCCAGGCTCTATGGCGTCGATCCGCTCTATGGCCTGCTGTTCACCTTCGGCCTCGCGCTCGTCCTCGAAGGCGTCTTCCGCTACTATTTCGGCGTGTCCGGCAATCCGTACGCGGTACCGCCCCTCCTGGCTGGTGGCACCAATCTCGGCTTCATGTTCCTGCCCAACTATCGCGGCTGGGTCGTTGCCGCCTCGCTGGTCATCTGCCTCGGCACCTGGCTCGCGATCGAGAAGACCAGACTCGGCTCGTACCTGCGGGCGGCGACCGAGAACCGCAGCCTGGTGCAGGCGTTCGGAGTCAACGTTCCCTTGCTCCTGACGCTGACCTACGGCCTCGGCTCGGCGCTGGCGGGCCTCGCCGGCATCCTGGCCGCGCCGGTCTACCAGGTCAGTCCCCTCATGGGATCGGACCTCATCATCGTGGTGTTCGCGGTGGTGGTGGTCGGCGGCATGGGATCGATCCTCGGCGCGATCGTCACCGGCTACGTGCTCGGCCTCGCGGAAGGGCTGACCAAGGTGTTCTATCCCGAGGCTTCCAGCATCGTCGTCTTTGTCATCATGGCGGTGGTGCTGCTGGTTCGCCCGGCAGGCCTGTTCGGGAAGGAGGCGTGACGTGGCCGAGCTGACGCTGCAGGAGGCGCGCCGGCAGACGGCCGGACGGTGGGAGCGCGCGCTGCTGGCGCTCGGCATCCTGGCGCTGCTGGCCGCGCCGTTCTTCGTCTATCCCATCTTCCTGATGAGCATCCTGTGCTTTGGGCTGTTCGCCTGCGCGTTCAACCTGCTGCTCGGGTATACCGGCCTGCTGTCGTTCGGCCACGCCGCCTTCTTCGGCGGCGCGGCCTATTTCTCGGCCTATGCGGCAAAGGTCTGGAGCTGGCCGCCGGCGGCCGCCATCCTGCTGGGCGTCGTCGGCGCCGCCGCGCTCGGCGCCGTGATCGGCTTTTTCGCGATCCGCCGCCAGGGCATCTATTTCGCCATGATCACCCTGGCGCTGTCGCAGATGTTCTTCTTCTTCTGCCTCCAGTCGCCCTTCACCGGCGGCGAGGACGGCATCCAGGGCGTGCCGCGCGGCATGCTGTTCGGCCTGCTCGACCTCGGCCGGCCGCTCAACATCTACTACGTCGTGCTGGCGGTGTTCCTGATCGGGCTGTTCGCGATCTGGCGCATCGTCAACTCGCCGTTCGGCATGATCCTGCGTTCGATCCGCGAGAACGAGGCGCGCGCGATCTCGCTCGGCTATTCGGTCGCCAACTACAAGCTCGCGGCCTTCGTCATGTCGGCGGCGCTCGCCGGCCTCGCCGGCGGGACCAAGGCGCTGGTGTTCCAGTTCGCGACCCTGACCGACGTGGCGTGGCAGATGTCGGGCGAGGTGATCCTGATGACCCTGCTCGGCGGCATCGGGACCATGATCGGGCCGGTCGTCGGCGCCGGCCTGGTGGTCGGCCTGCAGAACATGCTGGCGACATCGGGTTTTCCCGTCACCATCGCGACCGGCCTCATCTTCATGGCCTGCGTGCTGCTGTTCCGCCGCGGCATCGTCGGCGAGATCTACGCGCTGCTGCAGAGCCGCAGGAGCCGCTCCGGTCGCTAGCTTTCCCCTGTGCATAGGCGCTATCGGCTGACCCGTTTCAGGGCGTGGCGCATGATCGGCCGCGCCGGGATGCGGCGGGCGACGGTGATGAATCCCAGGCACTTGAAGGTCGAGGCGAAGCCGGTGCTGGTGGAGCTGGGCGAGCGCGCCCGGTCGAATGGATAGACTTCGAGCGCCGGTGCCTTGGCACGCTTTGCCATCGTCATCGCCGCCTTGGTCAGCTCCGTGGAGATGCCCTGCCGGCGATGGCCGATGCGCGTGTAGAAGCAGGAGATCGACCACACCGGCATTTCATCGACGGGCTTCAGATGGTGGACATGGTCCAGCCATGGAATCGCCGCGCGCGGCGTGATCTGGCACCAGCCGACGCAGAGGTCGCCCTCGAACGCCAGCAGGCCCGGCGGCGGACCCTGCTTCACGATCGCGCGGAACGCCCGCTTGTTGTGCTGCGCGTTGCCATGGTACGACCGTCCGATCCTCGGCCACATGCACCAGCAACCGTTGCACGCCCCGCGCTTGCCGAACAGGTCCTCGAGCGCAGGCCACAGGCCGGGCGTGAGCGGTCGGATGGTGAGCTTCGTATCGGGCATTTTCACCGCGCAGGCTTGCAGACCAGCGTCATAGCTCTGAATGAAGTCATCGCGCGTCAGCATATCGCCGCGCACACTCCGCCGGGCCCGAAAGACCGTTCCGGCCCCGCACGGCCTCAGCGGTTGACCATCTCCATCATCGCTGGCGCGTAGCGCTGGCCGGCCGCGGCACCTTTCGGCGCGATCGCCTCGATCGCCGCGAGGTCGGATTTCGTCAGCGCCACCTTGACCGCTCCGGCATTCTCCTCCAGCCGCTCGATGCTGCTGGTGCCGGGGATCGGGACAATATGGCCGCCCTGCGCCAGCAGCCAGGCGAGTGCGAGCTGCGAGGGCGTGCAGCCCTTGCTGCGAGCCAGCGTTTTCACCTGCTCGACCAGGGCGAGGTTTTTCTGGAAGTTCTCGCCCTGAAAGCGCGGCGAAGCGCGCCGCCAATCGTCCTTCGCCATGTCGTCGATGCTCTTGAAGCGGCCTGCGAGGAAGCCACGGCCGAGCGGACTGTACGGCACGAAGCCGATGCCAAGCTCGCGCACCGCCGGCAGGATCGCGTCCTCGGGATCTCGGCTCCACAGCGAATACTCGCTTTGCAGGGCGCTGATCGGATGAGTCTTGTGCGCGCGCCGGGTGGTGGCCGCTCCGGCTTCGGACAGGCCGAGATAGCGGACCTTGCCCTGGCGCACCAGCTCCGCCATGGCGCCGACCGTCTCTTCGATCGGCACGTTGGGATCGACGCGGTGCAGGTAATAGAGGTCGATATGCTCGACCCCCAGGCGCTGAAGCGAGGCGGCGCAGGCTTTCATGACGCTTTCCGGGCGGCCGTCGATGCCGCCGCTCCGGGGCGTGCTGGAACTCGCCTCGGTGAAGCCGAACTTGGTCGCCAGCTCGATCCTGTTGCGCCGGCCTTTCAGGGCATTGCCGACCTTCAGCTCCGAATCACCGTAGATGTTGGCGGTGTCGAGGAACGTGATCCCGAGATCGAGCGCGCGGTGGATCAGCCGCACCGCATCGTCATCGCTGCGCACCGCGCTGCTGTAGATCTCGGCGATGCCGAGGCTCATGCACCCCAATCCGAGTGCGGAAACGGACAGACCCTGGCGGCCAAGCGTGCGTCGTTCCATGGCGGATACTCCCGGCGGAATGTCGTGGATTCAGTTTAGCTGGGAGTTCGCGGCACTGAGTTCAACAGAGACTTTTGAAGTACTCCCACTTCGCACGAGGAAACACCGGCGACCTTGCCCACGCGGTGATCTCCTTCCCCCCTTGCGGAGTAGAATCGCATGTGGGGACTCGCCGACGGACGACCCTGCTTGGTGAACCCCTTCCCGCCTTGTGGGGGAAGGTCGGGATGGGGAGTGATGCAGCGCTGCGGCTTCGAGGATTGGCGCTCTTGCGAGCGCGCGGCTGTCGCCGCGCCACCCCCCATCCAGCTTCGCCTAAGCTCGCTGCGCTCGCTAAGGCTTCGCATCCTTCCCCCACAAGGGGGGAAGGGCCTTCATTTGGTGGTGATCCAAGGAGCTACGCAAAATCCTCTTGCGTGAACAGCGGGCGGATTTCGACGTCGGTGATCTCCTCGTGCGGGTTGGGGCAGCGCTTCAGCCATTCGACTGCTTCATCCATCGACTTCACTTCCCACAGCCAGAAGCCGGCGATCAGTTCCTTGGTCTCGGTGAACGGCCCGTCGATCACGGTGCGGTTCTTTCCGGCAAAGCGGACGCGCTTGCCTTTGGAGGTCGGATGCAATCCCTCGCCCGCCAGCATGATGCCGGCCTTTTGCAGCTCCTCGTTGTACTTGCCCATGTCGGCGAGCAGCTGCCGGCTCGGCATCTTGCCGGTCTCGGAATCCTTGCTCGCCTTCACGATGACCATGACTTTCATGACCTGTCTCCTTCGTTCGGATTGTGCCCTGAGGACGAATCGAGGCGAGCGATGCCGACAGGGGAGAGCGCAGAAACTTTGTAGCGAGGCAATTAACCTCTGCTCGCTGACTGCCTCCGCAGTTCCGTGCCGAGCTGATCCAGGAGGATCCGGGTGCCCCGCTCGCGCCCGCCGGCATCGTCATAGCCATCGAGAAAGACCGCCTGCTCGGTGAAGACGAGCCGCGTGCGCGCGCCCTCCGCCCTGAACTCGACCGTCGCCAGCGACACCGAGATGTGCCTCCGGTCGAGATGCATGTCGTAGCTGTAGATGATGCGCTGGTCCGGCACGATGTCGTGGTAGACGCCGTCGAAGACGGAGGCGAAATCCGTCCGCTTGCCGCTCAAATGCTCCTTGCCGCCGACCCGGAAGTCGATCCTGCGGTCCACGAGTTGCCAGGCGGCCGGTCCGACGAACCAGCGCGCCTTGGCCTCCGGGTCGGCCCAGGCCTTGAAGACCCGCGCCGGCGTCGCGTCGTAGACTCGTTCGATGGTGAAGGTGGCGTGTGTCGCCGATCGCTCGGCCATATCCGGCTCCTCGGATATCAGGATTGAGATTTCGCCCCGCTGTATCGGCTGCGGGCCGGCGAGTCTGGCGCGCCCTATTTCGGCATCATCGCGAAATAGGGCTCGGCCTCCTTGATGACGCGGGCGAAGGACGGCCGTTCCAGCAGCCGGCCGAGATATGCGGACGCATTCCTGTGCCCGTCGCCGAACGGCTGGACCTTATTGGCATAGAACAAGGCCGGCGCCGCGGCACAGTCGGCCATCGTGAACGCATCGCCCATCACCCAGCGCTTGCCCGCCATGTGCTCGTTGACCATGCCGAGCGAGGTCCGCAGCAGGGCCCGCGCCTCTTCGACCCCGTGGGGATCGTTCTTGCCCTCGGGCCGCAGCCGGTCGGTCACGACCTTCTGCATCGGCACGTTGACGTAGAGATCGTAGAAGCGGTCATGCAGCCGCGTCTGCCGGCACAAGTCGCGATCCGCGGGAAACAATTGCGTCTTGCCCGGGTAATGCTGCGCCAGATACTCGATGATGATGCTGGTTTCCGGGATCGTGCGGTCCTTCGCCTCGTCGCGCAGCACGGGAATCTTCCCGATCGGCCAGATCTTCCGGTACTCGTCCCCTTCGACGAACAGGTCGACCATGCGCGGCTCGAACGGCGTGCCGGTCTCATAGAGCGCGATCAGCACCTTGTGGCAGAAGGACGACAAAGGATGGAAATACAGTTTCAAGGACATGAGGATCTCTCGCTTCCGGCAATGGGTTGAATGATCGGCTACGCGTTGCCCTGCTGGTCCGGCTCGTCCGCGTGCGCGGCGAGGTAGTCGCCGAGTTGGTCGAGCCGCCGTTCCCAGACAGTGCGGCGCTCGGCGATCCATTGTTCCGCCGTCCGCAACGCCTTGGGCTCGATATGACAGGTGCGCACGCGTCCCGCTTTGCCCGACCGGACCAGGCCGCTCGCCTCCAGGACCTGCAGGTGTTGGACGACCGCCGGCAGCGACATGGCGAGCGGCTTGGCAAGCTCGCTGACCGAGGCCGGTCCGCGGGTCAACCGCTCCACCATCACCCGTCTGCTGGGGTCGGCAAGCGCCTGGAACATGAGATCGAGCGCGGCCGATTGGTTAAGCATATACTTAAGTATCACTCCCGCTCCGGCTTTGCAAGCGGGTACTCTCGAGATCGCCTGAGGCGAGGCAGCCACAAACAGTGGCGCGGAATCCCCGTAAATATTCTCTGCGCTTGCATTCCAGGATATTTTCCTGATTCTTGAACGGAGCATCTCTGGGGGTGGCGGTGACCGAAGAATCGCGGATCGGCGCGGATCAGATCGCGCTGGGTGAGGTCGCGGGAGCTACCGGAGTTCCGATCGAGTTCGGCAATTGGTGGTCGCGTCTCGGCGGGGGCTTTGTCACGCCGGCGATGTTCTGGACTCCGGACCGGGTGGATTCATCGCCCCGCTCGGAGCACGTGCCGCTGCTGTTCTGGCTGATCGATGCCCTGCGACCCTTCACGGTGGTCGAACTGACCGAGGCCGTGGCCGCCCCCTACTTGGCCTATTGCCAAGCCGTATCCCTTTTGCGCCTGCCCACACGTTGTTACGCAGTTTCCGGTCGCGCGGCTCAGGGCGCCCGAAGCGACGAAATCGCCGCATATCACGATGCGCGCTATGCGCAATTCTCGCAGCTCCTGCACGTCCCTGCGGAGCAGGTGTTCGAGCGGTTCGAGGATGGCACCGTCGACCTGCTGAGCATCGATGCGACGGAAGGCGGCACGTTTGCCCGGCGCTTTCAAACGTGGCTTCCGAAGCTCTCCGGCCGCGCCATCGTCCTCATCCATGGCATCGGCGACCCGGCGGCCGAGAGCGGCGCGCTCGAACTGTGGCAGGCGTTGTCCGGGAAATATCCGCGTTTCGAGTTCGTGCAGGGCGCGGGCCTCGGTGTCCTTGGCATCGGCGAGCATCTGCCGCCGGCATTGCAGCACCTGTTCTCGCTCGATGCCATTGCGCCACGCGCGCTCGAAGTGCGCGAGATCTTTGCGCGGCTCGGCGGCAGCGTCGGTTTGCGGGCGCAACTGGCGGAGGCGCAGCGGCTGCTGCAGGCGGCCCTCGACAGCGACCAGGTCGCAAAGCTCGAGACGGCGCTGAGCGCGGCAAAGGATGCGCTGGCGGCGGCGCGGGTCGATCACGTGAAGACCCTGAAGCGCCTGCGCAAGGTCGAGGAGAGCTTCTGGTGGCGCATCACCAAGCCGCCGCGGCGCCTGATCAAGAACCACCGCTGGGCATTCTACAACATGCGGCAATGGGCGATGTGCGCCTGGTGGGTCGCGACCTTGCGCTTCGCGCGGATGCGCAAGCAGATGCGCCCGTACCGCCACGCGCGGATCGTGCTGAACAGCGGCCTGATGCACGAAGCATGGTACCTCCGGCAATATCCCGACGTCGCCGCCGTCGGCATCCCACCGTCGCTGCACTATGTGCTCTATGGCGGGTTCGAGGGGCGCGATCCTTCGCCGATGTTCTCCTCGCAGGCCTACCTCGATGCCTACCCCGACGTGCGGGCCTCCAAGACCAACCCGCTGGTCCACTACATGCAGAAGGGCCGCTACGAGAACCGCTCGATCCGCCCCTCCGCCGCCAAGCCGCCGGCGCAGAACGGCAAGCGCTGAGGCGCTTTCAATCCTTCGGCCTCCTGCTGCGGAGCGTGTGGATGCGCGGGCCTTCGACGATGCGCGCCATGGAGAGTGAATCGACATAGGCGCCGTTGCGGATGGAATAGGCGCGATGGCTGCCTTCGACCTCGAAGCCGAACTTGCGATACAGCGCGATGGCGCGCGCGTTGTCGGCATGGACCTTCAGCTCCAGCCGGCGCAGTCCCAGCCAATTGTCGGCAAGGTCGACTGCCGCCTTCATCAGGGCGGTCCCGACGCCTCTGCCCTGCCAGGCATCGCGCACGCCCATGCCGAGCTCCCCGACATGCGCGCGGCGTGCGCGGGTCAGGCGCATGAGGCCAAGGTTGCCGACGATGTCCCCTGCGACCGTGGCGACCAGGGTGTGCTGCGTCTCGTCGTTCTGCTCCAGCCGCTTGCGCCATAGCTCCGGATTCGGGAACGGCAGCTGCAAGGTCTGCGCATAGGCGTTGCGGTCGGCATAGAGACGCGCCAATGCCTGGTAGTCGCCGGCCTCGGCGGCGCGGATCGCGACTTCGTGGCGGGTGGCTTTCTTCATTGGTCGGCACTGTACAAAAAATGCGGCCGGGCACCCCTCGAGACCGGCCGCTCTCCCCCGACTTGCGGCGATCGAGCTAGGCGGCCTCCGATTTCCGCTGATAGGCCTGATGGCAGTGGTGCGCGCAATAGGGCCGTCCTGGCTCCGACGGCTCGCCGCAGAAATGGAAGCCTGGCTGCTTGGGGTCCCCCATCGGCCAGGAGCAGCTCTTGGTGCCGCCATGGGCGCGCGTGGGCGGATAGTTGCGCGCCTGCTCGCGCGGCGCCGGCGGCGGGCTCATCGGCGCGCCATTGCTCTGCGGCTGCGGCGCCAGCGCGCGCTGCAGCGGCATCATCGGCTTGGGCTGCGGCGACAAGGCGCGGCGCGGGATCGGGCGGCGCTTCGGGGCCGACGATCCACCAGCATCGCGCTTGATCGGCGACGGCCGGCCGGTCAGGCCCAGGCGGTGCGCCTTGCCGATAACCGCATTCCGCGTAACGCCGCCGAGCGCCACCGCAATCTGGCTGGCGGTCTGCCCTTGACCCCACAATCGCCTCAACATTTCAATCCGTTGTTCGGTCCATTCCATTGCCCGCCTCCGACATTCCGCAGATTGCCCCGAGATGTTGGGTTGTCATCATCTTCCCACCACAACCCCTTGAGTGGCAAGTGCGATATCGCAAAATCTTGTGGATAGACACCTTCCATCCGCAATATGTGGGACGGAACCGGAACGCTACAGGTCGAATGAGGCGATTTCCGGGCTTCGCGGAGCGATCAATTGACGATGGTAAGCTGTCGGTTCAGCACCTCGATAATATCCTTCAGCCCTCGACTGGAGGCGAGCTGGCCGTTGCGCGACTGGAGGACATATTTTGGATCGCGATCCCCGCGCAATTGCACCTTGGTGATCACGAACAGCGGCGGTTCCTGGGTTCGGCGATAGATGGAGAACACCGCCATGTTGCTGCGGTGGTCGATCGCATAGTCGCGCCACAGCCCGCGCGATACCTGGCGGCTATAGACGGACAGAATGCGCATGAGGTCGGCGCGGTCGAAAAAGACCTTGCCGGCGCGGGGCCGGTAGTCGCTCAGCAGGACCGGGTGCGACATTGCTCCTGCACGGCCAAACGATGCCTCCGATTCGCGAACGCCTCCCAATGGGGAAAGTTTCACCGCAAACCGGCGTGCCCGTCCAGATCGTTGTAGGCGGCGCCGGCGTGCTCAGTGCACCCGGACTTCATCGCTGGCGGTGGAATCGGGCCGATCGTAGCACGTGACGCCGCCGCGGACCCGGTAGCAATAGCCGCTGAGGTCCCGCCGGGCCGTGGCCTCCTCGGCGGCAATCTCGGCAGCGCTGCGGCAATAATTGCCGGTATCCTTGTAGCGCAGGAAGCTGCAATCCTCCCCGGTGATGGCGGAGACCACGTGGTCCGAAGCCAGCTTGCCGGTCTGATTGAGGGCGACGCCCTCGACGCCGGCATAGACCGCAATGGCCGGGGTGGCGGCGAGGGCGGCGCAGCCGGAGAGGCTGGCCAGCAGGGCAAGGCCGGCCAAGGAGCGCCAAAGGTGGGGGCGCCAAAAGGTGTCCCGAATCAGCATGGGCATCAGCTTTCCAATCTGTCCTCCCGCAGGCGGTGCAATATCCATTCCAGTCGGCGAGGCGCGGCAAAAAGGCCCGCGGGACGGCCCGGGAGACGGTTTGCCATCGCCGGGGTCAGCCGCTATGTTACGGCCCGATTTTGTTAATCGATCCCGTGGGTTGTGCACGCCGACCAGACGAAGCGGCGGCGCAGGGAGCAGGCGGGACAGCGGAGAAAAGCAGGCGTGGCAGACATTTTCCACGAGATCGAGGAGGACCTCCGGCGCGACCAGGCGGCCGCGCTCTGGAAGAAATACGCCAATCTCATCATCGGGGCGGCGCTGGTGGTTGTCCTGGCGGTGGCGGGTCAATGGGGCTGGAAGGAATATACCGCCCGCAGGCAGCTTCAGGCTTCGGCCGACTTCCTGAGCGCGGCGGCGACCGGAGATCTGGCAAAGCGCGAGGCGGCGCTCAGCAAGGTGGCGGCCGATGGCGGCAGCTACGCGGTGCTGGCGCGCTTCCGTCTCGCGGAGACCGCGATCCAGGGCGGCGACAAGGCCAAGGCGCGGAACATCCTGGGCGAGATCGCGAACGACCAGAGCGCCGACAAGGCGCTGCGGGACCTCGCGACCATCCAGGCGGCGCTGCTGGAACTGCAGATCGGCAAGCCGGAGACGGCGGCCGGCATGGTGAAGGACCTGACCAAGGAAGGCGAGGCCTATCGGTTGTCGGCCATCGAGATCACCGGCCTCGCCGCGCTGGCGGGCGGCGACAAGGAGAAAGCCAAGGCAACCTTCGGCGAACTGAAGAAGGCGGCCGAAGCGGAAGCGCCGGGCTCCGGCTTCGTTGAACGGGCCGACCAGTTGCTCGATCGGCTCGCGGACTGAGTGGCGTGAGGGACGCGATGGGTCGGCTTCGGGGGGCAGCACGAATCATGCGCATGGCTAGGCGCCGCAAGGCATTGCCTTCCGCGCGCACGGTGCTGGCGCTTGGTGCGGTTGCGCTGCTGGCGGGATGCTCATGGTTCGGCGGCAACGAGAAGCCGCCGCTGCCGGGAGAGCGCGTCTCCGCCCTGCAGCTCAATCGGCAGCTCAACGTCGATCCCGAACTGGCCGGCACCGAGGTCGTGCTGCCGGAACCCTATGTGAACCAAGATTGGCCGCAAGCGGGCGGCAACCAGACTCACGCGATGTACCACCTGAAGGCGAATGCCGGCACGCTGAAGCAGATATGGTCGGTGGACATCGGCGCCTCCGCGAGCGACGACAACCGCCTGCTGGCAGAGCCGATCGTGGCCGGCGGCGCGGTCTACACCATGGACGCGGATTCCGTGGTGAGCGCCCATGACACCGCGACCGGCAAGGAAATCTGGCGCGCCGACCTGACGCCGGATGACGAGGACGACGATCTGTTCGGCGGCGGAATCGCCTGGGTGGACGGCAACCTGGTGGTCTCGACGCCCTTCGCCAAGGTGTTCCTGCTCGATGCCAAGACCGGCGAGGTGAAGTGGGAGGCGCCGGCGCCGGCGCCCATGCGCTCCGCTCCCACGGTCAGCGACGGACGGGTGTTCGTCATTACCATCGACAACCAGCTCGTGGTCTATGCGCTGGATGACGGCCGCAAGCTCTGGTCCAACGTCGGCGTCGAAGAGGCTGCCGGCCTGCTCGGCGGCAGCACCCCGGCGGTCGACGGCAACATCGTGGTCGCCGCCTATACCTCCGGCGAGCTGCTGGCCTTCGACGTCACGGATGGAAGGTCGATCTGGACCGAGTCCCTAGCCGGCGGGGCGCGCGGCAATGCCATTGCGACCCTGACCGACATCCGCGGCAAGCCCGTGATCGACCGCGATTTCGTGATCGCGATCGGCAATGGCGGCGTGATGGCGGCGATCGACAAGGAGCGCGGCGGCCGGGTGTGGGACAACGGCCTCGGGGGCACCCAGATGCCCTGGGTTGCGGGGGACTGGATCTATGTGCTGACCAACGAGAGCGAGGTCGTGTGCCTGTCGCGCGCGGACGGCCGCATCAAGTGGATCACCGCCCTGCCGCCGTTCGAGGACATGGAGGCGAAGGAGGACCGGATCTACTGGTCCGGCCCGGTGCTGGTCAGCGACCGGCTGCTGGTCACCGGATCCAGCGGCCTTGCCATCGCGCTTTCGCCCTATGACGGCAGCATCCTCGGCAAGCAGGAACTGCCGGATTCCTCGCATCTGCCGCCGGTCGTCGCCAACGAAACCGTCTACATCCTGTCCGACGACGCGCGGCTGATCGCGCTGAAATAGCTGGGTCATGGGCATTACCGTCGCCATCGTCGGCCGGCCCAATGTCGGCAAGTCGACCCTGTTCAATCGCCTGGTCGGCAAGAAGCTGGCCCTGGTCGACGATCAGCCGGGCGTGACGCGCGACCGGCGCTTCGGCGCGGGGCACCTGGGCGACCTCGATTTCACCGTGGTCGATACCGCCGGCCTCGAGGACGTATTCGACCAGTCGCTCGAAGCCCGCATGCGGGAGCAGACGGAGGAAGCGATCCGCGCGGCCGACGTCGCGCTGCTGCTGATCGACGCGCGCGCCGGCGTGACGCCGCTGGACCAGCATTTCGCCAGAACCTTGCGCAAGACCAGGACGCCCATCCTGCTCATCGCCAACAAGTGCGAAAGCAAGGCGGCGGAGGCCGGCCTCGCCGACGCCTTCCGCCTCGGCCTCGGTGTGGCGATCCCGATCTCAGCCGAGCATGGCGAAGGCATGAGCCTGCTCTATGACGCCTTGCACGATGCGGCCGACCGCAAGGAGAAGCGCGCCGGCCATGCGACCGATGCCGATGCGGGGCTGGAAGACCTCCCGGATGACGAGGCCGACGCGCCGAAGGTGCTGCAGCTCGCGATCGTCGGGCGGCCGAATGTCGGCAAATCCACCTTGGCCAATGCGCTGCTGGGCGAGGAGCGGCTGCTGACCGGTCCGGAGGCCGGCATTACGCGCGATGCCATCGCAGTCGACTGGGCCTGGAAGGGAACGCCGATCCGCCTGATCGACACCGCCGGCCTGCGCCGCCGCGCGCGGGTGGTGGAGAAGCTGGAGCGACTGTCCGGCGCCGATACCGACCGCGCGGTGCGCTATGCCCACGTCGTGGTGCTGGTGCTCGATGCCAATGACATGCTGGAGAAGCAGGACCTGACGATCGCGCGCCACGTGATCGAGGAAGGGCGCGCGCTGGTGATCGCCGCCAACAAGTGGGATGCGATCGAGGACAAGAACGAGGCGCTGAAGAAGCTGAAGGAGCGGGTGGAGAAGAGCCTGCCGCAGGTGGCCGGCGTCCCGATCGTGACGCTGTCGGCGCGCTCGGGACGCAATCTCGACCGGCTGATGCAGGCGGTAATCCGGATTTACGGCGAGTGGAACAAGCGCGTGCCGACCGCGCAGCTCAACCGCTACCTGGAGGCCGCGACCGCTGCGCATCCGCCGCCGCTGGTGAGGGGCCGGCGCATCAAGCTGCGCTACATGACCCAGATCAAGACCCGGCCGCCCACCTTCACCATCTTCGCCGCCAAGGCCGACGAGCTGCCGGATGCCTATGCGCGCTACGTGGTCAACGGCATCCGCGAGCGCTTCGACCTCCAGGGCACGCCGATCCGGCTCTATCTTCGGCAGACGGACAACCCGTTCGCGGAGAAGGCGTAGAACAGGGTCAGGTGGCCGGGGCTTTCCGGCCGAGCAGCCTGGACAGCGTACCCGGCGGCAGTTCGAGCAGAGCCAGACCCAAGATGATGATCGCCACGCCGACCCATTGCAGCAGTCCCAGGCGCTCGCCGAACAGCGCCATGGCGAGCAGGATCGCGAACACCGGTTCCACAATGGCGATAAAGCTGGCGCGCGCTACATCGATGGTCGGCACCGCGGCGAAGAACAGCGCGAGGCCCAGGCAAAAGGCGGCCCCCGCGCCAACAATGCCCAGCCATCCCAGCGTCGTGCCTGGCAGGACCGGCTCGCCGACGACCAGGCTGGCAACGCAGATGAATCCGAGCGCCATCAGCGTGGTGTAGAAGTTCACCTGGATCGAACCGGCCTCGCGCACGGCATCGCCATTGGCGACGACCATGACGGACACCGCCAACGCTCCCAGAAACGCCAGAGCCATACCGGTGGGCGCGAGGTCCGCCAGTCTAACCGACAACGCCAAGGCAAGCCCGGTCAGAATGATGATGCAATAGCAGCAGCGGACGAAGGTCAGCCGGTAGGTGCCCCTGATCTGGCCGATCCAGGCGATCATGACCGGATGCAGATAGAAGATGAGGATGGCCAACGAGATATCGATGCTGGCGATCGATCCGAGAAAACCGAAGCTCATCAATGCGGCGGCGGCTCCGCCCACGACGCACAGCCGAAGGACTCTGGGACTCACGGCAAAGCTGCGCCGCAGCATCAGCAGCGCCGCACCCAGCAGCGTCACCGAAACCACCGATCTCCCGAGCATGACCAGCAGAATGGAGGCACCGGAATCGTACGCCAGCTTGGCGAAATTCGGCACCGCCGCGATCAGGACTGCCGCGTGTGCGTCACCGTCCCCCCAACGTGCTTGCTCATGGCCGGCGGCCTCCCCGAGCAACGCCCACAACGCAGGGAACGCTACCATTCCGGGAGGCGGTGCGGAAGCCGGGCGACCTCGGTGCCGGCCAGGCTGGAACCTTGGCGCCAAGCCGGGGTTTTTCGAGGAGAAGGCGCAGCTCCCGGCCGCATCGCGCTGATGAAGAGGGTCAGGATCATGGCACGCAAAACCGACGAAACCGGCAACGACTGGTATCGCCGCTGGATCAGCAGCATCGCGGATGACGTGGCGGCCAACATGGAAGGCGAACCGGAGCGCGAGGCGCGCATGGACGATCTGCGCCGGCGCTTCACGCAATTGCACCGGCGGCTCGCCCGCATGAAGGGCGGGCGGCGCGGCCGCGGCCCACAGGTCCAGGTGCCGGCGGATCCAGGCGCGAGCGATGACGAGCGCATCCGCGCCGAGGTGATGCAGCGCCTGGCCGAGGACTGGTATGTCGATGCCGGCGACATCGCGGTCTCGGTCGAGAACGGCGAGGTCAGGCTGACCGGCTCGGTCGAAAACCGCCCCGAGAAGCGGCTGGCCGAGGATTGCGCCGACGATGTCCCCGGCGTCCGAGACGTCGTCAACAGCCTCAGCATCCGCGAGCCGCGCGGCGCGCCCGGGAACGATCCGCGCGGCGGACCCGACCTGCTGTCCCACCGAACCACGTTCTGATCGATCGTTGTTTTTCGCCGCTACGGCTGCGTCTCGCCGCGTCGCATGAAGGCGCGGACCAGCAACACCGTGACCGTCAGCACGATCAGTACGACCGAAATCGCCGCGATCGCCGGATCGATGTTGTCGCGCAGGCCCATCCACATCCGCCGCGGCAGGGTGATGACGTTCACGCTGCTGACGAACAGCGTGACGCCGATCTCCTCCCACGACAGGACGAAGGACAGGAGCGCGGCGGTGAGGATGCCGAACTTGATGTTGGGCAGGATGACGCGGAAGGCGCGCTGCCCGAGCGAGGCGCCGAGCCCGCGGGCTGCCAGGTCGATGCGCCGGTCGACCTGGCTCAGAGCCACCAGGATCAGCACCACCGCGAACGGCACGATCATCACCACATGCGCCAGCGCGACCCCGAGCCAGGTGTCGTAGCCGATCAGGTCGTTGAACCGTGACAGCGCCGTCAGCAGGAAATAGAGGGTGAGCGCCGAGACCACCGGGGGCACCACCATCGGCACCAGGACCATGCCGACCAGCAGTGCGGCGAAGCGCGGCCGCAGCATCCAGATGCCGAGCCCGAACATCACGGCGAATGCGGTCGACACCAGGCTGCACACCACGCCGATGCGGATGCTCATCAACACGCTGTGGCCCCAGTCGGGGTTCTCGATCAGCTCGCGATAATGTCGCAGCGACCACTCGCCC
>DASSBF010000021.1:0-6520 GCA_035699005.1 Dongiaceae bacterium
AGGTTGCCCAGCGAGTTGAAGGTGAAGCTGAAGCTGAGGTGCTGAACGGAGTTGCCGGACCCGGACAGAAGAGATGCGGCCGGACGGCACGGACGCGCTGTGGTTCAGTCAGTGAAAGTCGACACTGCCCCTACTTCTGCTATCGCGGTAGGGACGCGCATCACTGGACGCCCCCCGCACAGATCCGTACGGGCCCGATTAAGGCATACGGCTCCCACCTCGGATGAGTGACGGCGAAGCGTGCATTGGGCCAAGGATGGAGGATGCGCGGGCTCGGCAGCCAACGGTCGGCGATCCCCCTCATGCGCTCCCAGGTCGTTCGATCCTTTTGGCTGCGCCGCCGAAGCAGGCTCCGCCATAGGCGTTCGACATGGAAACGGAAGGCACTGAGCGCGGCACTGTTGAGCGGAACGGCATGGTAGTTGTACCAGCCGGTTACCACCTGCCGCAGCCACTGCCCTTGAGCGGGGATCGGTTCATGCCATCGCCAGTTCAGCTCCGCCTTGATTTCACGCAGCTTGGCCTGCATCCGGTCGCGCCGGGACTTCCGCCGAAGCTGGAAGCGCCCTTTCCGCGACAAGCCGCAGATGTGCGTGAACCCCAGGAAGTTGAACGTCTCCGGCTTGCCAAGGCCACGCCTCGCGCGGTTCTGCGCCGCGAAGCGGCCGAACTCGATGAGGCGCGTCTTGTCCGGATGCAGCGATAGCGCGAACGCGGCCATCCGTTGGTGAAGTTCCACCAGGAACCGCTTGGCCTCGGTCTCGTGCTCGAAGCCGGCAACGATATCGTCGGCGTAGCGCACGATGATGACGTTCCCATGGGCGTGGCGGCTTCGCCACTGATGCGCCCACAGGTCGAAGGCGTAGTGCAGGTAGATGTTCGCCAAGAGCGGCGAGATCACCGCGCCCTGCGGCGTGCCGACCTCGCCCGGCGTCACCTTCCCGTCCTCCATCACCCCGACCTTCAGCCACTTGCGGATCAGGCGGATCACCCGCTGGTCACCGATCCGGTGCTCGACGAAGCGGATCAGCCATGCATGGTCGACCGTGTCGAAGAACCCGGCGATATCGGCGTCCAGTATCCAGTTCACCTTCGCGTGCTCGATCCCGACCGCCAGCGCATCCAGCGCGTCATGCTGCCCGCGCCCCGGCCGGAACCCATACGAGAACCCGAGGAAGTCCTCCTCGTAGATCGCGTTCAGCACCTCGACGATCGCCCGCTGGACGATCTTGTCCTCCAGCGCGGCAATGCCGAGCGGGCGCTGTCGGCCGTCGGGCTTCGGAATGTACTGCCGCCGCGACGGTTGCGCCCGATACGCTCCCCGGTGAATGCGGCCATGCAGGTCATCGAGCTTGCGCTCGAGGTCCTCGCCATAGTCGCGCCACGTTACGCCGTCCACACCCGCTGCCGCCTCCCGCTTCAGGGCGAGATAGGCGTGGCGGAGCAGGTCGGCATCGACATGGTGCAGGAGCGCGGTGAACTTTTCCTTCTTCAGTCCCTTTGCTGCTTGCCGTACGCGCTCCAGACCGGGGGACACGCTCGCCCGGCTCGGTGTCCGGTGCGTGCCGTCCTGGCTCGCGTTCTCCTTGGCCCCTGCCCTTCGCTCCGCCGCCTCCGCACCCGCTCGCGCGGGCTTGTTCACCGGCTTCCCAGCTCCTATGGCAAGGTCTGACTTCTCCCGCTCGTGCATCACCGGCTTCGGCTCGTCGCCTTCCCGGCGCGGACCACGCGGCCAACGGCCCGTGGCCGAACAGGAGACCTCCCGGTTCCCGTGCAAGGAGCGTCCATACATGCCAGGGTCTCAGACCACGCCGGGCCGGACGTGTGCTCGCGATCACGCCCACGTCCGTGTTGCCTTCCGCCGGTCAGACGGCGTCGGCGCTCCGAATTGAATCTTTCGCGGCTCGATGGCTGGCCTATATGCTCCCCTGCCGACGCTTCGCCTCCGGCCTCACGACCGGAAACGCACGGCGCGGGGCCGATGCGGGTCGCTACTCCTTCATCGCAGTGGACTTGCACCACATACTCCTTGCCGGTCTCCCGGCGCACCTGACCCCATTTTAGCGTGGTGGACGTCGGTGGACGTCCATTTGCGCCATGGCCCTATGCCGCCTGCGCCCAGGCGATCAGCTTGCGGAGGAAGGCTTCGCCGGCTTCGAGCTGCGCGCGCTCGATGAACTCGTCGGGCTGGTGGGCCTGCTGGATGGAGCCGGGGCCGCAGACGATGGCGGAGAGGCCGGCCTGCTGGAACTGGCCGGCCTCGGTCGCGAATGCCAGGCCGATGGTCTGGTTGGCGCCGGTCAGGAACTTCACCAGGGTCTCGGCCGCGCCGCCGGGTTCGTCGGCCAGCGGCGGCACCTGGGCGCGCGGCGTGGTGACGATCACGGCTTCGGGCGCGGTGCGGTTGAGGCGCGGCAGCACCTCGTTCGCGATGAAGGCTTCGAGCCGCGGCAGAACCAGGCCGGGGTCCGCGCCAGGGGTCGCGCGGAAGTCCCAGTGCACGGCGCAGTGGCGCGCGATGATGTTGATGGCGGTGCCGCCTTCGATCCGGCCGACATTGATGGTGGGATAGGGCGGCTCGAAATTCGCGTCGTTGAATTGCGAACCCTTCAGCTCCTCCGCGATGCGGGCGAGCTCGGCCACGATCTCGGCCGCGGCAACGATGGCGTTCGCGCCCTTGTGGGTCTGGCTGGAATGGCCGTCGCGCCCGGTGACCTCGGTCTCGAACGAATAGCAGCCCTTGTGCCTGGTGCCGAGCTTCAGCTCCGTCGGCTCGCCGATGATGGCGAGCGCGGGCTTGCGGAAGCGCCGCCCGAGCTCCGCGATCAAATGGGGCGCGCCGAGGCAGCCCAGCTCCTCGTCATAGGAGAAGGCGAAGTGGATCGGGACGCGCAGGGGCCGCGCCAGCATCTCCGGCACCAGCGCGAGGCAGAGCGCGATGAAGCCCTTCATGTCCGAGGCGCCGCGGCCATGGAGCCGGCCGCCGCGCGCCGTCAGGGTGAAGGGATCGCTGGTCCAGGGCTGGCCCTCGACCGGCACCACGTCGGTATGGCCGGACAGCACGAGGCCGCCGGGCGCATCTGGCCCGATGCTGGCCCACAGATTTGCCTTGGGCTGGCCGTCGGGCGCGGGCACCAGCTCGCTGCGGATGTCGTGGCCGGCGAGCTGGTCGCGGATCCACTGGATGAGGTCGAGGTTGCTGCGCGCCGAGACCGAGGGGAAGGCGATCAGCCGCTCCAGAAGATCGATCGCTTCGCGCATTCTCAGCCTCGCCAGAAGGTCGGCGTGAACAGCACCAGGACCGCGAGCAGCTCCAGCCGGCCCAGGAGCATCGCCGCCGACAATAGCCACTTCGCGCCTTCCGGCAAGCTCGAGAAATTCCCCGCCGGGCCGATGGTGGTGCCGAACCCCGGCCCGACGTTGCCGAGCGCCTGGGCGACGCCGGAGAACGCGGTCGTCATGTCGACATCGAAGGCGGCGACGGCGGTGCCGAGCACCGCGAAGGCGAAGAGATAGAGCACGACGAAGCCGATGACGGAGCGGATCACGTCGTCGGTGACGGGCACGCCGTTATAGGTCGGCAGCAGCACGCGATGCTGGTGGATGAGCGAGCGCATCTGCCACTTGGCGAAGGAGCCGAGGATGCAGAAGCGGAACACCTTGATCGCGCCGGTGGTCGAGCCGGTGCAGCCGCCGACGAACAGCAGCACGATGAACAGGGCCTCGGGGAACGGGCCCCATTGCGAGTAGTCCTCCGACACGAGGCCGGTGGTGGTGCCGAGGCTGACGACCGCGAAGGCCGAGGAGCGCAGCGCGGATTCGAACGGCCTGCCGTTCATCGCGACCTGCCACAGCATGACCAGCAGGGTTCCGATCATCATGTAGCCGAAATACCAGCGGGTCTGGGTGTCGCGCGCGATGCCGCGCCAGTCGCCGTGCCAGACCGCCCGCGCCATCAGCGCGAAGGTCATGCCGCCGATCAGGGTGAACAGGGTGGTCACCCATTCGATCGGCGCGCTCCGGTAGAAGCCGATCGAGGAGTCCTTGTTGGCGAAGCCGCCGGTCGCGATGACCGACATGGCGTGGCAGACCGAATCGAACAGCGGCATGCCGGCGATCGTGAGCGCGACCGCGCACAGCAGCGTCAGGACCGCGTAGATCGAGAAGATCTCCCACGTCACCTCGTTGGCGCGGGCGCGGATCTTGTCGGACTGGTCCGAGGATTCGGCGCGGAACAGCTGCATGCCGCCGACCCGGAGGTACGGCAGCAGCATGACCGCGAGCACGATGATGCCGATGCCGCCGACCCAGTGCAGCAGCGCGCGCCACAGCAGGATGCCGTGCGATTCGGCGTCCAGGTTGGCGATGATGGTGGAGCCGGTGGTGGTGAGGCCCGAGGTCGATTCGAAGAAGGCGTCGGCGAAGTCCAGCGCCTCGCTCGACAGCATGAAGGGCAATGCCGCGAACAGGCAGGCCACCACCCAGGTCAGGGTGATGAGCAGGAAGCCTTCGCGGCGCCCGATGACCGGCGTCCGGCTGGTGCGGAAGGCGAGGATGGTGGCGCCCCCGACGCCGCCGGTCACGGTCGCCGCCTCGACGAACGCGGCCCAGTTGCGGTCCCCGCCGAGATAGTCGGCGAGCGCCGGCAGCAGCATCAGCGCCGCGATCCCGCTGAGGAAGGTGCCCATCGCGTAGAAAACGGAACGATGATCCGGCCAGGACATCGATGTGGGTTCTTTCTCGGTCCCTCACTTACAACAAAAGAACCCCCTCTCCCCTCGCGGGAGAGGGCTGCGGAGCCTTAGCGAACGGAGTGAGCTTAGGCGAAGCTGGGTGAGGGGGCCGCGCCGCCGCGGACGAATGTCCGCATTCGCAGACGGGAGGCGCGCAGCGCGCAAGCGCTGTTACCGGTGAGCTTGATGCAGTTCGTCTGGCGCTCTTGCGAGCGCGCGCGGCTATCGCCGCGCCACCCCTCATCCAGCTTCGCCTAAGCTCGCTGACGCTCGCCAAGGCTACGCATCCTTCCCCCGCAAGGGGGGAAGGGATTCTTCGATCGGGTTTCACGTGTGGCGCCCCACCGCTACGAGCTCGACGCGACGGTCGCGGGCGGGAGGCCGATGATGGCGAGGAACTCGCGGCGGGTCGAGGGGTCGGTGCGGAAGACGCCGAGCATGCGGCTGGTGACCATCGAGGTGCCGGGCTTGTGCACGCCGCGCGTGGTCATGCACTGGTGGCTGGCGTCGATCACCACCGCGACGCCGCGCGGCTGGAGCACCTCCTGCAAGGTGTTGGCAATCTGCGCCGTCATCGTCTCCTGGATCTGCATGCGCCTGGCGAAGCAGTCGAGCAGCCGCGCCAGCTTGCTGATCCCGACGACGCGGCGATGCGGCAGGTAGGCGATGTGCGCGCGCCCGATGATCGGCGCCAGGTGATGCTCGCAATGGCTCTCGAAGCGCATGTCCTTGAGCACGATGATCTCGTCGTAGCCATCGGTCTCCGCGAAGGTGCGCTTGAGGATCGCGTGGGGATCCTGGTCGTAGCCGCGGAAGAACTCGCGATAGGCGCGCACCACGCGATCCGGCGTGCCGACCAGACCCTCGCGCCGAGGGTCATCGCCGCCCCAGCGGATCAGGGTGCGGACCGCCTCCTCCGCCTCGTCCTGGCTCGGGCGCTGGATGCGCGGCGCCGCTTTCGAGGCGCGCGATGATCCGGCGCGTGGTGTGCGGGGGTTCGCCAATGTCGTATTCCTTGTCGGGTTTCCGCGGGTCCAGCGCAGTCAGTTCAGCTTGACCGGCTGGTGCGGGCTGTCGAGAGAGAAGGCGGGGACCCGCACGTCGAACTTCTCGCCCTGCGGGGTCTCCATCTGGTAGGTGCCGACCATGATGCCGGAGGGCGTCGGCAGCGGCGTGCCGCTGGTGTATTCGTAGGACTTGCCGGGCTTCAGGATCGGCTGCTCGCCGACCACGCCGGGGCCGCGCACCTCCTGCATGCGCCCCATCGAATCGGTGATGCGCCAGTGGCGGGTGCGCAGCTGCACCGTGTCGGCGCCGTGGTTCTCGATCCGCACGTGGTATTTCCAGACATAGTGCGATTCCTCGGGCGAGGACTGGTCGTCGAGGTAGGTCGGCACCACCGTGATGGTGATCGATCGCGTGGTCTCTTTGTACATTGCCTGGGTTGGATGCCTCTGCTTGCCGGACGTTCCGCCGGGCGGCGCGAACGCATTCGGGATTCTATCGGCTGAGCCGCCGGGCGCAACCGGCAAAGACATGACCAGTTTCTTCCCCCCTTGTGGGGGAAGGATGCGGAGCCATGGCGAGGCGGAGCCGAGCTTGGGCGGAGCTGGATGGGGGGTCAATGCCGCACAATTGCAAGGACGACTGACGCGCTCGGCGAGCATCTGAGTTCAAGAGGGCCACTGCCGTGCGGCGGCACCCCCCATCCCAACCTTCCCCCACAAGGGGGGAAGGTGCTCACCGAGCAAGGGATCGCCCAAAACAAAGGCGGCGCCGGATTGCTC
>DASSBF010000022.1:0-62856 GCA_035699005.1 Dongiaceae bacterium
GACCGCGGCACCTGGCTCTCCTTCAAGAACAAGAGCGACCTGACGATCCTCGTCGAAGGCGACAAGCGGCTGTTCAACCAGTATGGCGTGATGCTGGTCAATCCGCAGAAGTATCCGCATGTGAAGGCCAAGGACGGCCAAATCTTCGTCGACTGGCTGATCTCGCCGGAAGGCCAGCAGGCGATCGCCGACTACAAGATCAACGGCCAGCAGCTGTTCTTCCCGAACTACGTACCGGCGTCATAGACGTGTGCCTCTTGCGGCAAGGTCTTGCGGCCTCCGTCATACTTCGCGCTTCCCCCAGTACCGTTTCAAAGTGTCTCACTGCGACAAATGGTCTCGATGAATTGCTTCATCGCACTGACAAATACAATCGGTCGGTCACGACGCTTGGATGCAGCCCGCCGCTGAAGGCGCCCCAGTGAGATCTCCGGCGTCCCTTGGCTGCTGCCCAATTCTCGCGAACCAACGATCCCGCACGATTGCCAGCTAATTTTCTCCCCAAAGTTGCGGGTGAGACCGAGGTTTTATTGAGCAATAGATGCGATCTATCAAACGCGACCCCGCTGACCGCTTTCGCTTGGCTCCATGGCTTGCAATCGGCGCCATTCCAGAGGTATGCAGTATGCCAGAGGTATGCAGTTCCGACGCGCGCGAAGGATAAGCCATGAGCGACCACGACGGCCGCGACGATTTCAGCAAGGTCCGGAAGTTCGAACATCCCGGACGCGGCCGGCGCAACGCCCGATCCGTTCCCAAGGGGCGCCAGGTCGATCCGCATGCAAAGCAGCAGATCGCAGCGCTGTTGGGCGACGGATCTCGCCAACGCGATCTCTTGATCGAGTATTTGCATCGGATCCAGGACACTTTCGGCCAGATTTCCGCGGCGCACCTTGCCGCCCTTGCAGATGAAATGAGCCTGGCCTTCGCGGAGGTGTTCGAGACCGCGACGTTCTATGCGCATTTCGACATCGTGAAGGAAGGCGAGCCGAATATTCCCACGCTGACCATCAGGGTTTGCGACAGTCTGACATGCGCAATGCTCGGCGCGGAGAAGCTTCTCGAAGCGCTGCAACAGGATATGGGCAACGAGGTGCGGGTGGTTCGTGCGCCATGCGTGGGTCTGTGCGACGTCGCTCCGGCGGTCGAGGTCGGTCATCATTTCGTACATCAGGCCGACGTGGCAAAGGTGAAGGCCGCGATCGGTCACGGCAATACTCATCCGCATGTTCCCGACTACGTCGACCATGATCGGTACAAGGCGGCTGGTGGCTATGCCACTTTGAACAAACTTCGTTCGGGAGAGCTTTCCATCGATGACGTGCTCAAGGTCCTGGATGACAGCTCGCTGCGTGGACTTGGCGGCGCTGGCTTTCCGACGGGCCGCAAGTGGCGCTCCGTCCGCGGAGAACCCGGCCCGCGTCTGATGGCCGTGAATGCAGACGAAGGAGAGCCCGGGACATTCAAGGATCAGTACTTCCTGAATACCGATCCTCATCGGTTTCTCGAGGGGATGCTGATTGGCGCACATGTGGTGGAAGCGGCAGAGATCTACATCTACCTGCGCGACGAGTACCCGATCTCGCGCCAGATTCTGCTTCACGAGATAGCCGCACTGCCGCCAGGGGGCCCGACCATCCATCTGCGCCGTGGCGCAGGCGCCTATATCTGTGGCGAGGAATCGTCCATGATCGAGAGCCTGGAGGGCAAGAGAGGCCTGCCGCGACACAAGCCGCCATTCCCGTTCCAGGTCGGCCTCTTTGGACGGCCGACCCTCATCAACAATGTCGAGACCCTGTTCTGGGTCCGCGACCTGATCGAAAAGGGTTCCGACTGGTGGAAGAGCCACGGCCGGAACGGCCGAACCGGCCTTCGATCCTTCTCGGTCTCCGGACGGGTGAAGAACCCGGGCGTCAAGCTCGCCCCCGCCGGCATCCCGGTTCAGGATCTCATCGACGAGTTCTGCGGCGGCATGGCCGACGGCCACAGCTTCGCCGCCTACCTGCCAGGTGGCGCTTCTGGCGGCATTCTGCCGGCTTCCATGAACGATATCCCGCTCGATTTCGGAACGCTCGAGAAATACGGCTGTTTCATCGGTTCCGCCGCCGTCGTGATCCTGTCGGACAAGGACGATGTAAAGGGCGCCGCCTTGAACCTCATGAAGTTTTTCGAGGATGAATCCTGCGGCCAGTGCACGCCTTGCCGGTCGGGCACTCAGAAGGCGGTGGTCCTGATGCAGGACCGCGACTGGGACACCGACTTGCTGGGCGAGCTATCGGCCTGCATGCGCGATGCTTCGATCTGCGGCCTTGGGCAGGCAGCGTCCAATCCGCTGACCAGCGTGATCAAATACTTCCCCGATCTGTTCCCAGCGCGCCCGATGGCGGCAGAGTAAGTACATGAGCAACGACAAGAACCCGAAGAACCTGAAAGCCGACGTCAAGCAGGACGAAGGCGGCAAGCCGTCCTCCAGCCCGGCCGGCGGCTCGGCCTATTCCCAGGGAGCCAAGGCCGGTGGCAAGGCGGGCGTAGTAACCGCCGGGCCCGTCAGCGCAAAGGCCAAGACCAAGCCGGGCGAGCCGACGATCGCCTTCGAGCTCGACGGCCAGCAGGTCGAGGCCCGCCCCGGCGAGACGATCTGGCAGGTGGCCAAGCGCCTCGGCACGCACATCCCGCATCTCTGCCACAAGGACGCCCGCGACTACCGGCCGGACGGGAACTGCCGCGCCTGCATGGTCGAGATCGAGGGCGAACGCATACTGGCTGCATCGTGCAAGCGCACGCCTGGCGTCGGCATGAAGGTGAAAACGGCGACCGAGCGCGCCAGCAAGGCTCGGTCCATGGTTATTGAGCTGCTCGTGGCCGACCAGCCGGAGCGCACAACCTCGCATGATCCAAGCTCCCACTTCTGGAGCCAGGCTGATTTCGTGGGGCTTACATCCAGCCGCTTCCCCGCGGCGGAGCGCTGGGCCGCCGACCCCAGCCATCCGGCTATGCGCGTCAATCTCGACGCCTGCATTCAGTGCAATCTATGCGTCCGCGCCTGCCGCGAGGTCCAGGTGAACGACGTGATCGGGATGGCCTATCGTTCCCATGGTGCGAAGATCGTGTTCGATTTCGACGATCCCATGGGCCAGTCGACCTGCGTTGCGTGCGGCGAGTGCGTCCAGGCCTGCCCCACCGGCGCTTTGATGCCCGCCGCCTATCTCGACGCCGACCAGACCAGGACCGTATGGCCGGACCGCGAAGTCGACTCTCTTTGTCCATATTGCGGCGTCGGCTGCCAGGTCTCATACAAGGTCAAGGATGAGAGGATCATCTACGCTGAGGGCATCGACGGCCCCGCGAACCACAATCGCCTCTGCGTGAAGGGGCGCTTTGGCTTCGACTACATCCACCATCCCCACAGGCTGACCGTGCCGCTCGTCCGCCTGGAGAACGTGCCCAAGGATGCAACCGACCAGGTCGATCCTGCCAATCCTTGGACGCACTTTCGCGAAGCGAGCTGGGAAGAAGCATTGGATCTGGCCGCGGGCGGCCGGAGGAAGATCCGTGACGAGAAGGGCCGCAAGGCGCTCGCGGGCTTCGGCTCGGCCAAGGGCTCCAACGAAGAGGCCTATCTGTTCCAGAAGCTGGTCCGACTGGGCTTCGGCTCGAACAACGTCGACCATTGCACGCGGCTTTGCCACGCGTCATCGGTCGCGGCGCTGATGGAAGGTCTCAACTCGGGCGCCGTGTCAGCGCCATTCGCCGCCGCCATGGACGCCGAAGTCATCATCGTCATCGGCGCCAACCCGACTGTAAATCATCCCGTCGCCGCGACCTTCATGAAGAACGCGGTGAAGAATAATGGCGCCAAGCTGATCGTGATAGATCCGCGCCGGCAGTCTCTTTCGCGCATCGCCCACAAGCATCTCTCGTTCAAGCCCGGAACCGACGTGTCGATGCTCAACGCGATGCTGAATGTCATCATCACCGAGCGGCTGTACGACGAGCAGTATGTTGCGGCCTATACCGAGAACTTCGAGGCCCTGCGTGAGAACATCAGGGATTTCACGCCGGAACGGATGGCGCCGGTGTGCGGCGTCGATGCCGACACGCTGAAGGAGGTTGCCAGGCTCTACGCGAAGAGCCAGCGCTCGATCATCTTTTGGGGCATGGGCATCAGCCAGCACGTGCACGGCACGGACAACTCACGCTGCCTGATAGCGCTTGCGCTCATCACCGGCCAGATCGGCCGCAAGGGTACCGGACTGCATCCGCTGCGCGGCCAGAACAACGTCCAAGGCGCCTCTGATGCGGGTCTCATCCCGATGGTCTACCCTGACTACCAGTCGGTGGAAAAGGCGGCGGTCCGGAAGCTGTTCGAGGACTTCTGGGGTCAGGAGCTCGACCCGAAGACCGGTTTGACGGTTGTCGAGATCATGAACGCGATCCATGCCGGGCACATCAATGGCATGTACATCGAGGGCGAAAATCCGGCGATGTCGGACCCCGATCTGAACCATGCGCGGCAAGCGCTGGCCAAGCTCGACCACCTGGTGGTGCAGGACCTGTTCCTCACCGAAACGGCGTTCCACGCCGACGTCGTGCTGCCGGCATCCGCGTTTGCCGAGAAGTCCGGCACGTTCACCAATACTGACCGGCGCGTCCAGATATCGCGGCCCGTAATTCGACCGCCGGGCACTGCACGCCAGGACCTGTGGATCATCCAGGAGATCGCAAAGCGGCTTGGGCTCGACTGGAACTACAGCGGCCCCGCCGAGGTCTTCACCGAAATGGCGAAGACGATGCCCTCGATGAACAACATCACATGGGAACGGTTGGAGCGCGAGGGGGCTGTCACCTACCCGGTTGATGCACCCGACAAGCCTGGCAACGAAATCATCTTCTACCAGGGCTTCCCGACCGAGAACGGGCGCGCCAAGATTGTGCCAGCCAACATCCGCCCGCCGGACGAATTGCCGGACATGGATTATCCGATGATCCTGTCGACCGGCCGCGTTCTGGAGCACTGGCACACGGGCGCGATGACCCGCCGCTCAGGCGTGCTCGATTCCATCGAGCCGGAAGCAGTGGCCTTCATGGCGCCGAAGGAGCTGTTCCGCATGAACCTCGACCCTGGAGATTTCATCCGTCTTGAGACGCGCCGCGGCGCGGTGGAGGTCAAGGTGCGCTCGGACCGGGACGTGCCGGAGAACATGGTGTTCATGCCCTTCTGTTATGCGGAAGCGGCAGCCAACCTCCTCACCAATCCGGCGCTGGATCCGATGGGCAAGATCCCCGAGTTCAAGTTCTGCGCCGCGCGGGTCGCGCCAGCGGTATCGGCCGCCGCCGAGTAGGCATCCCTCCGGCGCCGCCGAGGCTACCAGAAAGCGTCGTGCGGATAGAATGTGACGAAGTCTCCCGCCGAGAGCGCGGTGACCTCCTCTGGTATCTCAGCGATGCCATCGGTCGTGGTGAGCGATGTCAGCAGCGCTGCGCCCTCCTTTGGGAAGCGGCGCGCTTCAAGCACGCCATCCGAGCCGGATGAGACGTTGACACGGACGTATTCCCGCCGGCCAGCGCGCTTCTTCTGCGAGAATGTTGACCGAACGCGAAACGACGTGACTGGTTGCAACGCGGCTCCAGCGAGATGAGCGAGTATCGGCCGCACGAACATCACGAATGTCACGTAGGCGGCGGCGGGGTTGCCTGGCAGCCCGATGAACGGCACCCCGCGCACAACGCCCATTGCCAGAGGTCGGCCAGGCTTGATGGCCAATCTCCAGAACACGAGTTGTCCGGTCGCTTCGACCGCGGCCTTCACATGATCTTCTTCTCCGAGCGAAACGCCGCCGGAACTGAGAAGCAGATCGTTCCGCGGGGCCGCCTTGGCAAAATGCTCGGTCAGAGAGTCGGGATCATCGGGAAGTATCCCCAGGTCGCGCACCTTGACGCCGTAGCGGCCGAGCAATGCAAGCAGCATGACCCGATTGGAATCGTAGATGGTGCCGGGTTTCAACTTCGAACCTGGCTTGACCAGTTCGTCGCCAGTCGAAAACACCGCAACCCGCACGGGAAAGCGAACCGGAAGCCGGCGATGGCCCGTTGCAGCGGCCAAAGCAATATCTTGCGGCGCCAGACGACGGCCGGCCGCAATGATGCGTTCCCCTCGCGCAATGTCCTCGCCAATCGACCGCGTATTGGCTCCGGCCCTCAGGCCTTCCGGCAGGGCCACCGAAGCCCCTTCGAGGCGAACGTCCTCCTGCATGAAGACCGTGTCCGCATCGGGCGGCATGGTCGCCCCGGTGAAGATGCGTACCGCGCGGCCGGCAGCGTTGACAACCCCTGGCGATCCGGCGGCCAGGCGCCCTTCGACCGGAAGCAATGTCTCGCCGCTTGGATTGAGATCGGCATGGCGAACGGCATAGCCGTCAACAGCGGAGTTCGGAAATGGCGGCAGATCGTTACAGGCGTGGACATCCTCCGCAGCGATCCGGCCATCCGCGGAGCGCAGGCTCACCATCTCGCTGTTCGCCGCGACCCGTAGCCTGCTTGTCGCCAGCGACACCGCCTCCTCGATGGACATCAATGGCGACGAGGAGACAAAGCAATCATTAGAGAGTTGAGCCATCTCACCAGCACTTCCACCAGGTCGTCGAAGTCCAATGCCTGATCACGATTGTAGCAGCATCTGCAGCGGCTGAGCCACGGGCGGGGTTTCGCCACCCCTGACATGCCAAAATGGCAAGATTTGTCGGGGATGAACGGCAGATCACACGCCGCCGGATACATCCGCGCATCTTGTCGTATATAGTTGGAAGCCGAACAATGTTGGATTTCCTCGAGAGAGAGCGTCATGCAACAGAGCAATCTACGGCAAGATGTCCCCGTCATCATGCCCGATCCCAACGACACCCGGTTGGTGAACCGCATCGCCGGTACAGACCATACGGGTGCGGAAGTAACAGTCAGTGTTCCCGTCGAACGCGCTCTGACGCTCTACCTCAATGCGCAAGAAATCGTGACCATGATGACGATCAATGACTATCCAGAGTACCTGGCAATCGGTTATTTGCTCAACCAGAACATGCTCAAACCCGACGACGTGGTGACCGAGGTCGAGTATGACGATGATCTTCAGGTTGTCGTCGTGCGCACTGAACAGGGCACGAACTTCGAGCAGAAACTCAAGAAGCGTACTCTGACCTCGGGTTGTGCCCAAGGTACCTCTTTCGGAGATTTGATGGAGGCGCTGGAAACGGTTGTGCTGCCGTCATCCGAGCTGCGAACGTCCTGGCTTTACCAGATAACACACACCATCAATACCACGCCCTCGCTCTATCTCGAGGCGGGTGCGATTCATGGCTGCGTGCTGTGCGTTCAAGAGAAGCCGGTCTGCTACATGGAGGATGTGGGTCGCCACAACGCAGTCGACAAGCTCGCTGGCTGGATGTACCGCAACCACGTCGACCCCGCTGACAAGATCCTCTACACGACGGGTCGACTAACTTCCGAAATGACCATCAAAACCGTGCGGATGGGTATTCCAATCCTGATCTCGCGGTCTGGCTTTACCGCTTGGGGAGTCGAGTTGGCGCGGAAATCCGGCCTTACCTTGATAGGGCGTGCTCGAGGTAAGCGGTTTGTCGCATTGTCGGGTCAAGATCGGATCCTGTTCGACCAGAATCTTGAACACGTTGAAGAAGAATCAGCGCGCAGCAGACGAAAGGGCTCCGATGCCGATTGAACAGCCTCCCCGGACGATCAGCGTAATTCTTGCCGGAGGTCTCGCCCGTCGTATGGGGGACGGTGACAAGCCCATGCGGAAGATACACACGGCATCACCATTCTCGAGCACGTCGTCGGGAGACTGTCCGATCAGTGCGACGGAACCATACCAAACGTCCGCTTGCCGGTGAGCTGGTCCTGGAAAATCGGACAGGGTGTTAAGGTGTATTCCGCCGGATAGGGAGGAATACCAGATGACGACGAGACGACGGTTTACGGGGGAATTCAAGGCGCGGGTTGCGTTGGAGGCCTTGCGTGGCGACAAGACGGTTCAGGAGATCGCCTCGAAGCACAAGGTGCATCCGAATCAGGTGAGCACGTGGAAGCGCCAGGCGATCGAGGGTCTGGGAGAAGTATTCTCGAACGGTGCGGATCGCGACCGCCAGGACCGGGAAACCGAGGTGCGCGATCTTCACGCCAAGATCGGCCAGTTGACAGTGGAACGGGATTTTTTGGCCGACGGGCTCAAGCGATGAGCCGGGGGGAACGCAAGGCGATGATCGAGCGTCGCCCCGGGTTGAGCTTGAGCCGTCAATGTCAGCTTCTGTCCATCAGCCGGTCGTCGTTCCATCACACCCCGCGGGGAGAGAGTCCGGAGAACCTGGCGCTGATGCGCCGGATCGATGAGCCGTTTCTCAAGTATTCCTTCTACGGCAGCCGGCAGATGGCGCGCCAGTTGCGACGGGCGGGTCTCCGCCGGCCGTCACCGGGTTCGGCGTCTGATGCGGTTGATGGGCTTGGCGGCGATCTACCAGGCGCCGAGAACCAGCGCAACAGGGGCGCATCAGCTGTCGCCGGTGCGGCGCGGTGCGAGCAGCCCGGCGTTGTCCCCCGTTGTCGCGCGCGGTCCGGCGCGCGCGGGCAGCACGCCCCGCTGGCCGACCAGGCGTCCTCCGTTCAGCAGGGAGAATGCGGTTGGAGCAAGGCGGGTCAGCACAAGCCCCAGGCCGATGCCGAGCGCGACCGTAACGGCCACGCTCGCAACGTAGTGGGCGAGCATCCAAGGCTGCGAGTCGGCAGGCAGAAGATCCCAGAGGATCAACTTGATCTCCGCGATCAAGGGATAGTGTGCCGCATGCAGGAAGAACGCGAAGCCGCCGAAGCGGGCCACGGTTGCGCCGAAGGATGTCAACGCGATGCGCTGGAACACGCCCCAGCAGGCAAGCACCCCGACGACGCGCATGCCGCGGGTGGCAACCTGCAGGACGAAGGGATTTCCGTCGCCGACGACGAACGGCGCCAGCGTTCGGACCGCACAGATCAGCACGTACGCGAGCACAAGGAACCATGTCGCGCGCGCTCCGATCTCGACCGGCGCGCCGCGCAGCCTGATCCAGCCGCCCAGGTAGAAGAAGAACACGACGTCCACGCGGAAGAATATCCACAGATCGTGCCCGAGCAGCCAGGCCGTTCCCAGCAACACGAAGCCGACGACCGGGGCGCGCGTCAGCAGCAGCCAAAGAATTGGGCTGATGAGCACCGTCACGAAAAGATCGCGGACGAACCAGAACTGGAATCCGACCGGATGCTCCGTGATCCCGAACACCGCGTTGACGTAACCCATGATGCCGGCGGACCTGAAATCGATGTTCACCTCCGACAGCAGCGGATGTCCGGGTGCCGCGAAGAACAGCGCCAGGAGGATCAGCAGGAACAGCGTGTTCCAGAACACGAGCGGCAGGTAGAGCGAGGCGAACCGGCGCCGCATCCGGCTGAGCAGCGCTGTTGTGGGATCGCCCAGGAACGAGAAGAACAACCAGCCCGAGATCATGCTGAGCAGCGGCACGACGCTCAGGAAGAAGAACAGCACGAAACTCTGCACATAAGTGGCGATCTGGTGCTGGCCGGGATCGAGCCCGCGGAACGGCGACATGCGGGCGTTCGGAAACCATCCGTAGTGGATGAAGACAAGGCCCACGATCAGCGAGATTCGGGCGAAATTGATCGTCTGTGAAAGGTCTTCCTTGCCCAACCCCTCGCCGTCGCCGCGGATCATCACATGGAGGCCGCGCGCCGCGCTGATTAATGTGGCGATCATGGTCTCCCGACACCCTGGTTCATTGGTCACGGTGGCATCGCTTCACGCGGCCGTGATGACAGGCCCCGCCCAGCGCTGGACGGAAACAATGCATATCCTATGGCGTCGGTTCCAATATTTGGCGCTGAGAGCAATTGGGGTGAGCAATTGGGGTGAGCAATTGGGGTCGGAGGACGATTTCAAGCTGCGCGAAGTGAGGCCACGGGGTTTCGCTGTGAGGCCTATACTCGCTCCGCACGCCCGAGCGGCACGTACTCCAGGGCCAGAACGCCGTTGCTGAAGCGCGTGGCCGAGATCAGGTCAAGACTATGCTGTTCGCCGGGCGCGAAGAACGGCTTTCCCTGCCCGAGCGCCACGGGATAGCTGAGCAGCCTGATGCGGTCGACGAGGCCATGGCGCAGCAGCGCCTGGGCCACGCTGATGCTGCCGTGCACATAGATGTTGCCGCCGCTGCCTGCCTTCAGCGCCTTGACCGCTTCCGGCAGTGCGCCCCTCAGCAGCTCGGCTGGCCGCCAATCGAGTTCTTTCAATGTGGTCGATGCAACGTATTTTGGCAGCGCATTGAACCGCTCGGCGAAGTCGCCGGTTTCGCTGGGCCAATGGCCGGCAAAAATCTGGTAGGTCGTGCGCCCTAGAAGCATGGCGCCGCTGTCCGCAAGTTCGTCATTCTTGAACCGATCCATTTCGGAGTTCCAGGTCACGGACGGCAGCTGGTCGACCTCGGCAACAGCATCGGCGCTGATGAATTCGGTGACGATGAGCTTTCGCATCGTGCTCTCCATGGTGGATCACATCGCGTCAAAGCCTCGCGCAAGGCGGCGCTTGGCCGAGATGGCCATATCGATGCCGACAGGAGCTGTCAGGTTGCGCGCACCCGCCGGCTAGGCGATCTTGCCACGGGCCTCTATATACACGCCATGATCCCCGCCCCCGCCTTCGACCTCTCCGCCTACCTCGCCCGCATAGGATATGACGGCCCGCGCACGCCGACGCTGGAGACGCTGCGCGCGATCCAGCTCTTGCATCCGCAGGCGATCCCGTTCGAGAACCTCAACCCGCTGCTGGGCATACCGGTCCGCCTCGACGTCGAATCGCTGCAGCAGAAGCTCGTGCGCTCGTGCCGCGGCGGCTATTGCTTCGAGCACAACACAGTGCTCTCCCACGCGCTGCGGGCGCTGGGCTTCCGTATCAGCCATCTCGGCGGGCGCGTGGTGTGGAACAGGCCGGACCCCGCCATCACGCCGCCGCGCAGCCACATGATCCTCAGGGTCGAGTTGCCGGACGGCATCCACATTGCCGATGTCGGGTTCGGGATGAGCGCGACCGCGCCGCTGCGCCTGGAGCCGGAGATCGAGCAGGCGACGCCGCACGAAACCTTCCGCCTGCTGCGCAGCGGCGATTGGTTCACGCTGCAATGCCGGCTGAAGGGCGAGTGGGCATCGTTCTACCGCTTCGACCTCACGGAGCAGGAGCCGATCGACTACGAGGTGGCGAATTACTACGTCTCGACCTGGCCGACCTCGCACTTCGTGAACTCGCTGCTGGTGGCGCGCGCCACGCCCGACCAGCGCCATGGCCTGCGCGACAACCGTCTCTCCATCCACCGGCTGGATGGCACAAGCGAGCAGCGCACGCTATCGAGCGCGGCCGAGGTCAGCGCGGTGCTCCGCGACCTCTTCGGCATTGCGGTGCCGGACGAAGCGGCTTTCAGGACGAGGCTGGCGCAACTCAACTGGCCGGAATTCACCGCCGGCTGAGCAGCGCGCATCGCCGCGCGTCAGGCCCCGGCCTGCGCCGGCGGCTCGACATCCAGGATCGTCAGCTCATGGCTGCGCCCGTCGCGCGCGCTCCAGGTCATGGATTCGCCCTTGGTGAGGCCGATCAGCGCCGCGCCGACCGGCGTCAGCACCGAGACCCTGCCCGCCTCGATATCCGCGTCGGCCGGAAAGACCAGCGTCACGCGCTTCTGATCCGCCTCGGTGCGGAACTCCACGGTCGAGCCCATGCGCACGACATCGCCCGGCACCGCATCGTCGGCGACGATCCTGGCCCGGTCAAGCTCGGTCAGAAGCTCCTCCGCCGCCTGCGGCAGGTGGTCCAGCGCCGCAGTCGCGAGGCTGGTCAGCCGGGCATGGTCGGAGCCGCCGAGGGTGATTTCCGGCAGCCTCGCACCGTTGCGCATTCGTCTTTCCATTGTTCTCTCCTTCGGGCGAACGAAGTCTCGCCGCGCATAGTTCCAGAGCGCCGATGCAGCCACGGCCCGGATCAAAGTCCGAGCCTCGCAACCGATGTCGTGAATGGATCGCCCCCGGGCTCGGAGGCGCAAAATGGCCGAGCCGGGGGCTAACAGCCCAGCGTCAGGATTCCCTCTCGGGATTTGCGCTCGATGAAATTCGTCGCGTTGGCCATGTCACTAAGATGGCGATTTGCACCGCCATGTCAAGGACAGCTGGGGCCGCAGGCTGCGATCAGAGGCTGAGGCTCTTCATCCCCTCTTCGGGGTAGCGCGTGCCGGCGACTTCGCCCGGCGCGAAGATCTTGTCGAGCGCGGCGATCTCGTCCTGGTTCAGCCTGATTTCCGCTGCCGCGGCATTCTCCTTCAAATACGTGCGGCGCTTGGTGCCGGGGATCGGCACCACTTGCGGATGCTTGTTCAGGAGCCAGGCCAGCGCGGTCTGCGCCGGCGTCGCCTGGCGCTCCGCGGCGAACCTGCCCAGGGCCTGGGCCAGGCGGTTGTTGCGCTCCAGCGCTTCGCCCTGGAACCGCGGGTTGAAGCGGCGGAAGTCGCCTTCCGGCAGCTCGTCCGGCTTGCTGACCGTGCCGGTGAGGAACGCGCGGCCGAGCGGCGAATAGGCGACGAAGGCGACGCCCAGCTCGGCGCAGGCCTGCAGCAGCCCGTCCTCCGGGTCGCGGCTCCACAGCGAATATTCGGTCTGCAACGCGGCGATCGGATGCACCCGATAGGCGCGGCGCAGAGTCTCGGCCGAGACCTCGGACAGGCCGAGCGCCCTCACCTTGCCCGCCTTCACCAGCTCCTCCATCGCGCCGACCGCTTCCTCGATCGGCGTCGCGGGATTGCGCCGGTGCATGTAGTAGAGGTCGATGCGCTCGATCCCGAGGCGCGTCAGCGAAGCGTCGCAGGCCGCGCGGATATAGGCCGGCGAATTGTCGATCCGCCGCTCGCCGGTCTTCTGGTTGCGCACCACCGCGAACTTGGTGGCGAGGACGACCTTGTCGCGCCGGCCCTTGAGAAACCGGCCGACCAATACCTCGTTGTCGCCATGGCCGTACATGTCGGCGGTGTCGAAGAAATCGATGCCGGCATCGAGGGCGGCCTGCATGGTGGCGAGCGATTCCGCGTCGTTGCGCGGGCCATAGAACTCCGACATGCCCATGCAGCCGAGGCCAAGAGAGGATACGGAAAGGCCGCTGCGGCCGAGAGGACGGTGCTGCATGACATGCTCCTGAAGCGGGCAAGCGAAGAGGGAAGCTGAGATGTAGGCGGTGCGGCGCGGATGCGCAACGTGGCCGGCGCCCGCGCACCAACTTGTCACGGCCTCCTTGTCACGGCTTGGCGGACGCGCCAATCTTGCCGGGCTGTCGTGCGACAAACAAGGAGCCCCGCCATGACCACCATCCTCTGCTTCGGCGATTCCAACACCCACGGCTCCGTCCCGATGCTGCATCGCGACGACATCCGGCGCTTCGAGCCGGACGAGCGCTGGACGGGCGTGCTGCGCAAGGAGCTCGGCGCCGGCTGGACGATCATCGAGGAAGGATTGCCGGGGCGCACGACGCTCCACAAGGACCCGATCGAGGGCGCACACAAGAACGGCCTCAGGTATCTGCACGCCTGCCTGGAGAGCCACCGGCCGATCGACATCATGACCCTGATGCTCGGCACCAACGACCTCAAGTCGCGCTTCGCCGTGCAGCCGCTCGACATCGCGGAATCGGTGGGGATCCTGCTCGACACCATCGCGCGCTCCGGCGCCGGGCCCGACAACGCCGCGCCGCGCGTGCTGCTGATCGCGCCGCCGCCGCTGGCGAAGCTTTCCTGCCTCGGCGACATGTTCCATGGCGGGACCGAGAAATCCCAGCGCCTCGGCGCCGCCTATCGCCCGCAGGCGGAGAAATACGGCGCCGCCTTCGTCGACGCCGGCACCGTCATCCGCACCAGCGATATCGACGGCGTGCATTTCGAGGCCGGCGAGCATGCCAAGCTCGGCAAGGCGGTGGCGAACGCGATCCGCGCGATGAGATGACCGCGCTCGTCATCTTCGATTGCGACGGCGTCCTGATCGACAGCGAAATCATCAGCACGGCGGTCCTGGTAGAGGAGCTGGCGCGGCTTGGCATCGCGATCGACGCAAGCCATGTGCTGGAGCATTTCATCGGCCACCCCTATGACGTGGTCGCCGGCAAGATCGCGGCGATCGCCGGCGCGCCGCTGCCCGCCTCGTTCGAGACAGCCTATCGTGCCCGGCTCGCGCGGCGGTTCGAGGCGGAGCTGCGAGCCATGCCGGGCATCGTCGATGTCCTGGACGATCTCGCCGTCCCGTATTGCGCCGCCACCAGCTCCAGCCCCGAGCGGGCGCGCCACTCGCTGCGCGCGGCGGGCCTGGCCGATCGGTTCGGCGAGCGGCTCTATACCGCGTCGATGGTAGCGCGGCCGAAGCCGGCGCCGGATTTGTTCCTGCACGCGGCCGCGGCGATGGGCGCCGATCCGAAGCAGTGCCTCGTGGTCGAGGACAGCGACCTCGGCATCGCGGCGGCGCGGGCCGCCGGCATGATCGCCTGGCAGTTCACCGGCGGCAGCCACTACGCCGCCAGCCACCGGCGCCCGGCGCCGGACATCAAGCCCGATCGATCGTTCGATGACATGGCTGAATTTTTCGCTGGCGCACCGCACTTGAGGCGCCCACGTCCTTCGAACTAAGGTTCAAGCGTACGAGCCAAGGCCATCTCGCATGATGGAGCAGGCAACAAGAAAGAATCCCTTCTCCCTTTGAGGGAGAAGGATACGAAGGCTTGGCGAGCGTTAACGAGCCTAGCCGCAGTTGGATGAGGGGTTGCGCACCGAAAGGTGCGCGCGCTCGCAAGAGCGCCACCAAGCAGTGAGCGCTCACGCGCTGCGCGCCTGCGGCGCGGCCCCCTCACCCAGCTCCGGCTAAGCTCACTCTCGTTCGCTAAGCCTTCGCAGCCCTCTCCCGCGAGGGGAGAGGGGGAATTTCTTGGGCCTCACGTCCGAATGAGATCTCGGCCCGCGAGGGGAAAATGGCGAAGAAACCGGATAGCGAGGCCAGCAGGCTCGACGAGGCGGCGCGGGCGGGCTGGCTCTACTACATCGCCGGCAACACGCAGGACGAGATCGCGGGCAAGCTCGGCGTGTCGCGCCAGACGGCGCAGCGCCTGGTCTCGCTCGCGGTCAGCGAGCGCCTGATCAAGGTTCGGCTGGATCATCCGATCGCCAAGTGCCTCGACCTCTCCGAACGGCTCAAGGCCAAGTACGGGCTGCAGCTTTGCGAGGTGGTGCCGGCCGACCCGACCTCGCCATCCACCACACTGGGAGTCGCCGAGGCGATGGCGGCGGAGCTGCAGCGGCGCCTCGAATCGCAGCATCCCATCATCGTCGCCATGGGATCGGGCCGCACCCTGCGCGCCGCGGTCGAGCAGCTGCCGCTGATGGATTGCCCGCAGCACAAGATCGTCAGCCTGGTCGGCAACATCGCGCCGGACGGATCGGCCTCGTTCTACGATGTCATCATGCGCATCGCCGACGCGGTGAAGGCGCCGCACTATCCGATGCCGCTGCCGGTCATCGCCTCGACCATCCACGAGAAGGCGCTGTTCCTGGCGCAGAAATCCGTGATCAGCGTGGTCGATCTCGCCAGGCAGGCCGATGTCACCTTCGTCGGCGTCGGGCAGATGGGCGACAGCGCGCCGCTGGTGCAGGACGGTTTCGTCAACGGGGCGGAAATGCGCGCGCTGGTGAAGGCGGGCGCCGTCGGCGAGATCGTCGGCTGGGCGTTCGATGCCAACGGCAGCCTGATCGATGGCCTCACCAACGACCGCGTGGCGAGCGTCGGGCTCGACCAGCCCGCCACCCGCCTCGTCGTTGCGGTGGCCATGGGCGTGTTCAAAGCCAAGGCCCTGAAGGCCGCGCTCGCCGGCCGGCTGATCACCGGTCTCATCACCAACGAGACCACGGCTGAACTGTTGCTGTAGGCCCGGGCATTTTCCCGATCCGATTTCGGCAGTTAATCCAGTAACTTGCGCTATCGCATCGTGATGCAGGGACGAAACGGCCTTGACTCCGCGCATTGGCGGACTGAGTATATGCCCGCTCGATTAGCAAACGCTCAGTCATAAGAGCTGGATGGGAGGAAACCATGAGTGTCATGCTCCGCGCCCTCGCGGGCGCGTGCGTACTTGCCGTTTCGGCCTCCGCAGCCGCCGCCGATACCAAGCTCACCATCGCCACCGTTAACAACGGCGACATGATCCGGATGCAGAAGCTGACGGATGATTTCACGTCGAAGAACCCGGACATCAGCCTGGAATGGGTCACGCTGGAAGAGAATGTGCTGCGCCAGAAGGTGACGACCGACATCGCCACCAAGGGCGGGCAGTTCGACGTGCTCACCATCGGCACCTACGAGGTGCCGATCTGGGCCAAGAAGGGCTGGCTGGTGCCGCTCGACAATCTCGGCGCCGACTACGATGTCGACGACCTGCTGCCGGCGATCCGCTCCGGCCTTTCGGTCGACGGCAAGCTCTACGCCGCGCCATTCTATGGCGAGAGCTCGATGGTGATGTACCGCAAGGACCTGTTCGAGAAGGCCGGCCTCACCATGCCGGACGCGCCGACCTGGGACTTCGTCGCCGACGCGGCGCGCAAGATCAACGATCCCTCTGGCGGCGTCTACGGCATCTGCCTGCGCGGCAAGGCAGGCTGGGGCGAGAACATGGCGTTCCTGACCGCGACCGCCAATTCGTTCGGCGCGCGCTGGTTCGACGAGCAGTGGCATCCGCAGTTCGACCAGCCCGAATGGAAAAACACGCTCGACTTCTATGTGAAGCTGATGAAGGACGCCGGCCCTCCGGGCGCCTCCTCCAACGGCTTCAACGAGAACCTGGCGCTGTTCAATTCCGGCAAGTGCGGCATGTGGATCGACGCCACGGTCGCCGCCTCCTTCGTCACCAACCCCAAGGATTCGAAGGTCGCTGACAAGGTCGGCTTCGCGCTTGCGCCCGACAACGGGCTCGGCAAGCGCGGCAACTGGCTGTGGGCATGGTCGCTGGCAGTGCCGGCCGGCTCCCAGAAGGCCGACGCGGCGCAGAAGTTCATCGCGTGGGCGACCGGCAAGGAGTACATCAAGCTGGTGGCGGAGAAGGAAGGCTGGGCCAACGTGCCGCCCGGCACGCGCATCTCGCTCTACAACAATCCCGAGTACCAGAAGGCCGCGCCGTTCGCGAAGATGACCCTGGATTCGATCAACTCCGCCGATCCGACGCATCCGACCGTGAAGCCGGTACCTTATGTCGGCGTGCAGTTCGTCGCGATCCCGGAGTTCCAAGGCCTCGGAACCCAGGTCGGCCAGTTGTTCTCCGCCGCCCTGTCCGGCGAATCGAGCGTCGATGACGCGCTGGCGAAGGCCCAGGCGATCGCCACCCGCGAGATGACCAAGGCAGGCTACATCAAGTAGGAGAGCCGCCTCCCATCTCCCCTGGCTGCCCGGCCCCGCGCCGGGCCGGGCAGCGCCTTTCTCACTCGAGGTTCGTCGTGCATAAGCTGTCGATGAACGACGCCGCAAACTACTTCGTAATGGTCGGACCAAGTCCGACCATTACGAGAAGAGCAACGGCTTTGAGCGCGTAGGGCGACTAGAGGCACAGCGGCCATGGCCACACGCCAGACACGCATTCTCGCCCGGGCGGCGGTCGCGCCATCCACCCTGGTGCTGTTCCTGTGGATGATCGTGCCGCTCGGCATGACGGTCTATTTCTCGCTGCTGAACTACTCGCTGCTGGACCCCGGCAACGAGTCCTTCATCGGGCTCGTCAACTACCAATACTTCCTGACCGATCCCGCCTTCATCACCGCGCTCTTCAACACGCTGAAGCTGGTGGGCGGCGTTCTCATCATCACCGTCGCCGGCGGCACGCTGCTCGCGCTGCTGCTGGACCAGCCGCTATGGGGCCGCGGCATCGTGCGGCTGATGGTGATTGCACCGTTCTTCGTCATGCCGACGGTCAGCGCCCTCATCTGGAAGAACCTGCTGATGCACCCGGTGCAGGGCCTGTTCGCGTGGCTCGCCAGCCTCATCGGCGTGACGCCGATCGACTGGTTCGCGGATGCGCCGCTGACCGCCATCACCCTCATCGTGGCCTGGCAGTGGCTGCCGTTCGCGACCCTCATCCTGCTGACCGCGATCCAGTCGCTGGACGAGGAGCAGAAGGAGGCGGCGGAGATGGACGGCACGCCGCCCCTGTCCTTCTTCTTCTACATCGTGCTGCCACACCTGGCGCGGCCGATCACGGTCGTGATCCTGATCGAGACCATCTTCCTCCTGAACGTGTTCGCGGAGATACTGGTGACGACCGGCGGCGGGCCGGGCAACCTCACCACCAACATCCCGTTCCTGGTCTATGCCCAGGCGCTGCTGCAGTTCGACGTCGGCGGCGCCTCGGCCGGCGGCATCGTCGCGGTCATCCTCGCCAACATCGTGGCGTTCTTCCTGGTGCGGATGATCGGCCGGAACCTGGAGGCCTGAGACATGGCGCGCGCCCATTCCCTCCAGCGCAGGAGCATCACGACGGCCGCGGCCTGGTTCTGCGGCTTCCTGCTGTTCTTCCCGATCCTGTGGATGATCGTCACCAGCTTCAAGACCGAGCTGGAAGCGGTCGAGTTCCCGCCGCGGTTCCTGCTGTTCGACTGGACGCTGGAGAACTATGCCATCGTGCAGCAGCGCTCCAACTACCTGCTGTTCGCGACCAACTCGATCCTGCTGTCGGTCGGCTCCACGCTGGTCGGCCTGCTGTTCGCCATCCCCGCCGCCTGGGCCATGGCCTTCGCGCCCGGCAAGCGCACGAAGGACCTGCTGCTGTGGATGCTCTCCACCAAGATGATGCCGCCGGTCGGCGCGCTCATCCCGATCTACCTCATTTTCCGCGATTTCCATCTGCTCAACACGCGCGGCGGCATGATCGCGGTGCTGTTCCTGCTCAACCTGCCGATCATCGTCTGGATGCTGTTCACCTACTTCAAGGAGATCCCCGGCGAGATACTGGAAGCCGCGCGCATGGACGGCGCGACCCTGTGGCGCGAGATCGTCTACGTGCTGGCGCCGATGGCGGTGCCGGGCATCGCCTCGACCGTGCTGCTCAACGTCATCCTCGCCTGGAACGAGGCGTTCTGGACGCTCAACCTCACGACCACCGATGCCGCCCCGCTGACCGTCTTCATCGCCGCCTATTCCAGCCCCGAGGGCCTGTTCTGGGCCAAGCTCTCCGCCGCCTCGACCCTCGCCATCGCGCCGATCCTGGTGCTGGGCTGGTTCTCGCAGCGGCAGCTGGTGCGCGGGCTGACGTTCGGAGCGGTGAAGTGACGAGGGGATCGTTGCATGGGTAGGATTCAGCTCAAGGGCGTGCGCAAGGCGTTCGGCGAGATCGTCATCATCCCGTCGATCGATCTCGACGTCGGCGATGGCGAGTTCGTGGTGTTCGTCGGCCCCTCGGGCTGCGGCAAGTCCACGCTGCTGCGCCTGATCGCGGGATTGGAGGACGTGACCGCCGGCCATATCGCCATCGACGGCGTCGACATGACCAACGTCCCGCCCGCCAGGCGCGGCCTTTCCATGGTGTTCCAGTCCTACGCGCTCTATCCCCACATGAGCGTCCGCAGCAACATCGCGTTCGGGCTCAAGATGGCGGGCGAATCGCCCGATATCATCCGGCAGAAGGTCGAAAAGGCGGCAGGCACGCTCAACCTCGCCAGCTATCTCGACCGCAAGCCGCGGCAGCTTTCCGGCGGCCAGCGCCAGCGTGTCGCCATCGGCCGCGCGATCGTGCGCGAGCCCAAGGCGTTCCTGTTCGACGAGCCGCTCTCCAACCTCGATGCCGCGCTGCGCGTGCAGATGCGGCTCGAGATCACGCAGCTTCATCAGCAGCTCGCGACCACCATGATTTATGTGACCCACGACCAGGTCGAGGCCATGACCATGGCGGACAAGATCGTGGTGCTCAACGCCGGCAACATCGAGCAGGTCGGCGCGCCGCTGGAGCTCTACAACAACCCCGCCAACCTGTTCGTGGCGGGCTTCATCGGCTCGCCAAGGATGAACCTGCTGGACGGCGAGATCGCGAAAAAGCTCGGCGCCGCCACCGTCGGCATCCGCCCGGAGCACATCGCGGCCGCGCGCGACCGCGGCGAGTGGCAGGGCGTGGTGCGGGTGGCGGAGCATCTCGGCTCCGACACCTTCCTGCACATCGATTCGGATGCCGTCGGGCGCATCACGGCGCGCGCGCCGGGCGAACTGGCGCTGGCCGCCGGCGACAAGGTCGGGCTGACGCCGCGCCCGGACCGCATCCACCGTTTCGATGCCGAGGGAAAGGCGCTGCACGCGTGAGGCTGAAGGGCAAGATCGCCGTCGTCACCGGCGGCGCCCGGGGCATCGGGCGCGCGATCGCGGAGGGTTACGCGCATGAGGGCGCACACGTATGCCTCGCCGATCTCGACCACCAGGAAGCGCGGAAAGCCGCGCGCGAGATCGGCCGTGGCACGTTCGCCGTGCAGCTCGACGTGACGCAGCAGGGCTCGATCGACGCCATGGTCGCCGAGGTGGAGCAGCAGGCCGGCGACATCGACATCCTGGTCAACAACGCCGCGATCTTCGACCTGGCGCCGATCGAGGAGATCACGGAAAAAAGCTACGATCGGGTCTTCGCAGTCAATGTGAAGGGGCTGCTGTTCACGCTGCAGGCCGTTGCGCGCCACATGATCGCCGGCCAATTAGTGCAAGCGGGGCGGCGCGGCAAGATCATCAACATGGCCTCGCAGGCGGGCCGGCGCGGCGAGCCGCTGGTCGCGGTCTATTGCGCCTCCAAGGCGGCGGTCATCAGCCTCACGCAATCGGCGGGCCTCGGCCTCATCGGGCACGGCATCAACGTCAACGGCATCGCGCCGGGCGTGGTCGACACGCCGATGTGGGACGAGGTCGACGCCCTGTTCGCGAAATACGAGGGCCGCAAGCGCGGCGAGAAGAAGCGCATGGTGGGCGAAGCGGTGCCGTTCGGCCGCATGGGGCGGCCGGAGGATCACGTCGGCGCGGCGATCTTCCTCGCGTCGTCGGAAAGCGACTACGTGGTGGCGCAGACTTTGAATGTCGATGGCGGCAATTGGATGAGCTGAACGGAGCGAGATGAGCGTCATGTATCTCGAGAAGTACAATTTGAAAGATCGGATCGCGGTCGTCACCGGCGGCGCCCAGTCGATCGGCTTGGCCTGCGTGGAAGCCCTGTCCGAGGCCGGCGCCAAGGTCGTCATCGCGGACTACAACGCGAAAGTGGCCGAGCAGGGCCGCGATGCCATGAAGGCCAAGGGCTACGATTGCGAAGTCGCCGTCGTCGACGTCACGGATTCCGATGGCATCGAGGCGCTGGCCGACAGGCTCGGCCGGGCGCACGGCCGGATCGACATCCTGGTCAACAATGCCGGCATCGCGCGATCCGAGATTCCCGCCGAGGAGATGGAGGACGAGCGCTGGCTGAACGTGCTCGACGTCAATCTCAACGGCACCTTCTGGTGCTGCCGCTCCTTCGGCAAGCGCATGATCGCGGCCGGCAGGGGCGCGATCGTCAACATCGGATCGATGTCCGGCTTCATCGTCAACAAGCCGCAGGGCCAGGCGCACTACAACGCCTCCAAGGCGGCGGTGCATCACCTGACTAAGTCCTTGGCCGCCGAATGGGGCGCGCGCGGCGTGCGCGTCAATTCGGTCGCGCCGACCTACATCAGGACGCCGCTCACCGCCTTCGCGAGCTCGAACCCGGAGATGTACGACGTCTGGATCGGCGGCACGCCGATGGCGCGCATGGGCGAAGTGGACGAGATCGCATCCGCCGTGCTGTTCCTGGCATGCGACGCCTCGAGCCTGATGACCGGCTCGATCGTGGTGGTGGATGGCGGCTACACGTGCTGGTGACGGGGTCTATCTCGCTTTTCTGATGCGCGGCGGCGGCGCCTTCTGCGCCTGCTTGAGACTGGCCGCGAAGGCGGTGCGAAAAAGATCGATCGCCGGCGCCTGCTTGCCCGGCGTCGGCCCACGCACGATCCAGCCGCTGGCGGCCTCGGGCAGGCCGGAGACGCGCAAGCTCAGCAGGTCGCCGCGATAGGCGCTGCGTGCGACCGCCCAAGGCTGCACCAGCGCGAGACCGATGCCGCGCGCCGCCAGCGACAGCTTCAGCTCGATGCCCAGCGCCTCCACCGCGACCTGGAACGGCAGGCCTTCGGCCTCGAACAAGGCGGCGATGCCGCGCCGGATGCCGCAGCCATCCGGATTGACGATCCACGGGAACGCGGAGACCGCTTCCAGATCCGGCCAGCGCGGCAGGCGCAGATGGCGCGAGGCCGCGACCACCAGTTCCTGCGCGCCGAGATCGGCCGCCTGCAGCGGCGCAGGCGGCGGCACATCGCTCACGGTCAGGATCGCCGCGGCATGCAGCAGGCCGGCCTCGACCTGCCGCAGCAGCGCCGGCGACCAGGCGGACGAGACGCGCAGCGCCAGGCCAGGATAGGCCGTGCGCACCACGTCGATCGGCTTTGCCAGCGACACATCGGACAAGTTCGAGGTGATGCCGATGCGGAATTCGCCCGCGGGCGCGCCGTCGGGCGCAAGGCCCGACACGAGGTCATCGACCGAGCGCAGCACGCGCCGGCCGAGCTCGTACGCTTCGCGGCCGGCATTGGTCGGCTTCACCGGCTTCGACATGCGATCGAGCACTCCGGTGCCGACCGTCTCCTCGAGATTCTGCACGCGCCGCGTGATGCCGGGCTGCGTCAGGTTGAGCCGCGCCGCCGCCGCGCTGATCGAGCCGGTTTCCACCACCGCCACGAAGGCTTCGATGTCATGAGTGTTCATGACGATCCCGCATAATGCCACCAACTATTATTCGATTATAGCATCGTCACCGGCGGCCTTACAGGCAACGCGGCCTGGATACAGCCCCGTCGAGATCTGGCGCCGGATTGTAGAACTGTTGCATTCGCGACACAGCGGTTGCACTTCTTTGCCGGGATTCATGATTTGTTGCATGCAAAATCTCCTGTTAGGCCAGAGGATTAGCCGAGGCGGACGATCATCGGTTTTGAACCCCCAGTGCTTGAGTCGGCGGCCCTTTTCCATCTCAAGATGTAGATAACTTTGGGGATGGACTTGGAAACATGACCCGAATCAATTGCTTATTCTGTGTTCTTGTCATTTTGCTTTGACTTTTAGGTTAATTGCCCGCATCGTTAACCTCGCAGTAACGCTCCGGGGTGTTCTGATTCCAAGGTGGAGCAGCGGGTTCGACAAAGGGGACTGAGCGTCGCTTGCGGCTAGGGGTTTGGGGTAGCCGCAGATCTGGGATGGCGCGGTTTCTTGTGCGAACCTGACATCCCTCGGGTCGCCTGAGGGTTGCCGGCAGCGGCGCGCGGGCGTTCGCATTCGGGGAGTCGCTCGAGATGGCTGCTGAAGCCATGGAAGTGCAGCAGCTCCTGCAGTTGGCGCGGGAGAAATCGGAGCAGGCGAGGTCGCACCTCTTCGAGGTGATGGGCGACCTGTTCCAGGAGCAGGCTGCGGTCCTCAGCACGCAGGAACGCGCGCTGATGGTCGACATCCTCGAGAAGCTGGTCCGCGAAGTCTCGCAGGATATCCGGCTGAAGCTCTCGCACCGCCTTGCCGATCTGCCCGGCACGCCGCGCGAGTTGGCGGTGCTGCTCGCCAATGACGAGATCGACATCGCCTCGCCGATCCTGATGCGCTCCCGGGCGCTGCAGGACGCCGACCTCATCGAGATCATCCATCATCGCTCGCGACAGCACATCCTGGCGGTCGCCATGCGGCGCGATCTCTCCATGTCGGTCAGCGACGTGCTGGTGGAAACCGGCCACAGCGACGTGATCATGGCCCTGCTCAACAACCAGGAAGCCAAGATCTCCGAGGCGACGCTCGCCTATATCGTCGACCAGTCGAAGCAGATCGACGAGTTCCAGGAGCCGCTGGTCCACCGCCGCGACCTGCCGCGCGAGCTGGCGGTCAAGATGTGCTATTGGGTCAGCGCGGCCATCCGGCAGTTCATCATCGACAAATTCCAGGTCGACGCCAACGACCTCGACGACACCATCCAGCCGATCCTGCACGAGCAGGTGGCAAGCGCCGAGGCCGAGGCGCGGCCGGCCGAATCGCTGACGCCGGCGGAAGAGGCGGCGCGCGCCATCAAGACCGGCGGCAAGCTGACCGCGCGGCTGATGATCCAGACGCTGCGGCGCGGCGAGATCCCGATGTTCGAGGCGATGTTCGCGCAGGCCGCCGAGCTGCGCCTGTCGCTCATCAGCCGGCTGCTCTACGAAGTGGGCGGCAACGGCATCGCGGTGATCGCGCGCGGCCTGCGCCTGACGCGCGAGGAGTTCGCGACCATCTATCTGCTGACGCGCCGGGCGCGGCCAGGATCGGCCGGGGGGCAAGCGGCGGCGGGGGGCGGCGGCGCGGTCGATCTTGGCCGGGCGCTCGGCTTCTACGACAAGGTGGGCACCGAAGCGGCCATGAAGGTGCTGGAGCGCTGGCGCCGCGATCCGCAGTACCTGTTCGCGATCAAGACCATCGAGCAAGACGGAAGCCGGCCGGGCGGGGGCCCGGATGTGTTCGAGCCGGACTCCGAAGGGGACGGGACCTAGATGATGCAAGCATCCATGATCGTCAGCGACTGGCAGCCGGAGATCGGCCGGTCGCCAACGCCGGAGCAACTGCGCGACATCTTCCAGAAGGAGCTGCTGGATTTCGGGCCGGCGCTGTTCCTGGCGGACGCGGGCGGAATCATCCGCTGGTGCAATTCCGGCTACCGCCGCGTCGCCGAGGTGCAGACGGAGGACGGGCGGATCGGCGACCTGCTGCCGCTGCGCCAGGTGGCGGAGGAGATCGAATACAGCCGCAGCACGGTCTATCGCGAGGACCGCTACATCATCGGCCAGACCACGCAGGTCCTGAAGTCCCGCATGGTGCCGGTGTTCGACAACGACGGCACGCTGAGCGGCTTCGGCGGCATCCTGCAGATGTTCGCCGACCACGGCATCGGGGTCGAGGACATCGCCCTGATGCTCGACCGCTACATGGATTTCCTGCGTCTGACCGCCGACTGGGTATGGGAATCCGACGCCTCGCTCAACTTCACCATGGTCTCGCAGCGCATCTCCAACGCGCTCGACCGTCCGCCGCAGGAATATATCGGCAAGAACCTGCTCTCCATGATGGTGACCGACACCCTGCGCCAGGCAGCCAAACGCCGGTTCGAGCGCATGTCGCCGTTCCGCGACGTGCCGTTCGACGCGGTCGACGGCGAGGGCAAAAGGCGCCTGTTCATGCTGTCCGCCGTCCCGGTGTTCGACCGCGCCAACGGCGCGCTCAAGGGCTATCGCGGCGCCGCCACCGACATCACCGAGCTCACCAAGCGCGAGGAAAGCCTGCGCATGGCCAAGGAGCAGGCGGACGTCGCCAGCCGGGCCAAGACCCATTTCCTCGCCAACATGAGCCACGAGCTGCGCACGCCGCTCAACGCCATCATCGGGTTTGCCGACGTGATGCGCATGGAGATGATCGGCCCGGTCAGCAATCCGCAATACAAGTCCTACATCCGCGACATCCACGGCAGCGCGCTGCACCTGCTCGGCATCATCAACGACATCCTCGACGTCTCGCGCATCGAGGCCGGCAAGGTGACGCTGCACGAGAGCGTCGTCAGCCTGGACGAGGTGGTGGAATCGGTGGTGCGCCTGGTGAAGGAGCGGGTGACCGACAGCCAGCTCGCGCTCGACCTCGACATCGCGCCCAAGCTGCCGCGCATTCACGCCGACAAGCAGAAGCTGAAGCAGATCCTGATCAACCTCATCGGCAACGCCATCAAGTTCACGCCCAAGCACGGCCGCATCACGGTCGGCGCGCGGCTCTCGCCGCACGGCGAGCTGGAGCTCAGCGTCACCGACAACGGCATCGGCATCAGCCAGGACAACATCGACCGCGTGCTGGAGCCGTTCGTGCAGGTGGATTCCGCCCTGCACCGCAAATTCGACGGCGCCGGCCTCGGCCTTCCGTTGTCGCGCGGCCTCGCGCGCCTGCATGGCGGCGACCTGCGGCTTGAAAGCGCACCGGGCAAGGGGACCCGCGCCGTCATCACCCTCCCCGCCTCGCGTTTGCTCGACGGCAAGCATTTGGCGGCGGTGCGCTGATCGAAACTCTCAGCACCCTGCGGCTAACCTCTGCGCGACGACGCTCCACGAGCGCTCCCTGACCATCCGTGTAGCCAATAAAGCCGTTTGAGGTGACCGTCGGCGGCGGGGCTCTGCGGGCATTGATGTCATATCTATCAATCCTGCTTGTCGTAGTGTTAATTTTTATGGCATAGAACCTCTAATCGGGATAAATTATCTCAGAATAGATGGCTTTCCCATGATCTCTTCCGCCCAGATTCGGGCCGCGCGCGGCTTGCTTGGGATCGACCAGCGCAAGCTGGCCGAACTGTCTGGCCTATCGGTCCCGACGATCCAGCGCATGGAGGCCAGCGAGGAAGTCGTGCGGGGCAATGTCGATTCGCTGATGAAGCTGATCGCGGCGCTGAATGCCGCCGGCATCGAGCTGATCGGGCCGGGTGCGGCGAGCGCCGGCGGCGGACGCGGCGTTCGGTTCAAAGAATGACAAGCGTCGTGCTGGTCCTCGCCTGCGTCGGCGCGCTGCTGGCAACCAGTGCCGGCGCGGTCGTCCTGGCGCGCGCGCGATTCGCGACGCCGGCCATCTATGCCGCCACATGCGCGGCGTGCGGAGCCGCCCTGCTGACCGCATTGAGCCACGTGATTGCCGCGCCGGCCGACGTCATGTCGATCGTTTTGCCGCTGGGTTTGCCCTGGCTAGGCGCCCATTTCCGGATCGATGCGCTCTCGGGTCTGTTCCTCGTCGTGGTCAATCTCGGCGGCGCAATGGCCAGCCTCTACGGCATCGGCTACGGCCGGCATGAAAATGCGCCGGCGCGCGTGCTGCCGTTCTTTCCCGCCTTCCTGGCAGCCATGAACCTGGTGGTGTTGGCGGATGACGCCTTCAGCTTTCTCCTGAGCTGGGAGTTCATGTCGCTGGTCTCATGGGCGCTGGTGGTGGCGCATCATCGCGAGCCGGAGAACACGCGCGCCGGATACATCTATCTGATCGTGGCGAGCTTCGGCACGCTCTGCCTGCTGCTCGCCTTCGGCCTGATGGCGGGCCCGGCCGGTGGCTATGGCTTCGCCGAGATTCGCGCGGCTGCGCCGACATCGGGCCTGGCTGCGCTCATCCTCGTCCTGACGCTGCTGGGCGCGGGGTCGAAGGCCGGTCTGGTCCCCCTGCACGTCTGGCTGCCGCTGGCACACCCTGCCGCCCCCAGCCACGTCTCCGCTCTGATGAGCGGCGTCATGACCAAGGTCGCGGTCTACGGCTTCATCCGCATCGTGTTCGATCTGCTCGGTCCGCCGGCATGGTGGTGGTCGATGGTGCTGCTCGTCTTCGGCAGCATTTCGGCGCTGATCGGAATCCTGTCGGCGTTGATGCAGCAGGATATGAAGCGGCTGCTGGCGTTCAGCACGATCGAGAACATCGGGATCATCTTCATCGGCCTCGGCCTTGCGCTCGGCTTCGGCGCCAATGCGATGGAATGGGCGGCGGCTCTGGCCTTGACCGCCGCCCTTTTCCACGTCTTCAACCATGCGCTGTTCAAGAGCCTGCTGTTTCTCGGCGCCGGCGCGATCCTCAACGCGACCGGCCTGCGCGATCTCGACAAGATGGGCGGGCTGATCCACCGCATGCCGGTGACGGCCTTCGCATTCCTGGCCGGCGCGGTGGCGATCTCGGCATTGCCTCCGCTCAACGGCTTCGTTTCCGAGTGGCTGACCTTCCAGGCCGTCCTGGTCAGCCCTGACCTGCCGCAATGGGGCCTGAAAGTCCTGGTGCCGACGGCGGGCGCCATGATGGCCCTGTCGGCCGCGCTGGTCGCCGCATGTTTCGTGAAGGTATTCGGCGTCGCATTCCTTGGCCGCGCGCGCTCGACGGTGGTCGCCGCGGCGAATGAGGTCGACCGCTTCTCCCTCGCCGCGATGTTGGGTTTCGTCGCGCTGTGCCTGCTGGCGGGCCTGCTCCCGGGTCTCGTGATCGACGCGATCGCGCCGGCGGCGGAGCTGCTGGTCGGGGCGCGTCTTCCGATCCAGATGCATGTGCCGTGGCTCTCCATCGTGCCGGTGGCGGACACACGGAGCTCCTATAACGGCCTGCTGGTGTTCGCCTTCATCACCGCCTCGGCGTCCTTTGCCATCGTGCTGATCCACCGGTTCGCCTCGCATGCGCTGCGGCGCTCGGCGCCCTGGGATTGTGGATTTCCCGATTCCAACCCGGCCACCCAATATACCGGCGGCAGCGTGGTGCAGCCGATCCGCCGCGTGTTCGGCTCGCTGCTGTTCCTGGCCCGTGAGCACGTCGAGATGCCGCAGCCCGGCGACACCGGCGCCGCGCGCTTCCGGGTGGAGATGCGCGACCTCATCTGGGAGACCGGCTACGCGCCGATTGCCGGCATCGTCGGCTTCGCGGCCGATCGGCTCAACCGCATGCAGTTCCTAACCATCCGCCGTTATCTGAGCCTGGTGTTCCTGGCGTTGGTCGGTCTCCTGCTGGTGCTGGTGGTATGGCTGTGATCGCCGCACTCCTAGTGCAAAGCGCGCAGATGCTGGTGGTGCTGCTGCTGGCGCCGCTGCTGACCGGGCTGGTGCGCAAGGCGAAAGCGCGCCTTTTGCGGCGGCAGGGTCCGCCCCTGCTGCAGCCCTATCGCGATCTCCTGCGCCTCATCCGCAAGGAGGCGGTGGTGGCGGAGAACGCCTCGTGGCTGTTCCGCGTGGCGCCTTATCTCATCTTCGCCGCGACCTGGGTGGCGGCGGCCCTGGTCCCGACCTTCGCGACCGGCCTCATGTTCAGCTGGTCGGCGGACCTGATTGCGATCGTGGCGCTGCTCGGCAGCGCACGGTTCTTCCTGGCCCTGGCCGGCATGGATATCGGCACCAGCTTCGGGGGTATCGGCTCCAGCCGCGAAGTGATGATCGCCTCGCTGGCGGAGCCGGCCATGATCATGGTGGTGTTCACGCTGGCGCTGATCGCCGGCTCGACCCAGCTTTCCACCGTTGCCGGCTTCATGATGTCGACGGGCGTCGGCCTGCGCGTGTCGCTCGGCCTTGCCCTGGTCGCCCTCATCATGGTCGCGATCGCGGAGAACGCCCGGATCCCGATCGACAATCCCGCGACGCACCTGGAGCTCACCATGGTGCATGAAGCGATGGTGCTGGAATATTCGGGCCGGCACCTGGCGGTGATCGAAGCGGCCGCGTTCCTGAAGCTGCTGCTCTACGTCTCGCTCATCAGCAGCGTGTTCGCGCCCTGGGGCGTTGCGCACGCCGGCGCGACCCTCATCGCGTACTCGATCGGCATCGCCGCCTATGCGGCGAAGCTCGCCGCAGGGGGCATCCTGCTCGCGATCTTCGAAGTCTCGATCGCCAAGATGAGGGTGTTCCGGGTGCCGGAATTCCTCGGTGCGGCCCTGATGCTGGCGCTGCTCGCCACCCTGCTCATGTTCATGACGAGGAGCCTGTGATCCACCCGCTGGTCTATGACGTCGCGCATCTGCTGGCCGGCGGAATGGTGCTGGTCAGCTTCATGCTGCTCTACCAGGATCGCATGCACAGCCTGCTGAACGTGTTCGCGCTGCATGCCCTGGTGCTGGCCATGTCGGTGGCGTGGGAGGCGCTGATCCAGCACGCGCCGCATCTCTTCATCACCGCGGCCATCGCATTGATCGTCAAGGCGATCATCATCCCCCTCGCCCTGCACCGGATCGTTCGGCGCCTGGAGATCCATCGTTCGGTCGAGACCGTGGTCGGGATCGGACCCACGATGCTGGCTGGCATGGGCCTGGTCGCCTTGTCGACGGCCCTGATGCTGCGCGTAACCGCAGCGGCGGATGCTCTGGCACGTCAGGACCTCGCCTTCGCCTTGTCGGTCGTGCTGTTGGGGCTTCTGATGATGGTCAGCCGTCGCAACGCCGTCAGCCAGGTCGTTGGCCTGATGTCGATCGAGAATGGGCTCATCCTGGCCGCGACCGGCGCCAAGGGGATGCCGCTGGTGGTGGAGATCAGCGTCGCGTTTTCCGTGCTGGTCGCCTTCATCGTGATCGGCATCTTCCTGTTCCGCATCCGCGAACGCTTCGATACCGTCGATGTGCAGGCGCTTGACCGCTTCCGCGGGGAGACTCAATGACGCTCCCCGGCTTCATGAGTGGATTCGACGCGGTTGGCGCGGTCCTCCTGATCCCCTTCGCCGCCATCTTCGTGCTGGCGGCGCTGCCCGGCTATCGCCTTGGCGCGCTGCTCAACGTCCTCGCCAGCCTTCTGACCTTGCTCGCTGCGGCCAGCCTGCTGTTCGTGCGGCCGGCGGCGGGGCAGCTGCTGTTCGTCGACGACCTCAACGTCGTCTTCATCGTGCTGAATACGTTGGTCGGCTTCACCACCAGTCTGTTCAGCGCCAGCTACATCGCGCATGAGCTGGAAACCGGCCGCCTGACCCCCACCTATCTGCGATTCTACCACGCGATGTACCAGGCCATGATGTTCGGCATGAACCTGGCGCTGCTCTCCAACAATATCGGCCTGCTCTGGGTCGCGGTGGAGCTGGCGACACTGACCACGGTCATGATGGTCGGCATCTATCGCACCCACGAGGCGCTGGAGGCGGCCTGGAAATACTTCATCCTGGGCAGCGTCGGCATCGCCTTGGCTTTGTTCGGCACGATCCTGGTGTATGTCGCCTCCCAGCCGGTGATCGGCGAGGGGTTGGATGCCATGACCTGGACCATCCTGATCGAGCGCGCAGCGCATTTCGATCCCGCCCTGCTCAATGTCGCGTTCGTGTTCCTGTTGCTGGGCTACGGCACCAAGGTCGGCCTGGCGCCGGTCCATGCGTGGCTGCCCGACGCTCATGCCGAGGGCCCGACGCCGATCTCCGCCGTGCTGTCGGGCCTGCTCCTGAACGTCGCGCTCTATGCCGTGCTTCGGTTCAAGATGCTGATGAGCGCCAACGAAGCCGCCATAGCGCCCGGACCGCTGATGGTGACCATGGGCCTGTCCTCGCTCATCTTCGCATCCTTCATGCTATACCGCCGGCGCGACATCAAACGGCTGTTCGCCTATTCCTCGATCGAGCATATGGGTATCATCACCTTTGCCTTCGGCATGGGTGGGCCACTCGCGAACTTCGCAGGTCTGCTGCACATGACAATGCACAGCTTGACCAAGTCCGCGATCTTCTTCGCCGTCGGCAACATCGCGCAGGCCAAGGGCACCCAAAAGATCGCCGACATTCGCGGCCTCACCGAATCGCATCCCGTGCTGGGCTGGGGACTGCTTGCCGGGGTCGTCGCGATCGCGGGCCTCCCGCCGCTCGGCATCTTCATGAGCGAGTTCCTGGTCGTAACCTCGACTTTTGCACGCCAGCCGCTGCTGGCGATCCCGCTGGTGCTGGGTCTGCTGGTTGCGCTGGGCGCGCTGCTCTGGCGCGTGACCGGCATCGCGTTCGGAACGCCGGCCGGCAGGATGGAGCCGGTGCAGGCATCCTATTTGCCGATGTTCGCGCATCTCGTGCTGGTCCTGGGGGCCGGGCTCTATCTGCCGCCGGCGCTGGTGGAGTGGTTCCAGCACGTCGCGAGACTGTTGGGATGACACCATGAGCGCGCTCGGTGACATTCTGGGCCAGTGCCAGCGGGTCGCATCGCATCATCCTTGGCCGCGCGCCATCGTCGATTCGGAAGTCTGGGAATCCGCCTCGTTTCTGGCCGCGGACGGACTCTGTACGCTGCTTGGCCTATGGGGCGAACGCGATGCCGTGCACATGGCGCTGGCCTTGCCGGATCCAGGGGAGATCGTGGTCATCAGTCTGCCGTGTCCCGATGGTACCTTTCCGTCGGTCGGGTGTCACCATCCGCCGGCAATCAGGCTGGAGCGCGCGATCACCGACCTGTTCGGACTGAGGCCACAAGGCGCGGTGGACACGCGCCCCTGGCTCGATCATGGCCGCTGGAGCAAGCGCCATCCACTAGCTTCGACCCCGGTCGATGCCGGTGCGGGCGAAGCGTATACGTTCCTTCCGGTGGAAGGCGAGAGCCTGCATCAGGTTCCGGTTGGTCCCGTTCATGCCAGCATCATCGAGCCCGGTCACTTCCGCTTCACGGCGCATGGCGAGACCGTTGTGCGTCTGGAAGAGCGTCTCGGTTATGCACACAAGGGGGTCGAGAGCTTGATGGCAGGCGCGGAGATCGCGCACGCGGCAAAGCTGGCGGGCCGCGTCTCCGGCGATAGCACGGTCGCCTATGCCGTTGCGTTCGCGCAAGCGGTCGAAGCGGCGCTGACGGTCAATGCGCCGCCCCGCGCGCAGTGGCTGCGTGCCTTGATGATCGAACTGGAGCGCCTCGCCAATCATCTCGGCGACATCGGCGGCATCTGCAACGATGCCTCCTTCGCGATCATACTGGCCCATTGCGGCATCCTGCGCGAGCGCGTGCTGCGCGCCGCGCATGCCGCCTTCGGCCATCGTCTGATGCGGGATGTCGTCGTGCCGGGCGGCGTGGCGGCCGATCTGGGGAATGTGGGCATCCATGCGATCCAGGGGCTGATTCGCGAGATCCGGAGCCGCTTTCCGGCGCTGGTCGAGCTGTATGACCGCACACCCTCGCTGCAGGATCGCACGGTCGCGGCTGGTCGCCTGAGCGCGACCCTGGCGCGGCAGTTCGGCGCCGGCGGCTTTGTCGGCCGAGCTTCCGGCCGCAATTTCGATGCACGTACATTGCCTGGCCCACTGCCATACGACCAGCTTGACTTTCAGGTCGTGACGCGCGCCGAGGGCGATGTGAACGCCCGCGTTTGGGTGCGGATCGATGAGGTGACACAGAGCCTGACGCTGGTCGAGCAGATCCTCCAGCGTCTGCCCGGCGGTGCCACGCGAGCTGCCCTGCCGGATCCGAACGAGCAGCGCGAGGGCATTGCCATCGTGGAAGGCTTCCGCGGCGATATCATGGTCTGGCTGCGCATCGGGGCGGACGCGCGGATCGCACGCTGTCAACTGCGGGATCCGTCCTGGTTCCAATGGCCGCTGCTGGAAGCGGCCATCGAAGGCAATATCGTGGCCGATTTCCCGCTCTGCAATAAGAGCTTCAACTGCTCCTATTCGGGTCACGATCTGTGACGGATCCCGGACGATGAACAAGCTGCTGCTGCAATCTCTGTTCCTGCCACCGGTCACCGAGCCGGCCCCGGCGCCCGACGAGGCCGCGCTGGCGGAGTTGGCCACAAGCGTGAACGCCGCGGCGCGCCGCAGGCTCGGCCGGTCGCTCTCGATTCGCGCGGTCGACGCCGGCTCCTGCAATGGCTGCGAGCTGGAGATCCATGCCCTCAACAACGCGTTCTATGATCTCGAGCGCTTCGGGCTGCGCTTCGTCGCGTCTCCCCGCCATGCCGATGTGCTGCTGGTGACGGGGCCGCTCACCGCCAACATGCGCGAGGCGTTGGAGCGCACGTATCGCGCCACGCCTGATCCCAAGTGGGTGGTGGCGGTCGGTGATTGCGCGGTCGATGGCGGTCTGTTCGCAGGCTCCTACGCCTGCGTCGGAGGCATCTCTGCGGCAGTCCCGGTCGACCTCCACATCCGCGGCTGTCCGCCCAACCCGACTCAGCTTCTGAAGGGGCTGCTGGCGCTATTGTCCACGTAGGGCCAAGGATCCTCGCTGACCGGCTACGCTCCGCCGGCGGTCATGCGGCGAAAGAGCGTTCGACCAGCCGCTCGGCCGGGAAGGCGACCGTGACCTTGGTCCCGACGCAGAGCGCGCTTTCGATCTCCAGGCGCCCGCCATGCAGCTCCGCCAGTTTCTTGGTGAGCGGCAGGCCGAGGCCGGTGCCTTCGTATTTGCGGTTGAGATCGCCGTCGAGCTGGCCGAACCGCTCCAGCGCACGCGGGATATCCTCCGGCGCCATGCCGATGCCGGTATCGGACACCTGCACCACGAACCCGCTCTCGTCGCAGAAGGCGATGAGGCGCACCCTGCCGCCGCGCGGCGTGAACTTGACGGCATTCGACAGCAGGTTGAGCAGGATCTGGCGCACCCGCCGCTCGTCGGCGCGCAGGATCGGCAGGTCGTGCGCAATCTCCTTCTCCAGCACCACGCCGATGCTGGCCGCCTGGCCCTCGACCATGCGCAGCGAGGTCGCGAGGACGTCGCCGATGTCGATCTGCTCGTCCTGCAGTGTCAGGTGCCCGGCGTCGATCTTGGAGAAATCCAGCACATCGTTGACCAGGGACAATAGGTGCTTACCGCTGCGGTGGACATCATTGATGTAGCCCTTGTAGCGCGCATCGCCCAGCGGGCCGAACAGCTCGCCCTTCAGGAGCTCCGAGAAGCCGATGATGGCGTTGAGCGGCGTGCGCAATTCATGGCTCATGGTCGCCAGGAACTGCGACTTCGCTTGGCTGGCGGCCGCCGCCGCATCGAGCGCCCTCGTCAGGTTGTCGGCCGTCGCCTGCAATTCACGCTTGGTCTCCTCGAGCGCCGCCACATGTGCGCGCAGGCGCTCCGCCTCCTGCACCGCGCGCCGCGCCAGGTGATGATCGGTGATCGCCGCCACCAGGCCCAGAACGATCACGATCGCCATCACGGCGGCAACCGCAATTGCCAGCCATTCCGGCGGCATGACCGCGCTCCGATAGGCGACCACCATCCCGATCGGCGTCAGGGTCAGCGCCGACATCGCCGTGAAGTGCAGGCCCGCGATCGCGAGACACATGAGGTTCGCGCCGTTCATCAGCGCGCGCCAGCCGCCCCCGCGCGTGAAGATATGCAGCGAGAGCGCGCCGACCGCGATACCGATGACCAGCGAAGCCGACACATGGGCGGGATCCCAGGCGAAGGTCGCCGGCGCGGTCAGCGCCGCCATGCCGGTATAGTGCATGGACCCGATCGCCACGCCGAACACCGCGCCGCCCAGCGCGGCTGCCCTGAAATAGAGCACGATGGCGAAGCCGATCAAGGTCACCGCCATCGCGATGGCGATCGAGAGCGCGGTCAGTCCCACCTCGTATCCGAGCTGCAGGCTCGCCGGCCGATAGGCCAGCATGGCGACGAAATGCGTGCTCCACACGGTCGCGCCGGCGACCGCCGCGGAAGCGACGAGCCAGCGCCAATCGACGGCGGCGGTCTTCTCGCTGCGCGCCCGCGCCAGCAGGCTGAGCGCGGTGAAGGACCCGAACGCGCAGACGGCGACGGCGAGCAGAACGAGCGGGATGCTGTGCTGCCCGGTGATACAGCTCAACACTCTAATCATGAAACGATTCAGCCGGAGGCGGATGAAAGAAGCGTAAATGCGGCCATTTCTTGCGGCTATGTCGATGGGGATTCGTCGTTCTCTACCACTCCGCTGTAAGGGCAGAATTCCAATTGTCGGCAAGACAATTCTGTCTACGGAGATCCGCTCAAGTGCGCGGCATTTGAGTCAAACGCACAGGAGCGCGCGATCTGCTATCGACCGCGCTGGAGTTCCTTCAGTCCCGCTTCCAGTCCGTCGAGGGTCAGCGGGTAGATGCGGCCTCCATCATCTGGCGGATGAGGCGCGCGGGGCTGGCGCCGTCCCCGGCGCGCGGGTCGCGCGGGTTGATCCAGATCGCGTTCCGGAACCGCCTGAGCAGCCGCGCCATCCACACCGCGCCGGCTTCGGCGTTCCAGTGCTCCACGCTGCCGCCCGGCTCGCCCTTCACCAGCGGCGGGCGCTCCAGCGCGATCGCGGCGTTGACCGCGACCTCCAGGTCGCGGGTCGCGATGGAGCGATCGGTGGAGGCAAAGCGCAGGCGGTCGGCCATCTGGTTCCTCGGCGGCGGTTCGCCGCACCCTGGCAGCGCGCCGTGCTTGATCCAAACCGGCGCCGGGGGCCATATGGCCCGATGTCCGAATCGAATGCAGCCCGCATCGCGAAATTCAAGATCGGCGACATGGTGCGCCACCGGGTCTATCCCTTCCGCGGCGTGGTCTATGACGTCGATCCGGTGTTCAACAACACCGAGGAATGGCTGACCTCGATCCCCGAGGAGATCCGGCCGCACAAGAACCAGCCGTTCTATCACCTGTTTGCGGAGAACGACCGCACCACCTACACCGCCTATGTCTCGGAGCAGAATCTGCTGCCGGACGATACCGGCAAGCCGTGCCGCCACCCGATGGTGCCGGAGATGTTCGACGGTCCGGTCGAAGGCGTCTATCGGCTGAAATCGATCAAGCCGAACTGAACGAAGAGCAAGCATCCGCCACGGGGCGCTTGACTTTGGGCGCAAACTGGAACATACAAAGAACAAATAGCGATCAAATCAGGAGGATTGGGGTCATGTCCGGCTATCTGTCTCACATGCTCGAAGGGGCGGCTTTCGCGGCCATCATGCTCATGATCGCCATTTCTCCGGCCATCCTCGCCGGCTGAGAGAGCCATGTTCCTGGTCGATCGCCAACCTTCTCCACCGAGCCTCAGGGCCGAGCTGGCGCCCCGACAGCTCTTCGGTGGCACCGGCAGCTTGATCGGCGCCGCCTTGATGGCGTCCCCGGCAGCCGATGCCGGAGCGCCCAAGGCGCGGCACCGCGCCGCCCAACTCGACCTTGCCCTCCCGCAGCCCGCGCACCGGCGCAAGGCGGGATAGCGGCCCCTCCGCCCGCATTCCATTGCGCCATCGTCACGGTCGTACTGGACGACACTGGCGATTTCCGCGATGCGGCCGGCAGGCCGGTTTCGTTTGAATCCTCCGCGCCGAGACTCCATGTTCCAGGTCCGGAATCAGGGAGGCTTGGCCCACGTGCCGCTGTCGACGATCCGCGAATTCCTGCGCCATGAGGCGGCCGGCGGCATCGTGCTGGTGGCGGCGGCGGTCCTGGCGCTCATCCTCAGCAATTCGCCGCTGGCCAGCCTCTATCACGACTTGTTCGAGCTGCACCTGACGGTGAAGCTGGGCGAGATCGGCCTCGACAAGTCGCTCGGCCACTGGATCAACGATGGCCTGATGGCGATCTTCTTTTTCCTGGTCGGGATCGAGATCAAGCGCGAGCTGATCGAAGGGGAGTTGTCGAGCCCGCGCCAGGCCGCCTTGCCCGCGATCGCCGCGGTCGGCGGCATGGCGGCGCCAGCGGCGGTCTATCTCCTTGTCAACCGCGGCACGCCGGAAACGCTCGCCGGCTGGGCCATCCCGGCGGCCACCGACATCGCCTTCGCGATGGGCGTGGTCAGCCTGCTCGGCGCCCGGGTGCCGGAGAGCCTCAAGATATTCCTGCTGGCACTCGCCATCATCGACGATCTCGGCGCCATCCTCATCATCGCCGCCTTCTACACCGCCGACCTGTCGCCGCTCGCGCTCGGGCTCGGCGCGATGGGGATCGTCGCCCTCGTCATCATGAATCGGCTCAGGGTGCAGAGCCTCGCCGCCTACGTGCTGGTCGGCATCTATGTCTGGGCCTGCGTCCTTCACTCCGGGGTGCATGCGACCCTGGCCGGCACGATGGTGGGGCTGTGCGTGCCGCTCAAGTCCCCGGCGGGCGAGGAGCATTCGCTCGCCAAGCGCTGCATCCATGCCCTGCATCCCTGGGTGGCGTTCGGGATCATGCCGGCCTTCGCCTTCGCCAATGCCGGCGTGTCGCTGGCCGGGCTTTCGTGGCACGCCATCGCCGCGCCGGTCACCCTCGGCATCGCGCTGGGGCTGTTCCTCGGCAAGCAGGTGGGGGTGATGGCCGCCATCGTGCTGGCCCGCGTGGCCGGCATTTCCCGCCTGCCGGAGGGCGCGGGCTGGCCCGAGACCTATGGCGTCGCGATCCTGACCGGCATCGGATTCACCATGAGCCTGTTCATCGGCGGGCTGGCTTTCCCCGCCAGCGATCACATGGTGGAAATGCGGCTCGGGGTCATCGGCGGATCGATCCTGTCCGCCTTGTCGGGGCTGGTGGTGCTGGCGCTCGCGACGCGGCGCAGGGCCGCGCCGGCCGGCGCCCAGTAGCGCCCGGTCAATAGCGACGGGCAGCCTTGCGGAAGGTGTCGACCGGGACGGCCGCGCCGAAGCTGCGACCGTCATCCAGTTCCACGATCGCGCTCTGCAAGCCGATGATCTCCGCTCCCGCCGGGGTGACCAGAAGCAGCGGTGCGCCGGACGATCCGAACGTCGCGTCGCAATCGTGCAGCAGCAGCTTGCCGCCATCGGCCTCGCCCGCCAGGTGGCAGCCGCTATCCTGGGTCAGGATCTCCGAATAGTCGCCGTTGTAGCCGGCAATGGTCAGCTCGCCCTGGTCGGCGCCATCCCTCATCTCCTCGAACGAGAGGGTGCTGAGCTCGACCGGCCTGATGCTGAGGCTGTGGTCCAGTTCCATGAGCGCCCAGTCGTTGCCGATGTTCGCCTCGTCCCTGGGGCGCGCCGGATCCCATTTCGGCGAGATGGTGAAGTCCCGCCCGATGGCGTGTTCGGCATACTCGCCGCGGTGATAGCCGGCGACGAAATGCACCTCCATCGGGATGGTCCAGCGCTGGTCACGGAGATTGTACAGGCAGTGCGCCGCCGTCAGGACCAGGTTGGGTGCGATCAGGGCGCCGGTGCAATGGCCGCCGATCTCGCGGTTGAGGCGCCCAAGCGCAGTCCACGGCCACTGCTCGGTTTCGATCGGCGTGCGGTTGTCGGCGCCCTCGATGCCGACGACCTTGGCTTCCTCCGCATGCAGGATGCCCGCCATCAACATCAGCGCGAGGACGGCCAGCGCGACCGCGACGGCAACGGTCTGGAAGGCCGGCAGAGCCGACCGGCGCCGGCGCTGCTGGCGGCGGATGATGCGGTCCTGGGCATGGCGGTACGGGCCCCGCCGATCGGCGCCCGCCAGGACGACGCCATAGAACCGCTTGCCCCGGAAAGATGTCGGCACGCTGAAGCGCCAGTCCAGGCCGTGCCCCCGGGGCGCCACCGCGGCCGCGACACGCCTGATATCCTCCAGCTGCGCGGGCGAAAGGCCGGCCGTGGTTTCCGGCGCCAGGCGCGCGACGAACAGGTCCGCCCAGGTCTCTTCGGCCGGATCCCCGGCCGGTCCGGCCGGCGCATCGGTGTGAACGGATTTGCCGCTTGTCGCCATCTATTCCGTGATCCCTCGCGCGCTGCCCCGGCCTCTTCACGCTAGCCGTGCCATTGTTAAGGAACTATGAGCAACCTCTTGGTCTAGCGCGCCTTTCGGCGACGGTCGCCTGGAATCCCCGGGTCCGTTGCGCTAGACTCCGGCCCGCCTCCCAGAACCGCTGCCGCACAGCGCGGCGAATTCCACGATCAGGACAATCATGAAATCCGAGACCCTCAAGCAGCAATTGATGGACCAGATCCTCCGCTTCGTCGGCGGGCGCATCGAGCGCGCGCGGGCGGCCCAGGTCGAGAGCTTTGTCCGCCAGTTCTACGCCAACGTGCCGGTCGCCGACATCGCCGAGGATTCGCCCGAGGACCTGTTCTGCGCCGCGCTCTCGCTCTGGCAGTTCGCCCACAAACGCCAGCCAGGCGTTCCGAAAATCCGCGTCTTCAACCCGCACCAGGACGAGCATGGCTGGCGGTCCAGCCATACCATCGTCGAGATCGTGAACGACGACATGCCGTTCCTGGTGGATTCGGTGACCGCCGAGCTGGCGCGCCAGGATCTCGACGTGCATCTCGTGGTGCACCCGATCATGCGCATCGCCCGCGACAAGTCCGGTAAGATGACCGGGATCGGCAACCCGGATGCGCCGGCCGAATCTGTCATGCAGATCCGCACCACGCAGGTCGTCCAGCCGGAGAAGCTGGAGCAGGTGGCGCGCGGCATCGAATCGGTGCTGGGCGACGTGCGCAACGCCGTCACCGACTGGCGCGGGATGCGCGCGCGCCTGCGCGAGGCGATCGAGGAGATCGACCGTCAGAAGCTGCCGGTCGGCGAAGAGGAGCGGGCCGAGGTGTCGCGCTTCCTGAAGTGGATCGAGGACGACCACTTCACCTTCATCGGCTACCGCGAATATTCCATGACGGGCAAGAGCGAGAAGGCGTCGTACCAGATCGTCGATGGCCGCTCGCTCGGCATCCTCAAGGATTTCAACCTCAGGATCTTCGGCGGCATGCGCAACCAGCAGAGCATGCCGACCCAGGTGCGCTCCTACCTGCGCCAGCCCAAGCTGCTGCTGATCACCAAGGCCAACACCCGCTCCACCATCCACCGCGACGTGCCGATGGACGTGTTCGGCGTCAAGACGTTCGATGCCAAGGGCAACGTGTCGGGAGAGCGGCTGTTCGCCGGCCTCTTCACCTCCGCGGCCTACAGCCGTTCGCCACGCGAGATCCCGCTGCTGGACCGCAAGGTCGAGACCATCATCGAGCGGGCAGGCTTCTCGCCCGACAGCCATGACGGCAAGGCCCTGGCGCACATCCTGGAGACCTATCCGCGCGACGAGCTGTTCCAGGCCAGCGAGGACGAGCTGCTGGAGACCGCCGTCGGCATCCTCAACCTGCAGGAGCGCCAGCGTGTCGCCTTGTTCGTGCGGCGCGATCCCTACGAGCGGTTCGTGACCGCGCTCGTCTTCCTGCCCAAGGATACGATGAACACCGAACTGCGCCTGCAGATGCAGGAGGTGGTGAGCAAGGCGTTCAACGGCGCGCTTTCCGCCTATTACGTGCATCTGGGCGACGGCGCGCTGGCGCGGCTGCAATTCATCATCGCCACCAATCCGGGCGCGGTCCCGGCTGTCGACCTCAAGGAGCTCGAGAGCAAGCTGGCCGACGTCGCGCGATCGTGGGCGGACCGCCTGCGCGACGCGCTGGTCGAGGCCAAGGGCGAGGCGGCGGGCATGGACCTGCTGCGGCGCTATCGCCACGCCTTCCCTGCCGGCTACGACGATCATTTCAACGCCTACGCCGCGGTCCATGATGTCGAACATGTGGAGGAAGCCCGCCGCCGGGCGACCCCCGCCATCAACCTCTATCGCCCGATCGAGGCCGCCAGCAATGAGCTGCGCCTGAAGCTCTACCAGGCCAAGGACAAGATCGCGCTCTCCACCGTCCTGCCCTCGCTGGAGAATTTCGGCCTCAAGGTGATCAGCGAAATCCCGTTCGAGGTGCTGGCCGAGGGCGAGGACAAGCCGGTCTGGATCCACGATTTCGCCATGGTGACCGCGGACGGCGCCGACGTCGACGTCTCGCAGATCCGCGACAAGTTCCATGACGCGTACGCGCGCATCTGGGCGGGCGAGGCGGAGGACGACGGGTTCAATCGTCTGGTCATCACCGCCGGCATCGGCTGGCGCAACATCGCGCTGCTGCGCGCCTACTGCAAATACCTGCGCCAGGCGGCGATCGCCTTCAGCCAGGCCTACATGGAGCAGACGCTGAACGCCAACGCGGCGATCACGCGCGACATCGTGCACCTGTTCCATGCGATGTTCGATCCCGGCTATTCCGGCGACCGCGTCGGCGGTCCGCAGGCGATCGTCGACCGCATCCTGAAAGCGCTGGACGGCGTGTCGAACCTCGACGAGGACCGCATCCTGCGCCGGTTCCTGAACGCCGTGCAGTGCACCTTGCGCACCAACTTCTTCCAGCGCGGGGAAGGCGGCAAGGACAAGGAATACATTTCCTTCAAGCTGGATTCCCACAAGCTCGACGACCTGCCGCTGCCCCGGCCGCTGGTCGAGGTCTCGGTCTATTCGCCGCGCGCGGAAGGCATCCATCTGCGCGGCGGCAAGGTGGCGCGCGGCGGCATCCGCTGGTCGGACCGGCGCGAGGATTTCCGCACCGAGGTGCTGGGCCTCATGAAGGCGCAGATGGTGAAGAACGCCGTCATCGTGCCGGTCGGCTCCAAAGGCGGCTTCGTGGTCAAGCGCCCGGCCCCGGCCGCCGACCGCGAGGCGGTGCTGGCCGAGGGCATCCATTGCTACAAGACGCTGATGCGGGGATTGCTCGACATCACCGACAATCTCGTCGCTGGCAAGCTGGTGCCGCCGAATGAGGTGATCCGGCGCGACGAGGACGATCCCTACCTGGTGGTCGCGGCCGACAAGGGCACCGCGACCTTCTCCGACATCGCCAACGGGGTGTCGCGCGACTACGGGTTCTGGCTTGACGATGCCTTCGCCTCGGGCGGCTCGGCCGGCTATGACCACAAGAAGATGGGCATCACCGCGCGCGGCGCGTGGGAATGCGTGAAGCGCCATTTCCGCGAGCTCGGCACCGACATCCAGGCACAGGACTTCACCTGCGTCGGCGTCGGCGACATGTCGGGCGACGTGTTCGGCAACGCCCTGCTGCTGTCCAAACACACGAAGCTGCTGGGTGCCTTCAACCACATGCACATCTTCGTCGACCCCGACCCCGAGCCGGCGGCGAGCCATGCGGAGCGGGTGCGCCTGTTCAACCTGCCGCGCTCGGCCTGGAGCGACTACGACCCCGCGCTCATCTCCAAGGGCGGCGGCATCTACGAGCGCAGGGCGAAGTCGATCGCGCTCTCGCCCGAGGCGCGGGCGAGGTTCGGCATCGCCAAGGACCACGCGACGCCGGCCGAGCTGATCAAGGCGATCCTGAAAGCCGAAGTCGACCTGCTGTTCTTCGGCGGCATCGGCACCTATGTCCGCGCCGGCGACGAGACCAACGCCGAAGTCGGCGACCGCGCCAACGATGCACTGCGCATAACCGGCGAGGAGATCCGTGCCAAGGTGGTGGGCGAAGGCGCCAATCTCGGCGTCACCCAGCGCGGCCGCATAGAGGCGGCGCTGAACGGCCGAAGGATCAACACCGACGCGCTCGACAATTCCGCCGGCGTCGACACCTCCGACCACGAGGTCAACATCAAGATCCTGCTGAACGAGGCGGTGCAGGCCGGCGATCTCACCATGAAGCAGCGCGACAAGCTGCTGGCCCAGATGACCGACGACGTGGCGGAGCTGGTGCTGCGCGACAACTACCTGCAGTCCCAGACGCTCAGCATCGCGGAGGCGCAGGGCTTCACCTTGCTCGACCAGCAGAACCGCTTCATGAAGGCGCTCGAGCGCACCGGCCGGCTCGACCGCGCGATCGAGTTCCTGCCGGACGACGAGGCGGTGCGCCGGCGCCTGACCCAGCGCCTCGGCCTGACCCGGCCGGAGATGGCCGTGCTGCTGGCCTACGCCAAGAACTCGATCTATGATGAGCTGCTGCCCTCCGACCTGCCGGACGATCCGCAGCTCGAGGAGGATCTGGTCAAGTATTTCCCGCACGCCCTGCAGAAATCCTTTGCCGAGCAGATCGGCGGCCATCGGCTGCGGCGCGAGATCATCGCGACCGTCGTTACCAACTCCATCATCAACCGGATGGGCGCCACCTTCATCCACGTCATGAAGGAGCGCACCGGCCAGCCCGCCGCCGCGATCGCGCGGGCCTATGCCATCACGCGCGGGGCCTATCGCCTGCGCGAATTGTGGAACGGCATCCAGGAGCTCGACAACAAGGTGCCGGCCAGGCTCCAGATCGAGATGTTCGGCGAGCTCAACCGGCTCGCCGAGCAGGCGACCCAGTGGTTCCTGCGCAACGGCCAGCATCCGCTCGACATCGCCGCCAACGTCGCCGCCACCTCGCCCGGGCTGATCGCGCTCGAGACCGCGCTCATGGGCATCCTGGCGGAGGAGGACCGCGGCTTCGTCGAAAAGCGCCTCGCGCACCTGACCAGGAGCGGCGTGCCGCAGGCGCTGGCACAGCGCGTGGCGCAGGCGCCGGCGCTGGTCTCATCGCTCGACATCGTGCGCATCGCGGCCGAGCTCAAGATGAAGGTGGAGGATGCGGCCCGCACCTACTACGCGGTCGGCGAAGCCTTCCATCTCGACTGGCTGCGTGCCGGCGCGCGGGCGCTGATCGGCGACAGCCATTGGGACCGGCTGGCGGTGTTCGCGATCATCGAGGACCTCTATGGCCACCAGCGCGACTTGACCACCGCCATCCTGTCGATGGCGAAAGGCGTGATCGGCGCCGAGGCGATTGCCACCTGGCGCGAGACGCGCGGCGCCGACCTGGCGCGCGCCGACGGCCTGTTCGCCGATCTGCGCCAGGTCGGCAAGCTGGAACTCGCCATGCTCGCCGTCGCCAACCGCACGCTGCGGAGCCTGATCGGGTAGTAGCGATCGAGCAAACACACCCGATGCACTCCTTTCCCCTTGTGGGGCAGGGCTATCGCATATGGGGATTCCAACATAAAGGGAGTTCCCTTCCCCCCTTGCGGGGGAAGGATGCGGAGCTTGGCGAACGAAGTGAGCTTAGGCGAAGCTGGATGGGGGGTGGCGCGGCGCCCGCGGACGAATGTCCGCATTCGCGGACGGCCGCGCGTGCTCGCAAGAGCGCCAACTGGCAGGGCCGCAGCGCTGCATCACCCCCCATCCCGACCTTCCCCCACAAGGGGGGAAGGGGGCAGTTGTGTTGGGTTGCAGCTGCGGCATGCGATCATTTCGGAGAGCGCACGAGTGCCTGGTGCACACCGCCCCGGCGACAGGCTAGAATAACCCGCCGTTCTCGGTGTCGCCGCCGCCCGAATCGCCGCCGGAATCACCGCCGGAATCACCGCCTGAGCCGCCATCCGAACCGCCGCCACCATCATTGCCATCGTCGTTGCCGCTGTCATGAGGCGGCTCGTGACCGGGGGATGCGCCGCGACTGTCGCCGCCATGGCCCGGCTCGGGCGAGCGGTCCGGCCCGTGCGAGCCGGCGGCTGTCGAGAACGAGCCGAGGTCGCCGCACATCGCGTCCTGGTCCGCGCCGGCGACCAGGATGCTCTGCCCGCCGATGCAGGTGACCGGCTTGCCCTTGCCGTTCGGCCGTGCCTCCACCATCCCCGACAGGATGTCGATGATGGTCGCATCGTCGCCGTCGACATGGACCAGGAACTCGGTGCCGCGCACGCCGATGGTGGCGACCGGCGTCTTCAGCCGGACGCCCTGGTCGTCGCTGCCGTTCGAGGTGAAATGGAACAGGCCGTCATTCAGGTTGATGAGGCCCGTGCTGACCGCGCCGTCGAACACGTAGTCCGACAGCACGACCTCGCTCTCAGCTTCGACGCTGAGCTCGGAGCCATCGACGAACGTGACGGCGATCTTGGATTCCTCGTCGGTGCGCAGCGCCTCGTTCTGCACCAGCTGATCGGCGCGGCGCGCCGCCTGCTCCTCGTGGCCGGGCGGAGTACGATAGCCCTCGTTCACGACGTCGGTGACCGTCGCGATGCCGTCCGCGCGCGCGGCACCGCCGTATGCGGCGGCCGCCGCCATCACATAGCAGACCTGGTAAGCCAATTGCCTCTTCACGGAACCCTCCAATGTGCGGGCCTGGACCGGCGCGCGCATCCAGCCGCCAAGCCCGAATGCTTGCGGCGCCGGCTCAGGCGCCGGCGCAGCGGGCGGGATATGAGGTGAAGAGGCGATCGATTGCTATGAAGATGATCACACTCACGGAATCGTGCGCGTGACGGGATGGTCTCGATTGCGATCGTGCCAAGTGAGAGCGGTCTGTCCCGATGCGGGTGGACCGTGTCGCGAAACGTGCAATGGGCGGAGAACGAGCTCCGCCCATTGCTTCATTCAACCCATCGAGCGCGTCCGCTCGCGGACGCCGCCCCTCAGAGCGAATGCTGGTTTCCGCCGCTGCCGTCCTTGGAGCGGGCATTGTAGTAGTTGTCCCCCCACTCGCCGCAATAGTCATTGCCGCCGCCGCCTTCGTCGACCGGCGGCTCCGGCTCCGGCGGCTCCGGCAGGCTGCGCGCATTCTGGATGCCGTTCTTGTCGCCGTTCCCGCCGTGCGAGCCGCCGTCCGGACCATCGTTGTTGGCCGGCCCGGCCGCCGTCGAGAACGATCCGATGTCGCCGCACATCGCATCGTCGTCCGCGCTGGCGATCAGGATGCTCTGGCCTTCGTAGCAGGTGATGGGCTTGCCGGTTCCGTGCGGCGTCGCGTCGACCGCGCCGGAGAGGATGTCGATGATGGTCGCCTCGTCCCGGTCGACATGGACCAGGAACTCGGTGCCGCGCACGCCGATGGTCGCGACCGGGGTGCGCAGCTTCACGCCCTGGTCGTTCTGGCCGTTCGAGGTGAAGTGGAACAGCCCGTTGTTGAGGTTGATGAGGCCGGAGCTGGCCGAGCCGTCGAACACGTAGTCGGACAGCACCATCTCGCTCGATTGCTCGACGCTCAGCTCCGAGCCGTCGACGAACTTGACCTGGATGGTCGATTCCTGCTCGGTGCGCAGCGCCTCGTTCTGCACCAGCTCGTCCGCGGACTTGGCCGTGACCTCGTCGGCGCCCGGCGGCGTCCGGTAGCCTTCGTTCACCACGTCCACGACGGTCGCTATGCCGGCGGCGCTGGCGGCCTGCGGCAGGGCCCACAATGCCGCGATGACATAGCAGGCTTGGTACGCCAGTTTCCGTTTCATCCTTCCCTCCAAATCGTAAACACCCGTTGCTCGTCACGCCATTGGCTGGCGTTTTGCGTGCGGCTGGCCTGTCCCAATGCTCCACTGTCGTTCAGTGGATCCCGGCCATTCCACGCTCTGCTGTTCTCGCGTGCGTCACGTCCCCATTACGATCGAACCGGCGCGCCGCATGGATGTCGGCCCGTGCGCCGCATGATCCCGGTCCGTTCCTGACCTGATCCCGACCGCCTCCGCCGCGATGGCGCGGCCGAAACCTCGGGCTGGGCGATCAGCGATTGTTCGAAACTTCCCCTGACGATGTCTCCGCGCAGGCCCGCCCAATCGCGGCCGGCCGTGCCTTCATCCCGGCACCGTCATTGCGCAACCCGCCGACAAGCCATGAGTGCCATGGTCGCCCTCTGTCAGGACAATGTTGCGATCGCGGCGATTGTCCTTCGCGCTCCGTCGGAGGGTCAATAGAATTATGCTAAAGTTCGATACAATCGCAGGTATCGAAACGATTGGTTAACGACCTCCCCTTCCGTTCCTGCGTTTCACAGATGGGATCGGATGGGATCGAGCGGAAGTGACCGATGCCACAGTCGCGGCAGGCCGGGGTTTCCGACGGCGTTAATGCTTCGAGCCGCCCGGATTGTTGGAGCCGCCATTGTTGCCGCCATGGCCATGGCCCTTGTCATGGCCTTTTCCAGGATTGCTTCCGTCGCCGAGGCCAGAATGGTTCGTGTGGCCGCCGCCGGGGTTGCCGCCGGGATTTCCACCGGGATCGCCGCCACCCGGGTCTCCGCCGCCTGGATCCCCACCGCGCGGATCGCCGCCTCCGGGATTGCCGCCCGGGTTCCCCCCAGGACTGCCGCTCGGCCCGGACTCGTGATCCGGGCGGTCGCGCCCGCTGGTGTTGCCCTGGGAAGGTGTCTGCGATTCCCCGGCGGCGGTCGAGAACGAGCCGAGGTCGCCGCACACCGCATCGGAATCGGCGGTCGTCACCAGGATGCTCTGTCCTCCTTCGCAGGTGACCGGCTTGCCTTTGCCGAGCGGCGCCACCTCCACCTTGCCGTCGAGAATGTCGACGATGGTCGCCGCGTCCTTCACCGTGACCAGGAATTCGGTGCCGCGGATCCCGATGGTCGCGACCGGGGTCTTGAGCGTGAGGCCGCCGTCCGGGATCTGGTTGGAGTTGAAATGGAACAGGCCGACATTGAGGTTGATGATTCCGGTCGAAGTCGCGGCCTGCGGATCGAACACGTAGTCGGACAGCACGACCTCGCTCTGCGCCTCGACGCTGAGCTCGGAGCCGTCGATGAACTTCACCGCGATGCTGGAATCGCGCTTGGTGCGCAGCGCTTCGTCGGAGACCAGCTCGTCCGACGGCGCGGCGCGGCGTTCCTGATCGCCCGGGGGCCTGCGATAGCCCTCGTTGACGACATCGGTCACGGTCGCGATCCCGGTCGCGAACGCCGGCGTTGCCGTCAGCGCGCCAAGGATCGCGGTTACGCATACGCGACAAGCCATGCGAAGCATGGTGGCCCCCTGCCGGTAAGGTGCGATAGACCGAATAGTCGGCCCCGACTGTCGCGCGGGTCAATACAATTGTCGTAAAATACACTAGAAGGTGCCGTGGGTCACATCGAAGATGAACAGGCATTCATTTTCGCGCTGGGTCCCGCGGATGTCCGGGATCGTCATCCCGGTTTGAGGGGAGCCGCCGGAGCGCGATGGACAAGTGGCTGCAACCTGCCTTGGCCGCCCTGGTGCTGGCGGTGGCGCTGCTGTTGCGCTGGGCCGACCCGCCGATCCTCGGCGACCTGCGCGCCCTGGTGTTTGACCAGTATCAGCGCGTGCAGCCGCGCGAATACAAGCCGGTGCCGGTCAAGATCATCGACATCGACGATGAGTCGCTCGAGCGGCTCGGCCAGTGGCCATGGCCGCGCAGCCTGATCGCGCAGCTGCTGGCGAAGCTGCGCCAGCAGGGCGCCGCGGTGGTGGCGTTCGACATGGTGTTCGCGGAACCAGACCGCACCGCGCCCGCGCGGGTTTCCAGCAACTGGAACCTGGCGCCGGACGACCCCTTGACCAAGGAGATCGCGACGCGGGTTGCCGACCCCGACCGCGTGCTCGCGCAGGAACTCGCGCGCGACGGCAATGTGGTCCTGGGCGTCGTGCTGACCGACGGCGCGCCGCCGGCCGAGAAGGTGAAGCCCAAGGGCGGCTTCGCGAACTACGGCGTCAACCCGCGCAACAACGTCTACGGCTTTCCCGGCGCGATCCCGGCGCTGCCGCTGCTGCAGAATGCCGCCAGCGGCAATGGCGCGATCAACGCAGTTCCGGATCGGGACGCGATCGTCCGGCGCGTACCGATGATCCTGCAGGCCGGCGATGACCTCTATCCCAGCTTGGTGGCCGAATCGCTGCGCGTCGCCCTGGGGGCCAGCACCTACCTGGTGAAATCCACCGGCTCGCAGGCCTACACCTTCGGCGGTTTCACCAGCATCCTGCGGCGGAAGACCGGCGTCGGGGAAATCGGCATCGGCAAGCTGCACATCCGGACCGATCCGAATGCCCAGATGTGGCTCTACGACACCGGCCACCGGCCGGAGCGGTTCATCTCCGCCTGGAAGTTCCTCTATGGCGTGCCGGCGGACGTCGCCGGCGCGATCGTGTTCGTGGGGACGAGCGCGGCCGGCCTGCAGGACCTGCGCTCCACCCCTCTGGTCCGGGCGATTCCCGGGGTCGAGATCCATGCCCAGATGGTCGAGCAGATCCTGACCGGAGACTTGATCGAACGGCCGCTGTGGGCGGACGACCTGGAGTTCTTCACGCTGCTGGTCCTGGGCGGGGCGATGGTGCTGCTGCTGCCGCGGCTGGGGCCGCTCGGCTGCGCCATCCTCGGCGGCGCCAGCGTCCTCCTGGCCGCAGGCTTCGGCTGGTGGGCGTTCCTGCATGTCGGCTGGCTGATCGATCCGGCCTACCCGTCGGTCGGCGCGCTGGCGGTCTTCACCACCGGCGTGCTGCTGTCGTTCCGCCGCTCCGATGTCGAGCGCAAGCGCGTGCGCGAGACCTTCAGCCATTACCTCGCGCCCGCGATGGTGAAGCGGCTCGTGGCGAATCCTGGCCTGCTGCGGCTGGGCGGCGAGGTGCGCAACCTCACCATCATGTTCTGCGACATCCGCGACTTCACCACCATCTCGGAGAAGATGGAGGCGACCGCATTGACCGCGCTGCTCAACGATTTCCTGACGCCGATGTCGGAGGCGGTGATGGAGAATGGCGGCACCATCGACAAGTATATCGGCGATTCCATCATGGCGTTCTGGAACGCGCCGCTGGACGAGCCGGATCACGCCCGGCTCGCCTGCCGCGCGACGCTGGAAATGCGCCGGCGGCTCTCGATCCTCAACAAGAGCCTGACCGAGCGCGCGAAGGCGGCCGGCCAGAGCCCGACGCTGATCATGATCGGCATCGGCCTCAATTCCGGCGACGCGCTGGTCGGCAATCTCGGCGCGCGCCAGCGCCTCAACTACTCGGTGATCGGCGACAACGTGAACCTCGCCTCGCGCATCGAGGGCGTGAGCAAGGGGTTCGGCCTCGACATCCTGATCGGCGAGCAGACGCGCAACGCGGCGTCCGATTTCGCGGCGATCCCCATCGGCGACATCTTCGTAAAGGGCAAGAGCCTGCCGGCGCGGCTCTATGCGCTGATCGGCGGACCCGAAGTCGCGCAGTCGCCGCATGCGCACGAGCTGCTGGACGAGATCGCGAAGGCGGCGCAGAGCTTCAAGGGCGGCAACCTCGGCGGCGCTGCGGTCGCAGTCGCCGCCGCGCGCAAGCTCGGCGAAGGGCTGGGCCTGGAGCCGCTGTTCGACCATATGGACAACGCCCTCGCCGCCGCCGAGCACAAGGCCAAAGGCGCGGCGGCGGCGCAGTAGCTCGCCAAATCTCCGTAGTCCCCCTCCCCCGAGACGAGGCAGGGGAACTGCAAATGGGAACCGCGAACAAGTAGAAGCGGTCGGTCAGCCCCTTCCCCCCTTGTGGGGGACGGTTGGGATAGGGGGTGCCGCCGCACGACGGTAGACAAAGAAAGATGGAGCGCTGGGCCAATACGCGTCCTCAGACGGCGGGCCTTGTCGGTGCTCGATCTCGGGCCAATCGTGCCGCGGCACCCCCCATCCAGCTTCGCCTAAGCTCACTTCGTTCGCTAAGGCTCCGCATCCTTCCCCCACAAGGGGGGAAGAGAAGCTCGTGCTACTCCTTCTTTTTTGCCTTGTAGCGCGCCAGCATCTCGTCGTTCGGCGGATAGAGGCCGGGCAGCGGCTTGCCCTGCTTCACTTCATCCATGATCCAAGCTTCGAGCTCTTCCTGCTCGGCGCCGAGGCGGGCGACCTCCTCGGCCAGCGCCGCGGGAATCACCGCCGCGCCGTCGCCGTCCGCCACCACCACGTCGCCGGGGTGGATCGCGCAGCCGCCGCAGCCGATCGGCTCCTGCCAGCCGACGAAGGTGAGGCCCGCGACCGAGGCGGGGGCGGCCGCGCCGGCGCACCACACCGGAAGGCCGGTCTCAAGTACGCCTTCCTTGTCGCGCATGACGCCGTCGGTCACCAGGCCGGCGACGCCGCGCACTTTCATGCGCTGCGCCAGGATGTCGCCGAACACGCCCGCCTCCGTCACGCCCATGGCGTCGATCACCGCGACGCATCCAACCGGCATCTCCTCGATCGCCGCGCGGGTCGAGCGTGGGCTGGACCAGGACGCCGGGGTCGCCAGGTCCTCGCGCGCCGGCACGAAGCGCATTGTGAAGGCGCGCCCCGCGATGCGCTGCTGCCCCTCCGCCAACGGCCGCGGCCCTTTCATCCAGATGCGGCGGATGCCCTTTTTCAACAGCACCGTGGTGATGGTAGCGGTGGTGATCTGGCTGAGCGCGGAGAAGAGAGCGGAATCAGACATTGCTTGATAAGACCTTCGGCGGAGAGAACAACCCCCACCTCGACCCTCCCCCAACTTGGGGGAGGGAGAAGAGCGGAGATGAGAGTGTAATCCCCTCCCCCGAGCCGGGGGAGGGTTAGGGTGGGGGCGCTGCGCGAAAACTATCCAAGAGAGAGGCTCGGTCCCGCCGCTACCCCCGGTTCATCCGATTATCCACCAGGCTCTGCACCACGGTCGGGTCCGCCAGGGTCGAGGTGTCGCCGAGGTTGCTGGAGTCGTTCTCCGCGATCTTGCGCAGGATGCGGCGCATGATCTTGCCGGAGCGGGTCTTGGGCAGGCCGGGCGCCCATTGCAGCAGGTCGGGCTGGGCGATCGGGCCGATCTCCTTCCTCACCCATTGCACCAGCTCCTTGCGCAGCGTCTCGCTCGGCTCGACCCCGACCTTGAGCGTCACGTAGGCGTAGATGCCCTGGCCCTTGATGTCGTGCGGATAGCCGACCACGGCTGCCTCCGCCACCTTGGGGTTCGCCACCAGCGCGGATTCCACCTCCGCCGTGCCCATGCGGTGACCCGAGACGTTGAGCACGTCATCCACCCGGCCGGTGATCCAGTAATAGCCGTCGGCATCGCGCCGGCAGCCGTCGCCGGTGAAATACTTTCCGGGATAGGTGCTGAAATAGGTCTCGGCGAAGCGCTTGTGGTCGCCATAGAGCGTGCGCATCTGGCCCGGCCAGGAATCGGCGATGCAGAGATTGCCTTGGCACGCGCCCTCCAGCACCTTGCCGTCGCCGTCGACGATGACGGGCTGGATGCCGAACAAGGGCTTGGTGGCGGAGCCCGGCTTCAGCGCGGTCGCGCCCGGCAGCGGCGAGATCAGGATGCCGCCGGTCTCGGTCTGCCACCAGGTGTCGACGATCGGACAGCGGCCCTTGCCCACCACGCGGTGGTACCACAGCCAGGCCTCGGGGTTGATCGGCTCGCCCACCGAGCCCAGCAGGCGCAGAGAATCCAGCTTGCATTTCTGCACCGGCGCCTCGCCCTCGCGCATCAAGGCGCGGATCGCGGTCGGCGCGGTATAGAAGATGTTGACTCTGTGCTTGTCGCACACCTGCCAGAAGCGCGAGGCGTCGGGGTAGTTCGGCACGCCCTCGAACATCAGCGAGATCGCGCCGTTGGCGAGCGGGCCGTAGACGATGTAGCTGTGGCCGGTGACCCAGCCCACGTCCGCCGTGCACCAGTAGACATCGCCGTCGTGATAGTCGAACACCTGGCTATGGGTGAGCGCGGCATAGACCAGATAGCCGCCGGTGGTGTGCAGCACGCCCTTCGGCTTGCCGGTCGAGCCGGAGGTATAGAGGATGAAGAGCGGATCCTCGGCCGCCATCTCCTCCGGCTTGCACTCGGCGGAGACCTTCGGCGATTCCTCGTGCCACCAGTGGTCGCGGCCCGGCGTCCAGTCGATCTTGCCGCCGGTGCGCCGCACCACCAGGCACTTCTTGATCGAGGGGCAGGTCTTGAGCGCCTCGTCGACATTCGCCTTGAGCGGGATCTTCTTGGCGCCGCGCAGGCCTTCGTCGGCGGTGATGACGATGTTGGAATCGCAGTCCTGGATGCGCCCCTTCAGGCTGTCGGGCGAGAAGCCGCCGAACACCACCGAATGGATGGCGCCGATGCGCGCGCAGGCCAGCATCGCGTAGGCCGCTTCGGGAATCATCGGCATGTAGATCGTTATGCGGTCGCCGCGTTTGGCGCCCAAGCCCTTCAGCACGTTCGCCATGCGGCACACCTCGGCATGCGCCTGCCGGTAGGTGATGTGCTTGCTCTCGCCCGGGTCGTCGCCCTCCCAGATGATCGCGGTCTGGTCGCCGCGCCCGGCGAGGTGCCGGTCGAGGCAGTTGACGGAGGCGTTCAGCGTGCCGTCATGGTACCAGCGGATGTGCACATCGCCCGTATAGCTGACATCCTTCACCTTGGTGTAGGGCTTGATCCAGTCGACGCGCTTGCCGGCCTCGCCCCAGAAGCCGGCATTGTCGGTGAGCGAGCGGCGGTACATCTCCTCGTACTTCCTGGCGTCGATCAGCGCGCGCTTCGCGGCCTCGGGGGGAACGGGAAAGATCTGGGATTCGGACATCGCTGGCACTCCCTGACATTCCTGCGGGCGCCGTACTCTAGCCCCGGCGCCGCCGGTTCTTGCTTAGACCAAAGTCGTAACAAGGCGGCGGTGAAAGGGCAAGACAGGGGTGCCTGCCGGTACGCCAACAGCCTGGCAGGATTGGCGTTCATCGGCGCTTTCGAGGCCGACTGCCGCGCGCGGGGACAGGCCCGGGATAGGGAGCGTCTCGGTGTCGCAGGCTGCCTCTAGGCCGTCTCGCCCCGCGCTTCGCCCAGCGCGAACCAGTCGACCTTGCGCGTGACGATCATGATTGCGACCAGCGCGGCCAGGAGGCCGACGGTGCCGGTGAGCAGCGCGTAGCTCTCCATCCGCAGCAGCACGTACATGTAGGCGTGGACCAGCGCGAGGATCGCGCCGACCGCCCAGCCCATCAGGCGGCGGATGGTGGCGCCGGCGTAGCAGGCGACGATCGCGATATCGACCAGGCTGGCCACCAGGTACGAGAGCGCGAAATCCATCTGCTCGGCGAGCGACAGCAGCAGCAGGTAGAACAGGGCGATCGACGCACCGATCAGCAAGTACTGCACCAGGTGCACGCGGTCGTGCTGCAGCGCGCCCACCGCGAACATGGTGCCGAAGGTGAGGCCGATGACCAGGATGCCGTATTTCACGATCCGGTCGGTCTGCTGATGCACATCGCCCGGCTCCACCAGAGCGACGCCGACGTTCGCGGTGCGGTCAGGATCCAGCCGATATTCGTCCGCCAGCCAGGAGAGCGGCGTGCCGGCCGCGATGTACGAGATCGACCAGGCCGCGGTGAAGCCGTCCGGCGCGATGTCGTGCCTGGCCGGCAGCGGGGCGCCGGTGAAGCTGGGATGCGGCCAGTCGCTGACGACCGCGATCTCGGTCTGCCTGCCCAGCGGCCGGAAGCCGAGCGTGCCCCGCCCGTTCAGCGCCAGCGTGAAGGTGAAGTCGAACGGCTGTGCAATCGCGCCGATGGTCTCCATCGGCACGGCGGCGCGGATGCCGTCGGAGAATGGATAATAGGACGGCATGCCAGGCTCGATCGCGCGATCGGCGCCGGCCGCGTTCAGCACCGCCGCGGAAACCGCGCGTATCCCGGAAATGCCCAGGGCCAGGGTGGCGTTCTGCCATTTGATCTGGGTCGCAGCGATGTCGTGCGCGGCGAAGTCGGGCGTCGCGAAGCGGCCCGCGATCGTCACCTCCGCGCCATAGACCAGCATCTCGTAGATGCTTTTGTGGCGCTTCTCCGCATGGTTCTTGGCGGTGATCTTTAGTTCATCGGGCGTGAAGATCGCGTAGTGCGTCTCCACGAAGCTCCACTGCTGGCCGCCCGCCGTCGTGCGCACGTGTGCTGCCTCATAGGGCACCACCAGCAGCGGCCCGCTGATGGTTTGCGCCGGCCCCCATTGCGCGCCGATCTCCTCTTCGACCTCGGCCTTGGTCGCCGCGCGCTCCCGCACCACGCCGTCGACCATGTCCAGCGGCACCAGCATGATCAGCACCAGGAGGATGAAAAAAGCGACCCGCTTGGCCGCCTCCCACCCGCCCCCGAACCTGCGCCGCCCGGCACGGGCCAAGGATTGCAGCGTCGGCGAGCCCGAACCGGCGGCGGTGGAATCGGACATGAAGGCCCCTGTCAGCGGACGGTGACAGGTGTTGTATCGGTCTGAAGCGGCAGCAGCAGGGCGAGATCAGGGCGTTGTGAAGGCTGGAGTGCGCCGGAATCGAACTAGGCCGCGCGATCGCCTTTCGGCACGTAGCGCTTGACCTTGATGGTGCGCTCCCGCTTCCGCGTCTCGTGGATCTCAAATGAGGTTTGCATACGCAACAAGGTATCCATCTTGAGACCAAACGCCTTTTCGATTCTCAGCGCCATTTCCGACGACAAGGCCGCCCGGCTGTTCAAGAGAGCGGACAAGGCTGGACGGGTAACGCCAAGAATTTTGGCCGCTTCCGTTACAGAGAGTCCAAGCGGTTCGATCACTTCCATCTTAATAAACTGTCCGGGATGGCTTGGCCGCATCATGCGTAACATGCACTCTCCTAGTGATAGCCCTCGTAGTCGAGATCGACAATCTCGAGCTCGACTTCATCAATCCGAAACCGTGAGGCTCCATCCGCCTTTTCTGTCGCCCGTCAATTGGTGAGCGCGCCAACTGGGGATACTCTGCAACTCCTCGATTCGTTCCATCTCTTGGAGGAACGAGATCATGTTTCGGATTTTCTCTACAAACTTCGCTGGAAGCCCAGCGGCATCATCCTTTTCGATGAATCGTCTCAGCCCTCTATGTCGGACATTGCCGATTTTCATACGGAAGGCTAGCGCGCTTGCCGTAAAGTGTCAAGGCACGCTTTACGGCAAGCGCCGTGTGTTCGCTACCCCTTCACCCCGCCCAGCGCGCACACATGTTTCCACTGCTCCGGCGTCACCGGCTGCACGGAGAGGCGCGAGTTCTTCACCAACACCATGTCCTTGAGCTCGATATCTTTCTTGATATCGGCCAGGGCGACCGGCGTCTTCAAGGGCTGGACCGGCTTGATGTCGACCATGCCGAAGCGTTGGGTCTTGTCGGTCGGGTCGGGGTAGTAGGTCTTCGAGACCTCCGCGATGCCGACCACGGCGAGGCCCTCGTTGGAGTGGTAGAAGAACACGCGGTCGCCGGTCTTCATGGCCTTGAGGTTGGCGCTGGCCTGGAAGTTGCGCACGCCGTTCCAGCTTGTCTTCTTGTCCTTCACGAGCCGGTCCCACGAATAGGACGAAGGTTCGGATTTCATCAGCCAGTAGTTCATGAGTCCCTCTCAGGCTTGCGGGAAGACCTTGCGGAACGGGGTGATCGCGACGCTCTGGAACAGGCCGGCCTTGGCGTAAGGATCGTTGGCGGCGAAATCCTCGGCGGCCTTCCGGTCCGCGAACTCCATCACCAGCAGCGTGCCTACCATCCCCTGCCCGTCGTCGCTGACCAGCGGCCCGGTGCAGACATGCTGGCCATCGAACCTCCGCAGATACTCGAGGTGCGCAGGCCGGTTGTCGAGCCTGGTCTGCTGGTGGCCGGACTTGTCCCTGCAATAGATGGCATAGAGCATCGTGTTTCTCCTCTCTATGTCATTGCCGGGCTTGACCCGGCAACCCAAGCAACTTGGATCACCGGGCCTTCGCCCGGTGATGACGGTACTAAGAACGAAACTATGCTTTCACCCCCGCGCCGGCCAGCTTCGGCGCGGCTTCGTCCAGCGGCCAGCGCGGGCGCGGCGCGAAATCGAGCGGGCTTTGTTCGCCGAGCCGGAACCGCTCCAGCCCGGCCCAGGCGATCATCGCGGCATTGTCGGTGCAGAGGCGCTGCGGGGGCGCGACGAAGGCAAGTCCGGCTTCGCGCGCGCATTTCTCCAATTCCGCGCGCAACATGGAATTGGCCGCGACGCCGCCCGCCACCACCAGCGCCACCAGGGCCGGATGGCTGGCGCGCGCAGCGGCAATCGCCCGCCGCGTCCGGTCGATCAGGCTTTCCACCACCGCCGTCTGGAACCCGGCTGCGAGATTCGCGCGCGCTTCGTCACCGAGCGGGCCAAGCTCCTCCACCTTGTGGCGCAGGGCCGTCTTCAATCCCGAGAACGAGAAGTTGAGCTCCGCGCGCCCCTTCATCGGGCGCGGCAGATCCATGACCGGCCTCGCCGCCGCGCGCGCGGCGCGCTCGATCGACGGGCCGCCTGGGTAGCCAAGGCCCAGCAGCTTCGCCGCCTTGTCGAAGGCTTCGCCTGCCGCATCGTCGATGGTGGAGCCAAGGCGGCGATAGCGGCCGACACCTTCGACGACCAGCAGCTGGCAATGGCCGCCGCTGACCATCAGCAGCAGATAGGGAAACGCCGTATCGTCGGTCAGGCGCGCGGTCAGCGCGTGGCCTTCCAAATGATTGACCGCGATGAACGGCTTGCCGTGCACCAGGGCGATCGCCTTGCCGGTCATCACGCCGACGATGACGCCGCCGATCAGCCCCGGCCCGCCGGTCGCCGCCACCGCATCGATATCGCGGAAGCCGATGCCCGCCTCGCGCATCGCCTGGCCGACCAGCTTGTCGAGGCGATCGAGATGGGCGCGCGCCGCGACCTCCGGCACCACGCCGCCATAGGGCCGATGATCCTCGAGCTGCGCCGCCACCAGGTCCGCGAGGATGCGCCTGTCGTCCGCAACCAAGGCGGCGGCGGTTTCATCGCAGCTCGATTCGATGCCGAGGACGATCATGGGGCGCGGTTGCATTCCCGGTTTCCGACCTTTATGCAGTCCTCTTATGGCGATATCTCAATCGGATAGCAACCAAGCCACGGTGCGCATCGGCACGCGCGGCTCGCCCCTGGCGCTCGCCCAGGCGAACGAGGCGCGCGCGCGCCTGATCGCCGCGCACCCGGCGCTCGCCGCGCCCGGCGCGATCGAGATCCGCGTCATCAGGACCACCGGCGACACGGTGCAGGACCGGCCGCTGAACGAGATCGGCGGCAAGGGCCTGTTCACCAAGGAGATCGAGGAGGCGCTGCTGGCGGGCGAGATCGACCTTGCGGTCCATTCCATGAAGGATGTGCCGACCTGGCTGCCCGACGGCCTCGTCATCGACTGCCTGCTGCCGCGCGAGGATGCGCGCGACGTGCTGATCGCGACCGCGGGCAGCTCGATCGCCACCCTGCCGCGCAATGCGGTGGTGGGCAGCGCCTCGCTGCGCCGCGCCGCGCAGGTGAAGGCGCTGCGGCCCGACGTATCGATCGTGCCGCTGCGCGGCAACGTGGAGACGCGCATCGCCAAGGTACAGCGCGGCGATGCGGCCGCGACCCTGCTTGCGCTCGCCGGCCTCAAGCGCCTGCACAAGGAGGCCGCGGCGACCGCGATCCTCTCGGTCGACGAGATCCTGCCGGCGGTCGCGCAAGGCGCGATCGGACTGGAGACCCGCGCCGGCGACGATCGCGTGAACGCGCTGCTGGCGCCGCTGAACGATCCCGCCACGGCGGCGCGGGTCGCGGCCGAGCGGGCCTGCCTCGCGGTCCTGGATGGCTCGTGCCGCACGCCGATCGCGGCGTTCGCGGAACTCGCCGGCGACCGCCTGCATCTGCGCGCCTTGATCTCCCTGCCCGACGGGTCGAAGGTGCACCGCCGGGAAGCGTCCGGCCCGATGGTGGCCGCCATAGACCTGGGCACCGAGGCCGGCCGCCGGCTCAAGGACATGGCCGGACCGGATTTCCTGGCATGAGGTTTCCGGGCGCGCTTTTTCCTGGCGCCAGTTCCGCATTTCCTCCGCTAGAGTGTGACCGATGCGTATCCTGATCACCCGTCCGATCGAAGATGCCAGGCCGCTGGCCGACGCGCTGCGGGAGCGCGGTGTCGAGGTGTTGATCGAGCCGCTGCTCGAGATCACGCACCTCAAGGATGCCGCGATCGAGCTCGACGGCGTACAGGCGCTGCTGTTCACCAGCGCCAATGGCGTGCGCGCGTTCGCCGCCCTCAGCCCGCGCCGCGACCTCAAGGCCTTCACCGTCGGCGACGGTTCGGCCGAGGCGGCGCGGCTGGCCGGCTTCACGGCGGTGGAAAGCGCGAAGGGCGACCTCGAAGCATTGGCGGCCCTGGTCGTGGACCGGTTGAAGGCGGAGGACGGGATGCTGTTCCACGCCGCCGGCACGGTGACGGCGGGCGACCTCAAGGCGCGGCTGGAGGGACTCGGCTACCGCGTGCGCAGGGCGCAGCTCTACGAAGCGAAGATCGCGACAGCCTTGTCGGCGGAGACCCGCGCCAACCTGACGCTGGGCGGGATCGACGCGGTGCTGCTGTTCTCGCCGCGCACGGCGGCGACCTTCGGCCAGTTGTGGCAGTCGGCCGGCGCGCCGCCTTTGGCCCGCATCCAGGCGCTTTGCCTCAGCGCCGCGGTGGCGCGCGAGATCGGCAACCTGGGCTGGGCCGGCATCGAGATCGCGGACCGGCCGGACTTGCCATCGATGCTGACCCTGGTGGATGCTGCCCGCAGCAAAGGAGCGGAAATGGCCGAGCCATCCCAGCGGCCGGAAAATCCGGAGGGGAGTCCGCCGGGCGAGCGCCCCGCCGACGCAGCGGCGGACAGCGCGGCCAATCCCAACCGGATGGCGGAGGCGGTCGCCGCCGCCCGTGCCCAGCGCATGGCAGGCGAGGCCCAGCAGGCGAAGGCCGAGCGCCGCCAGCGCGCCGGGGGCGGCTCCATGCTGCTGTATCTCGTGCTGATGCTGATCGCGGCGGCGGGCGTGGTGGTGACGGCGCCGCTCTGGCAGCCGCAGGTCAGCGCCCTGCTGGGGGTCGAGCAGCAATCCGCGCCGGTGACCGACAACCGCATCACGGCCTTGCAGGGCGATCTCCAGGCGCTGTCCGAAAAGGTGCAGGCCGGCGTCGACGCCGATGCCCTGCAGCAGGCGATCGGCGCGGCGGTCGACCCGCTCAACGCCGAGCTCGCCGCCGCGAAGCGGGAGCTGGCGTCGCTGAAATCCGAGCTGGATTCGCTGCGCGGCGGCGCCAGCGGCAGCTCCACGTTGTCCGAAGCGCCGGCCGCCGATCTCGGCCCGATCGAGGACCGGCTGGGCAAGCTCGAAAGCGCGCTCGCCGACACCGGCAAGCGCATCGACGAGATCGCGAACGCACAGCCCGCGGATTCCACGAACGGCGCGGCGGCCGCCCCCGACCCCAGGATCGATGCGCTGACCAGCGAGAACGAGGCGTTGAAGCAGCAGATCGCATCGCTCACCCAGCGGCTCGACCAGATGTCGAGCCTCGACGCCAAGGTCGGAGAGCTGGCGCCGCGCGTCGATGCGCTCGACCAGCAGGTCGCGAGCCTGCCCAAGAACGGCGAGCAGCAGCGTGCCGCGGCGCTGATTGTCGCGGTCGGCGAGCTGCGCAGCGCGCTCGCCGGCGACAAGAGCTTTGCCGCGGAGCTCGCAACGCTCGGCGACCTGATGCGGAATGACGAGGCGCTGCGCCCGCGCCTGAAGCCGATCATCGACAGCTTGGGTCCATTGTCGGAGGCCGGGGTGCCGACGCTCTCGCAGCTCGCGGCTGGCTTCCCCACCACCGAGATCGCGCGCGCGGGCGAAGCGGATCTGGCGGGCGAAGCCAGCGACGATACCTTGCTCAAGCGCTTCTGGCGCGGCCTCGGCCACAGCATCTCCGAGGTCATCACGGTCCGCCCAACCGGCCCGGATGTCGAAGGCGACGACACGCTGGCGCGCCTCGCGCGGGCCGAGGCCAAGCTCGGCGAGGGCGACCTCTCCGGCGCGGTCGCCGAGGTGCGCGGGATGAAGGGGCTGGCGGCCGAGGCGGCGGCCGAGTGGCTCTCCCAGGCCGAGGCGCGGCTTGCGATCGAACAGTCGGCGGCACGGCTTGCCGACATCTCGACCCGCGCGCTGGTGCCCCAGGCCTCGCCCGATGCTTCGACCGGTGCCGAACCGGCGAGCGGCGCGGGGACGGGGAACTGACGTGAAGCTCTCGCGCCTGCTGCTGGTCTACTTCCCGCTGCTGGCGGGACTGCTGATCATCGCGCTCTATTTCGCCTATCACCCGGGCGGCGTGACGCTGAACTGGCTGGGCTACCGGGTCGACATGCATGTCGGCGCGGCGCTGTTCCTGGTGGTGGTCGCGTTCCTTGTGCTGCAGTTCGTGGGCTGGGTGCTCGGCCTCATCCTGCGCACGCCGCGCAACGTCTCGATGGCCTTGTCCAATTCGCGCAAGGCCAAGGGCTATCGCGCATTGACCCGCGGCATGACCGCGGTCGCGGCCGGCGATGCGGGCGAGGCGCGCCGCCAGGCAAGGATCGCGCACGACCTGCTGGGCGAGCCGCCGCTGACCCTGCTGCTGGCGGCGCAGGCGGCGCAGCTGGCCGGCGACGAGGCCAGCGCCGAGCGCTATTTCGACCGGCTGACACAGGCGCCGGAGACCGCGCTGCTGGGCCTGCGCGGCCTCACCATGGGCGCGCTCAAGCGCGGCGACGAGGCGGCGGCCCTCACCTATGCCGAGAAGGCAAGCGCGGTCGCGCCGCAGGCCGCCTGGGCAGCCGAGACCGCGCACAGCCTCCAGGTCAAGTCCGGCAGGATCGAGGCCGCCACCCATAGCCTCAGCCAGCTCGCCCGCGCCGGCGGGATGGCGCCGAAATCCGCGCAGCGCCGGCGCGCCGCCCTGCTGACCGAGCAGGCGCGCCAGATCCTGGTGGACGGCGGCGATGCCGCGCGCGCGCTCGCTCTGGGGCGCGAGGCGGTGAAGCTGACGCGCGACAAGCCGGGCGAGTTCGTGCCGGCGCGCCTCATCGCCTGCCGCGCGCTGCTGCGCCAGGGCAAGGCGAAGGAAGCCGCCCGGCTGATCGAGCAGGTATGGGACGACGCGCCCCACGCCGCGCTCGGCCGCGCCTATCTCGAGGCGGTGGGCGGCGATACGCCGCTGGACCGCGCCCAACGGGTGCAGCGCCTGGTGCGGCAGAATCCCGAGCACGCGGAAAGCCATCGCATCGCCGCCGACGCGGCGCTGACCGCGCGGCTGTGGGGCGAGGCGCGCAAGCATCTGGAGCGCCTGGTCGAGATCGAACAGGCGGGAGAGGGGTTGAGCGCCGACACCTGCCGGCGCATGGCGCGGCTGGAGGCGGGCGAGCATGGCGCCGGCTCGATCGGCGAGCGGCAATGGCTCGACCGGGCGGGCGAGGCGCGCGGCAGCATGGATTGGGTGTGCGAGACCTGCGGCACGCTGGGCGCCGGCGGGCCGGAAGCCGCGGGCTGGCAGCTCTGCTGCCCGCGCTGCGATGCGATCGACAGCCTGGCCTGGCGCGCGACCGGCGGCGCCGCGCGGCAAGGCGCGGCTCTGGGCGCGGCGCTCAGCGGGCCTGTCCTCGATCAGTTTCCCGCGGCGGAGGCGCCGGCTCCGGCCGCCCATCCGCCCGCGGTCCATACACCCGTGCCGCCGCCGGCGCCCGGCGTGCCGCCCGGCCCGATCCCGCACGGCAGCGGGGCGCCCGCCGGCGCGGGTACCCCGCCGCCCGCGGATGGCAGGCAACCCCAGCCGGCGCCGATCGGCGCCTCGGTTGACGCCGCCCGGCTCGTGAACTAGTGTCCCGCCGCGTTCGGCCGGTTAACCATTTCGCAAAGCCGGCCTGACACGTTCTCCACCTGGATCGCCGTAGTAGCTCAGCGGTAGAGCATCCGCTTCGTAAGCGGG
>DASSBF010000023.1:0-57436 GCA_035699005.1 Dongiaceae bacterium
CACGATAAAGATGGCGACGATGAGGAGCGGATGCAGCGCCTCCTCATCCAGCGCCTTGCGCGTCCAGGCGACGAGGGCTTCCATTTCGCGCGGCGTGTCCAACGGCGAGGTCGTCTCGAACACGATGCCGACCTCCCGCCCATCCGCATCGAGCGCCACGACATTGTTGGAGAGTGTCTTGTAGGAGCCGCGATGGCGCTCATCTTTGGCGCTGTGACGCAACAAGGTCTGGTGAAGTTGGCGGATATGGTTCTCGGTGAGGCGCATGTCGGCATAGGCCTCGAACACGAGATCCATCGCCTCGGCGTATCCGGCCACTTCCTGCTCATCGCGCGTCTTGAAGGATTTGATGGAGATCGCCCGCGATAGTAAGTCCTCGACCTCGGCATCCGATAGCTTCGCCCCCTCAATGCGCGTGGAGGAGCCGACACTCTCGATGGTCGCCACCTTGCGGAGTGCGCTGAGGCGGTCTGGCGAGAGCGTCTTAAGGGCCTCCCACCTCCCTTTGAACTCATCGATTTCGGCGATGAGCTTCACGAGGTCGGGGCCGAGTGCGAGCTTGGGTTCCCTCATGACGAGGGAGCCCGCATATCTGATTCCATACCCAATAATACCCGATTAGACCCGATTTGCCACCGCCTTCTGGGAGCTCGCAGATGGCTATCGGGCATCTGCGGTATGAAATTGGGTACGCGGAAGTCCGTGACAGCTCGTGCCAGACGCTCGAGCGCAGCGGGGCACATAGGACCAATGACTGCGTTAGAGCCACTGCTTTGCGGTCAATGCATTGTTCACACCGAAGAACGATGCGCTGATGCAAACGTCGAGGCCACCGAACACCGCCCCCTACGACAGCGAATTTCTGCCGTGGGGCTCTGACGTGGCTGCGTGCATGAAATCGTAGCTTCGGCGAGTTATGGCGCGCCCGAGAAGATTCGAACTCCTAACCTTCTGATCCGTAGTCAGATGCTCTATCCAATTGAGCTACGGGCGCATTGGTGCCGGCGGGCCGGGCTTTGCGGACGCTCCGGCGGGGCCGGCGCGTCGCGAGGGCGGAACCTACTAGAAGCCGTGCGGGGTACGCAAGGGCTTCCGGAACGCCTGGGCCAACAGGCCCAGGCGGTTGATTCTTGACGCAAAAACTGCGAAACGGTTGTGCAGGAAAGGCCGTGGACAACACGGCCGCCAGGATTGGGGCCCCGCCAAGAATGAACAAACCCAGGCTTTGTGCAGTGTTGGCCGTGGCCGTGATGCTCGGCGGCTGCGAGTTTGCACAAGACGCGGTCGCCCCCTCCATCACCGGCCAGGCGCCCACCGCCGTGCAGCCGGCTCCCATCATCCCCCTGGACGCTTCCAAGTTCGGCACGCCGAGCGGCACCTCGGTCGGGGGACGTATCACCCGGTTCCGCGCCGATCTGGCGCAGCTGCAGCAGGCGGCGGTGGAAGAGATCCAGCGCGGCCGGCAGCTGCAGACCGACACCGAGGCGAGCGTCGCCAGCTACCAGATCACCGTCGGCACGATGAGGGCCGGCCAGCAGGGCGCCGCAGCGCCCGATGCCGGCGCCTGGCAGCGCGCCCAGGTGCAGCTGCGGGCGGTCTCCGCCAATCTCGACCAGATGAACGCGCTCGCCACCGAGGTGGCAAAGAACGTGGCCTACGCCGCCTATCTCCTGCAATCGATCGGCGATGCCAACACCGCCGCCGACGCGACGCCGGAAGACCGCCGCCAGCTGATCACCCTGCAGGATGCCACGACCCAGACTTCCGCCTCGCTCGACCAGCTGCTCGACGGATTGCGGCAGGAGATCCTGAGCCAGAGCCACTTCCTGGGGCAGGAGGGCGCCAATCTGGCCCACATGGCGCCGGCCGGCGCCGCGGCAGGCTCCGGGACGCCGGCGCAACAAGCGGCGCAGCCCCCGGCCGCGCCTGGAGCCGCGGGAGCCGGCCTTGCCGGCGGGCGGCCGTTCGTCGTCATCCGCTTCGACAATCCATCGGTCGACTATGAGCAGCAGCTCCATGAGGCCGTGAACGCGGCGCTCGCCCGCCGGCCCGACGTGGGGTTCGACCTGGTGGCGGCGGCGCCCGCCGGTGCCACGCCGGAAGAGGCGGCCCAGAATGCCGAGACCGCGCGGGTCGATGCCGACAAGGTGCTGCGCTCGCTGCTGGGCATGGGCGTGCGGGGCGACCGCATCAGCCTCAGCCAGGTCGCCGACCCGAGCCTCCAGAGCAACGAAGTCCGCCTCTACGTCCGCTAGTGTGCGGGGCCGGATCGGAACCGAATTCCGCCCGGCGGCGTTGCGCCAAATCCAAAGGGCGCGCAGCGGCGTAAGGCTTCCGGAAGGCGTATGATGCGTTTGTCCTGCCCGGAGGCGGCCATGCTCATCCTGTTCCGTCGCTCGATCGTGCTTGCCCTCGTCATCCTTGGCGGCGCCACGGCAGCCGCGGCGGACGACGCCATCGCGCCGGCCGACGCCGTGGCGATCCAGCGCGTGATCCAGGGCCAGATGGAGGCCTTCAGGATCGACGACTGGACCGCGGCCTTCGCCTATGCCGCGCCCGCGATCCGAGAAAAGTTCCAGAGCCCCCAGATCTTCAGCCAGATGGTGACCCAGGCCTATCAGCCGGTCTATCGCCCCAAAGGGGTCGAGTTCCGAGAGCTGAAGGCCAGCCAGTTCGGCCCCACCCAGGAGGTGTTCGTGGTCGGCCCGGACGGCCACTCCTATCTCGCCTACTACACCATGGAAAAGCAGCCCGACGGCACCTGGCGGATCAGCGGCTGCTATCTGGTGCGCATCGAGGATCAGAGCGCCTAGGCATTCCTTACAATCCGCCTTATCCCCGATAAACTCCGCAAAGCGCGGAGGCGGCCGCTTGCCGCTGGCGCGAGGCCGCGCTAAGGGAAGCGCACGATCCCGTTTCAGGAACAGCCATGACCGCGTCCTATCAGAAGACCTTCCCGGTGAGCTGGGAGGAACTGCACCGCACCGCCAAGGCGCTCGCCTGGCGCCTGATCGGCCAGGGGCCTGACAACGGCCAATGGCAGGGCATCGTCGCCATCACGCGCGGCGGCCTGGTGCCGGCGGCGATCATCGCGCGCGAGCTCGACATCCGCCTGATCGACACCGTCTGCATGACCTCGTATTCGGACGAGCACGCCCAGGGCGAGATCAGCCTGCTGAAGGATGTGCCGGGCGACGGCACCGGCTGGCTCATCATCGATGACCTGGTCGACACCGGAAAGACCGCGAAATTCGTGCGCGAGCTGTTGCCCAAGGCGCATTTCGCCACCATCTACGCCAAGCCCGCCGGCCGCCCGATGGTCGACACCTTCGTCACCGAGGTCAGCCAGGACACCTGGATCTATTTCCCCTGGGACATCGAGCCCCAGTTCATCCAGCCGATCGCCAAGCTGAAGGGGCAATAGGCAAGCTCATCTTCTATCCGTCATCCCGGAGAGCCGCGCAGCGGCGTGATCCGGGATCCATTCCTGAAGCGCACGAGCAGCGGAAAAATGGATCCCGGCTCAAGGCCGGGATGACGGATGAGTGGTGGCAACAGCAAGCGCCGCTTCAAACCACCGGCCAGTTGTCGATCAGCCGCGTCGTGCCGACGTACGCGGCGACGAACAGGCGCGAGGGCGCGCGCGCGGACTGGATCGGCTGCAGCGAGTTCTCGTCGCACAGATCCAGATAGTCGATGCGGTCGAAGCCGGCCTGGTGCAGGCGCGTCTTGGCCTCGGCGATGATCGGGGAAGCCGCCGCGCCGCCGCGCAGCGCGGCCACGGTGTCGTGCATCACCTGGGGCAGCGCGCCCGCGATCTTGCGCTGCGCCGGCGAGAGATAGCGGTTGCGCGAGGACATCGCGAGGCCGTCCGCCTCGCGGATGGTGGGAACGGCGACGATGGCGACCGGGATGTCGAGGTCGCGCGCCATGCGCCGCACGACCTGCAATTGCTGGAAATCCTTCTCGCCGAAATAGGCGCGGTCGGGCAGCGCCTGCAGCAGCAGCTTGGCGACCACCGTCGCGACGCCGCCGAAGAAATGCGGCCGCGACACGCCGTCGAGGTGCTGCGTCAGGCCACCGACCGCGACGCCGGTCGAGAAGCCCTCGGGATACATCTCCCCCGCGTCGGGCGCGAACAGGAGATCGACGCCGACCTCGCGCAGCAGCGCGACATCCGCCGCTTCGTCGCGCGGATAGCGGGCCAGATCCTCGGTCGGGCCGAACTGCCTGGGATTGACGAAGATGGTCGCGATCACCCGCGCGTTGTCGAGCCTGGCCGAGCGCGCGAGCGTGAGGTGGCCGTCATGCAGCGCGCCCATGGTCGGCACCAGGCCTACGCTCGCGCTGCTGCGGCGGAACTGCGTTACCGCCGCGCGCAGGTCGGCGACGGTGCGGACGATCTCAAGCGGCGGCATGAAAAAAGCCGCCTCTTCCCACTTCTGGGATCAGGACCAGGCAGCAGAACTCGTTGAACTCCTTCCCCCCTTGTGGGGGAAGGTAGGGATGGGGGGTGGTGCAGCGCTGCGGCTTCCAGAATTGCGCTCTGCCGAGCGCGCGCGCCTGTCGGCGCGCTACCCCCCATCCAGCTCCGGCTAAGCTCGCTGTGCTCGCTAAGCCTCCGCAACCTTCCCCCACAAGGGGGGAAGGCGCAAAAAAAAGAGAGGCGGGAGGCTCTAACAGGCGAGATCGGTACGTCATCGCAGCGATGGCGTTCAGCTCGACTTCTTGAGGCTGCCGAACACGTTGTCGGGGCCGGGGAACGCGCCGGTGCGCACGTCGGCGGCGTAATGCGCGGCGGCGGCGGCGATGTCGTCCGCCAGCTCGGCATAGCGCTTCACGAAGCGCGGCTTGAACGCGCCGAACAGGCCCAGCATGTCTTCGGCCACCAGCACCTGTCCGTCGCAATCCGCCGAGGCGCCGATGCCGATGGTGGGAACCGGGATGCGCGCGGTGATGGCCTGCGCCACCTGCTCCAGCACGCCTTCGACCACCACCGCGAAGGCCCCGGCCTCGGCGATCGCGACCGCATCGGCCATGACTCCGGCCGCCTCGTCGCTGGCGCGGCCGCGCGCGCGGTAGCCGCCGAGCGTGTTGACCGATTGCGGCATCAGCCCGACATGGCCCATCACCGGAATGCCGCGCCGGGTCAGGAACTCGGCGGTCGGCGCGAGGTCGCGTCCGCCCTCCATCTTCACCGCGGAGCAGCCGGTCTCCTTCATCAGCCGCGCGGCGCTGCGGAACGCCTGCTCCGTGCTCTCCTGATAGGAGCCGAACGGCATGTCGACCACCAGGCAGGCACGCTCCGAGCCCCGCCGGACCGCGGCGCCGTGCGCCAGCATCATATCGAGGGTGACCGGAAGCGTGCTGTCGAAGCCGTAGATCACGTTGCCGAGCGAATCGCCAACCAGCAGCAGGTCGACATGGGGGTCGAGGACCCGCGCCATGGGGGTCGTATAGGCGGTCAGGCAGACGATCTTGTCCTTGCCCTTGCGCGCCACCAGCTCCGGCACGCTGATCCGAGTCATCCTGGCGCCGGTTCCCTTGGAATGGCCGCCGTCCGCTGTCCCGCCGTGAACGCTCATGCCCAGCTCCCACCAGATTCCCTGGAGGACGCAATCTTCCACGGAATTGCTGCGGCGCACAATAGGCAATCCGGCGGCGTTGGCGCGCTTCCCCTCGCCCCGCGAAGCCGCTAAGAACGCCGAACCATCGATCATCGCCGGACCATGCAGGACGAATTTCGCACGAAGCGGCTGCGGATTGGCTGGAGGCGGCCGGTTTCCGTGCTGCTTGCCCTTGGCGTGCTCGCGGCCGGCTGCAGCGGCCCCGACGTGCCGCCCGCCGCAATCCCCAGCGCCATCCCGACCGCAAGAGAAGCGACCGGCATCCGCTTCATGGTGGCGACCGCCAATCCTGACGCGTCGGAGGCCGCGCTGGCGATCCTGCGCCAGGGCGGCAGCGCGGCCGACGCGGCGGTGGCGGCACAGGCGGTGCTGGGCCTGGTGGAGCCGCAATCCTCCGGCCTCGGCGGCGGGGCGTTCCTGCTGCACTGGGACGGTGTCACGCGCAAGCTGACCGCGCTCGACGGCCGCGAGACGGCGCCCAGAAGCGCGCGCGGCGACCTCTTCCTCGATGAGGACGGCAAGCCGCTCGATTTCAGGACGGCGGCGCTCAGCGGCCGCTCCGTCGGCGTTCCCGGGGTGCTGCGCGTCCTCGAGCTCGCACACCGGCGCGAAGGCCGCCTGCCCTGGGCGGATCTGTTGCAGCCCGCGATCGATCTCGCCGAAAACGGCTTCGTCGTCTCGCGCCAGCTCGCCTCGACTCTCGCCGAGGATCACGACCTGATGCGCGATCCCGCCGCCCGCGCGTATTTCTACGATGCTGGCGGCAAGCCCTGGCCCGCGGGCACGATCCTGCGCAATCCCGCCTATGCTCGGACGTTGCGCATCCTGGCCAGGGACGGCGCCGATGCGTTCTATCGCGGTCCGATCGCCGAGGCGATTCTCGCCAGGGTGAATGACGACGGCACGACGCGCATGTCATCCAAAGACCTGCTGGACTACCGCGCGCGCGAGCGCGAGGTGTTGTGCGCGCCCTACCGCGCGTTCGAGGTCTGCAGCGAGGGGCCGCCGACGTCGGGCGGCATCGCCCTGCTGCAGATTCTCGGCATCCTGCGGAACTTCGACCTGGCGCCGATGGAGCCGGACGGTGTGCAGGCGTTCCACCTGATGGCTGAGGCCAGCCGGCTTGCCTTCGCCGATCGCAACCGGTATGTCGGCGACACCGATTTCGTGCGGGTTCCGACCGCCGCGCTGCTCGATCCCGCCTACCTCAAGGCGCGCGCCGGCCAGATCCGCGGCGACCGCACGATCGGCGAGGCGCAGCCGGGCAAGCCGGCCGATCCGCTGATCGTCGCGCAAGCAAGCGAGCGGCAGTTCGAACCGGTTTCCACCTCGCATTTCGTCATCGTCGACAGCGCCGGCGATATCGTCAGCATGACCAGCAGCGTCGAGATGGCGTTCGGTTCGCACCGCATGGCGGCCGGCTTCCTGCTCAACAACCAGTTGACCGACTTCTCTTTCATGCCGGCCGCGGAGGGCAGGCTGGTCGCCAACCGGGTCGAGGCCGGGAAGCGGCCGCGCAGCTCCATGACGCCGGTCATCGTCCTGGACCGGGACGGCATGCCGGCGATCGCGCTGGGCTCGCCGGGCGGGCCCAACATCATCGGCTATGTGGCGCAGGCCCTGGTCGAGATGATCGATTGGGGCCGTTCGCCCGGTGCGGCGGCGGCCGCACCGCACGTGCTCAATCGCAACGGACCGACCTTGATCGAGGCCGGCAGCAGCGCAGTCGATCTGCGCGCTCCGCTCGAAGCGCTCGGCCATGAGGTCAAGGAGGTGGAGCTGAAAAGCGGCCTCAACATCGTCGCATTCAAGGACGGGACGATGATCGGCGCCAGCGACCCGCGGCGCGACGGCCTCGCACTCGGCGAATAGGAGGCCGCATGAGCAATGACCGCCCCCGCGTCAAACTGCAGCCCGGCGGCGACAAGCGCGCCGGCCTCGGCCATCCCTGGATCTTTTCCAACGAGCTGGCGATGGATGCGGCCGCCAAATCGCTGCCGCCCGGCGGCGTGGTCAGCGTTCTGCGCGCCGACGGGCGCCCGCTGGGTGCCGCCTTCTTCAATCCGCATTCGCTGATCGCCGCGCGCTTGCTGACGCGCGATGCGGACCGTGCGATCGACGAGACCTTCCTGCGCCGCAGACTGGAACGCGCGCTTGCGCTGCGCGAGCGGCTGATCGGCGTGCCGTTCTACCGCCTGGTGCACGCGGAGGCCGACGGCATTCCCGGCTGCGTCATCGACCGTTTCGGCGACGTGGTGGTGGTGGAGCCGAACGCCGCCGGAGCCGACCGCCTGATCGATGCGCTGACCGGCGCGCTCGACCGGCTGCTGAAGCCGCGCACCATCGTGATTTCCGGCGAAAGCCCGGCGCGCGGCCTGGAAGGCCTGGCGCCCACGCATCGGATCGTGAAGGGAACGCTCGACGGCGCGATCGAACTGCGGGAACACGGGGCGCGCTTCCTCGCCGACCTGGCCGAGGGGCAGAAGACCGGATGGTTCTACGACCAGCGCGACAATAGGCTGCTCGCCGCCGGATTCGCAAAGGATGCCGACGTGCTCGACCTCTATGCCTACAGCGGCGGGTTCGGCGTGCAGGCCGCGCGCCACGGCGCGAAGTCGGTGCTGAGCGTCGACCGCTCGGAAGCGGCATTGGCGCTGGCGCGCCGCGCCGCGGCGCTCAACGACGCCGGCGGCCGCTTTTCAACAGAGACCGCCGAGGCTTTCGAGTTCCTGGAGCAGGCCGGCGCCGCGCATCGCACCTTCGGGCTGGTGATGGCCGACCCGCCGGCGTTCGTGAAATCGAAAAAGGACTTCCACCAGGGCGGCCGCGCCTATCGCAAGCTGGCCCGCCTGTGCGCGGCGCGGGTCAGGACCGGCGGCTTCCTGTTCCTCGCCTCCTGCTCGCACCACATGCCGGCGGAGGAGTTCCGCGCCCAGGTCGCGCGCGGCCTGCACGAAGCCGGCCGCTCCGGACGCATCCTCTACGCGACCGGCGCGGCGCCCGACCACCCGGTGCATCCGATGCTGCCCGAGAGCGCGTACCTGAAGGCACTGCTGCTGCAGGTGGATTGAGCAGCCCGTCGCACGACCGGCGCCCTCATACTGCGTCATGGTCGTGCCAAGCACGGCCATGACGAATGGAGGAGCCTAGGGAGTGGGCGCTACAGGCCCATCATTCGCATGAAGCTGAGCTGCTTCGAGACGCCGCCGATGGCGGCGTAGTCGGGCCTGGGCAGCGCGTGCACATGGGCATCCTCGGCGCCGCAGCGGCGCAGGATCTCGACCGCGTTGCGCTCATGCGCTTCGTCGGGGGTGTGGACCCACAGCAGCAGGCCGCCCTTGTCGAGGTGCTGCTGCAAGGCGTGGGCGTGATGCTTGCCGAGGAAGCCGGCCAGGGCGGCGCCGATCAGGCCGCCGGCCCCGCCGCCCGCGGCGGCACCGATGATGAGCGCCGCGATGGTGCCGCCGGACGCCACCACCATGCCGGCCGCGGCGATGGCCCCGACATAGAACAGCCCGCCCACCAGCGCGCCCTTGCCCTCGGTGCGCGAATCGCTGTCGACAAACGCCTGGAAGGCGACGCCGGAATTGTCCTCGAGGTCGGCGACGCGCTCGAACATGCCGCCGAGGCGCGCCTCCACCGCCCGGTGCCCCGCCAGCAGCGAGAGGTCGGCATGGTTGAAGCCGTTGATCAGCAGTTCGTCGGCGGCGTCCTGCAGCGTGGCTTCGTCGTGGAAGAGGCCCACGGCCTCCCTGGTCTGCGTCTCGCCCATCCTTGCCTCCATGAATGCGGGCCGGACTGGCGAAGGGGCGCGGGCAAGCGGAAGAAACGCGCCACCATCGCTCGACGCTGGAAATGCTAGCACGGTTTGGCTGCAGTCCCAACCTCAACGAAGGAAACAGGCGAGGAGCGGAAAAGCTCCGGTCTCAGTGATGATCGGAGGCCTTGCCGTGGCCGGCGGTCAACTGGTGGACGGCATAAAAGGCGAGAAGAACGCAGGCGACAAAGAAGCCCAGACCGGCCCAGTACTGGAAATTCTGATGGCCGCCCGCCGCCACGATCAGCGACAGGACGGCGAAAACCCCCAACACAAAGACGATTCCGACTTTTGAAATCTGTTCCATAGTTCGAGCCCCGGCAGCGTCAAGCCGGCGCAAAATAAGCGGCTTGCGGGGTGCAAGGCAAGCCCAGCCAAGCTTCCCGGCCGACCCTCCCATCCAGCGCTGCCGCCGGGCATTCGGCTAGGCCGCCTGCCGGTCCGGCAGCTCGAGCAGGAAGGTCGCACCCGTGGCGTCGTTGTTGGCGAGCCTGAGGTCCCCGCCCTGCACCCGCATCAGCTCCCGCGCGATGGCGAGGCCAAGGCCGGTGCCGCCCGACCGCACGGAGCCCTTGAACGGCACAAACAGGCTCAGCAGCGCCTTGGGCGGCAGGCCGGGGCCGTCGTCGGCCACCTCGATCTCGACTTTGCCTTCGGCGCGGCGGGCCCGCACGGCGACATTGTGCGCCCCCATCTGCAGGGCGTTCTCCGCCAGGTTGTGGATCACCCGGTAGAGCTGGCCGCGGTCGGCGGTCAGCGCGAAGTCGTCGGCGAAATCGGCCCTCAGCACCGCCGTGCCGTTGAGATACCTGCCGAGGCCCTCGCCCACTTCGCCATGCAGCTCGGCCAGGGGGAAGCGCGAATATTCCGGCTTGTCCGGGCCTTCGCGCGTGAAATTGAGCGTGTCGGAGCACAGCGCGATGGCGCGGTCGAGCGCGCGCACCAGAGCGGGCGCCATCTTCTTCACTTCGGGATTGTCGCTGTGCGCCAGGCGGTCCGCCACCAGTTGCGCGGTCGCCAGCACGCCGCGCAGGTCGTGGTTGATCTTGCTGACCGCCGTGCCGAGCGCGGCCAGCCGCTCGCGCTGCTTCAGCGCCTTGCGGATCTGCTTCTGGAGCTGCACGAACTCGCGCTCCGCCACGCCGATCTCGTCGCGCCGGCGGGCCGCGCCATGGTCGCGCGACATGTCCTCCGGATTGGCGCGGAAATCCATCATGCGCTGGGTCAGGCGGCGCATGGGGCGGATCAGCAGCCATTGCAGCGCGCCGAAGATGAGAGCCGCGGTCACCAGCGAGATGACGATGCTGAGGCCGATGATGCGCCAGGAATAGGAGATCATCGCCTGGCGCAGCGGCGCCTCGTCGAGCACCACGTCGAGCCAGGCATCGCCGGCGCGCGGAATCTGCCCCTTCACCCGCAGCAGCCGGTTGCCGCCCACCCACAGGGTCTCGACCGCGTCGCCGATCAGCGTGGTCATCATCTGGTCGCTGAGGTCGATGGTGGCGTCGATGATCGGCGGCGAGGTCGAGCCGCGCAGCACCAAGTTCTTGCCGTCGGGCGTGCGCAGCGCGATCAGGCGGGCGCCGGCGTTCTCGAGCAGCTTGATCTCCAGCTCCGGGTCGATCATGTAGCCGGGCGTCGCCTCGAGCGCGAGCACCGCCAGGTAGGAATTGACCAGGCGCGCCTCCAGCCAGTCGGCGCGGAAGCGCGCGATCGAGGGCGCATAGATCAGCACCTCGCTCACCATCACGAAGCAGACGGTGAGGACCAGCAGCCGGGCGGACAGGCCCCGGCCGAAATTGGGGAGGGCGGCCTTCTCTTCCGACATGCCCTTAGACCCGGCGGTCTAGCGGTTACAGGAAGGTCTACGCATGGCCTGTGATACCGACTCACCCGAACCGGCGCAAGATACGCGCCAGTCGCCGCATTGGCGGCGAGAACAGCCTCGGGGCATAGAACGCGCCGGCCGTGCGCTTGGCCAGCTCGGACAAGGTCGGATAGGGCAGGATAGTCCCTGCCAGCGCCGAAAGCCTCAGATTCCGCGCCATCGCCAGGCACCATGGCGCGAGCAATTCGCCGGCTTGTACGCCGACAATCGTGACCCCCAGCACACGGCCGCGCCGGTCCGAAACGATCTTCATGAACCCGTCATCGTGCCGCTCGGCGCGCGCCCGGTCGTTGCCGGCGAAAGGCTGGTGCGTAACGACAATATCGGCGCGGGCCTGCCGTGCCGCCTGTTCGGTGAGGCCGACCTGGGCCAGCTCCGGGTCGCTGTATGTGACCCAGGGCAGCGCGTGCGCATCGAATCGCACCGGCAGCCGGAACAAGGCGCTGCGGATGACGAGCCCGGCCTGATGGCCGGCGGCATGGGTGAAGGCCGGGCCGCCGGTGCAGTCCCCGATCGCATAGACGCGCCGGTTGGCGGTCTTGAGGCCGGCATCCACCTGGACTCCCTTGGCCGTTGCGGCGATGCCGGCGCGGTCCAGCGCCATCCCATCGACGCGCGGCCGGCGGCCGACCGCCACCAGCAAATGTGCGCCGTCGAGCCAGTGCGTCTCGCCCGTGGCAGCCTGCACAGCGAGGCGGATGCGATCGCCCGCGCGCCGCGCTTCAATCGCCGTGCTGCCTTCGAGGAGCGAAACGCCGTCGCGCCGCAACGATGCGCGGACCAGATCGACCGCGTCGCCGTCATCGCGCGGCAGCAGGCGGGCCATCTCCACCAATTGCACCCTGGCGCCGAGGCGCGCAAAGCCCTGTGCCAGCTCGACCCCGACCGGCCCGCCGCCCAGCACGATCAGGTCGCGAATCTCCGGGATGCGGGCGAACACGGTCTCGTTGGTGAGGTAGGGCACCTGGTCGAGGCCCGCGATGGGGGGGATGAACGGGCTGGAGCCGGTGGCCAGCACGAAGCGCCGCGCCTGGATGCGCACATCCCCGGCTTCGACGGTGCGCGCATCGACGAACTGCGCCCAGCTGCGCAGCACGGTCACGCCGAGACCCTCGAACCGCGCGACGGAATCATGCGGCGCGATCGCGGCGATCACTTCGGCGATGTGAGCCTGGACGCGCTTGCGATCGACATGCATGGGCGAGAAATCGATGCCGAATTCCGCCGCGCTCCGGTACTGGGCCGCGGCCTTCGCCGCCGCCAGCAGGGCCTTCGACGGGACGCAGCCATAGTTGAGGCAGTCTCCGCCCATCTCGCCCGCTTCGATCAGCACGGTCCCGGCGCCGAGCTGCGCCGCGCCCGCCGCCACCGACAGTCCGGCGGAGCCGCCGCCGATCACGCAGATATCCGGCCGGAGCAGCCGCATCACCGGTCCCGCGAGGAAGCGTGCCGCCGGCGCAGGACCTTCACCATGATCGGCAGCGCGGCCAGCAGGGCGAGGCCGACCAGCGCGCCCTCGACCTGCGGCGTCAGGAAACTGCGCAGGGTGAGTTCGGCGCTGCCCTCCAGCACGCTGCCCAGCCCGGCGCCGACGGTTGCGAACACGGCGGTTGCCGGAATGATGCCGACGAAGGTGGTGGCGATGAAGGCCGGCAGCTTCACGCCCAGGAAGGCAGGCACCAGGTTGGCGACGAAGAACGGGATGGCGGGGAAAAGCCGCATCATCAGCAGATAGCTCCACTGGTTGTCGGCGAAGCCGCGCTCGACTTTGGCGAGCCAGGGGCCGGCGTGGGAATGGAGATAGTCGCCGAGCGACGTTTTGGCGGCGAGGAATAGCAGCGTCGCGCCGGTGGTCGCGGCGGCCACCGCAAGGATGCTGCCCGCCAGCGCCCCGAACAGGAACCCGCCTCCGACGGTCAGCCAGATCGCGCCCGGCAACGACAGGGCGACGAAAAGCACATAGAGCAGGAGATAGATCGCGATCGCCGCGGCACGATGCGCCGCAACCATCTCGGCGAGGCGCTGGCGATGGTCCCTCAGATGCTGGAAGCTCGCGATCTGGTCGAGGTCGAACACGAACGCCAGGACGATGCCGAGCACGATGAGGCCCAGCGGCGCCCAGCGCCACCACGCGTGACGGAGCGGTCGCCGGGTTTCATCGGTAGGCAAGGATTGCTGTGGTCCAGCCATGGCCCCGTACTGATGCGGCGGCCGGCAGCCCGCCCCGGTGCCGGCCTCGACCATTCATGTTAGCCGGCAGCGGCCCCTCCGCCAGTCACTAAGTGTTGAGTGACATCATGCCGGATCGGCATGGACCCGCCGTTCAGGCCGCCCGCCCCTGGCGCGTCTCGCGCACCAAGGCGGCCCAGCGCTGGGTCACCACGCGGCAGAAATTGGCGGCGCGACCGCCATGGCGCGCGATCTCGTCGCGCGCGCGCTTCAGCTCTTCGAGGCCGCGCTGCTCCTCGAACCTCTTCACGATGGTATGGCCCCATTGGTCGAACCATTGCCTGGCCAGGTCGACCGAAACCTCGAAATGGCACTGGAAGGCATAGCTCGTCCGGCCGAAGCGGAAGGCCTGGTTGCGGCAGGCCGCGCCGGTCATGAGCTGAACGGCTCCGTTCGGCATCTCGAACGTGTCCTCGTGCCATTGCAGGATGCGCTGGCGCGGCGCGAGGCCGGTCAGCAGCGGATCGCTCTGTCCCTCGCCGGTGATCTCGATGGCCGGATAGCCGCACTCGAATTCCTCGTTGCGGCGCACCTTCTCGCCGAACGCGCGCGCCAGCAGCTGGCTGCCGAGGCAGAGGCCGAGCAGCGGCTTCGCCTGCTCGTGAAAGGCACGCAGCAGATCCAGCATGGGCGGGAACGCGGGATAGCCGGCATCGTCGCCCGCATGCTGCGGGCCGCCCAGGATGATCGCGGCATCGTAGCCTTCGGGCGACCTGGGGAGGGCATCGCCGCTGTGCGGCAGGATGGTCGCGAGCCTGGCGCTGGCTGCGACCAGGTAGTCCCCCACCAGGGACACAGGAGTCTGCGGATTGTTCTGAATGACCAGTACATTCATGGCCTCTTCCCCTTCGGCGGCGCGCATGATGTCGCAGGCGCGTTCCCCATGCAACGCCCTTGGCTCAATGCTCCAGGTGCGGCCGGCGCATGTAGCGGCGCAGCAGGCCGCCGTTGCTGCCGGCCGCCAGCGACGCGAGATAGATGCAGCCGGCGGCAAGGATGACGGCGGGGCCGGATGCTAGGTTGACGTGATAGGAAACAATGAGGCCAGCAATCGACGACAGCATGGCGAGCAGCACGGCCAGTCCGATCATGCGGCCGATCGAGATGGTCCAGAGCCGCGCAGATGTAGCCGGCAGCATCATCAGCCCGATCGCCATCAGGGTGCCGAGGGCCTGCATCGCCGCCACCATGTTGAGCACCACCAGCGCGAGGAAGACCGCGTGGGCGAGACCGCCTTTGCCGCCGACCGCGCGCAGGAAGCCGGGATCGAAACACTCCAGGATGAGGGTCCGGTAGAACAACGCCAGTGCGATGACCGTCAGCGAGGCCGACGCGGCGATCAAGATCAGCGCGCCGTTGGAGACCGCCAACAAGGTCCCGAACAGGATATGCAGCAGATCGACAGAGCTGCCTTTCATCGAGACCAGCAAGACCCCGAGCGCCAGCGAAATGAGGAAGAATCCCGCCAGCGCGGCGTCCTCCTTCAGCGGCGTGACGCGGCTCATCGCGCCGGCTGCCAGCGCGACGATCAGGGCGACCACGAGGCCGCCGAGGCTCATCGCCCACAGCGACAATCCCGCCACCAGGAACCCGATTGCCGCGCCGGGGAGGATGGCGTGCGACAGCGCATCCCCCATGAGGCTCATGCGCCGCAGCACTAGGAACACGCCGATCGGGCCGGCGCTGACCGAGAGGGCAAGGCAGGCCACCAGGGCCCGGCGCATGAAGCCGAACTCGATGAAGGGCTGCACCAGGTGCTCGTAGAGGAGCTGCATGCGATCCCGGATCAGCGCACGCAGATCGCGGCCGGGTCGCTCCAGCCGGCGGCGAGGGCGCGGGCGCGGGCGAGATTGTCCTCGCTCAGCGTCTGGCGCGCGGGACCCCACGCCACCAGCTCGCGCGCCATCAGCAGCGCGTCGGGGAATTCGCGCTTCACCTGCTCCAGGTCGTGCAGGGCCGCGATCACGGTGCGGCCTTCCGCCCGCCAGTCCGTCACCACCCGCATCAGGTCGGCCGTGGTCGTCTGGTCGATCGCATTGAAAGGCTCGTCGAGCAGGATCAAGGCGGCCTCCTGCACCATCAGCCGCGCGAACAGCACCCGCTGGAACTGCCCGACCGAGAGCCTGCCGATCGGCTGGTATTCGAGGCCGCCCAGCCCGACCGAGGCGACCGCGGCGATGCTGGCGGCGCGGTCCTCGCCCGCCAGCCGGTGCAGCGCGCCGATCTTGCGCCAGTGGCCGAAATCGACCACGTCGATCACCCGCAGCGGAAAGCTCCGGTCGACATCCACGACCTGCGGCAGATAGCCGACGGCGCGGCGGTCGAGGCCGAAGCGGATCTCGCCCGCCGTCACCGGCAGCAGTCCGGCGATCGCCTTCAGCAGCGTGCTCTTGCCGGCGCCGTTCGGGCCGACCAGGGCGGTCAGGCTCCCCGCCTCGAACGAACCGCCGATATGGTGGACGACCGGATGCCGGTCATAGGCGATGGTCACGTCATGAAGACCCAGCACCTCCGCCGGCTGGCTTTGCGGCGGCGGCATTGCCGGCCGATGCTGGTGCGGGGCCGCCCGGGTCAGGGCCGCTTCTATCGGATGGCCCACCAGACGGCGCTCCATAGCAGCAGCAAGCCCAGTCCCGCGACCGCGAGATGCCGCGCGGCGCCCCAATTCAGCATGCTTTCTGGTGAACGGGCGAGCTGCATGATCCGATCCGCGATTGACCCAGCGTCGTTATAACATAACGACAGGCGTCCGGAAATGAAGATCGGTTGCGGGGACAGCACTCCGGACAGACGGGTTTCTCTCACGGCGGACACCAGGCAAACGCATGCAGGCGGTCGCTGCTTCCGACGACTCGTCGGCCGAGCCGGAAAAGCTTCGGCCTGCGCCGACTGGGGAGTCGACGCAGGCCGTTCGAGGAGAGAGGAGGAAACGTGCAGCGTCCCTGCGGCCGCCTCTCAACGACCGTAGCGATAGAGGTTGGTTCCGTTTTCTTCCAGCCAATCGCGCGCGCTTTGCACGCCGCGGCAGATTTCGCCGGTGAGCTTCCAGAAGCGCGGACCGTGATTCATCTCGCGCAGATGCGCGACCTCGTGCGCGACCACGTAGTCCATGACATGGCGCGGCGCGAGGACGAGGCGCCAGGAGAAGGACAGCACGCCGTCGGTCGTGCAGCTGCCCCAGCGGCTCTTGGTGTCGCGCAGAATGACGCGCTTCACGCTCTTGCCGATCTGCTCGGCCTTGGCGCGCGCGCGCGCTTCGATCTCGCGGCGCGCTTCCAGCTTCAGCCAGTCGGCGACCCGGCGCGAGACATGCTCCTCATGGCCGGCGACGTGGATCTCCTGCTCTTCGCACCACACCACGCCACGCGCATTGGCGCGATTGCGGATGCGATGCGGGATGCCGAGGAATGGAATCACGGAGCCATGCGCGAACGGCACCGTCTCCGGCAATTGATCCAACCTTTCTTCGATCCAATCGCGATTCTGCAATGCGAACCGCTTGCCCTCATGACGCGTCGTGCGTTTTGGCAACACCACCACGATGCGCGATGCGCCATAGTCGAGCCTGAGGATGATGCGGCGCGCGCGGCGGTTCTCCTGGAACACCAGCGGCACCGAGCGCTGCTCGAAATCCATCAAGTGCAGATCGGCGGCTTCGGCCATGCGCCGACGCGCCGTCGAGCCTTTGGGGCGCGACGCTTTTCTTATTTTTCCCCGGTTTTCCAAGGATTTCCGCATGACCACCCGTGGTAAACGACGCGCTCTCGGTGGTCAGCATAGAACCCCGGCTCCGCCGGTTTCAACCACTTACGCCTTTTTTCTGGCGCGCCCCTCCGAGTTGTCCGAACGCGCCTTTTCCGCCGCGATAAGAGCCTGTTTTCGCTTAATTCCCCAAGCATACCCACCGAGATTTCCGTCATTACGCAAAACGCGGTGACACGGGATGGCGATCGCGACCGGGTTGTTGGCACAGGCATTGCCTACCGCCCGGATAGCCGCCGGATTTCCGATCGCGGCAGCGACCTCGCTGTAGCTTCGGGTCTCGCCGACCGGGATTCGCCGCAGTTCTTCCCATACCCGGCGCTGGAACGCCGTGGCGCGGATGTCGAGCGGCAGGTCGGCATGCGGCGCCGCCCCTTCGAGCCGGCGCAGGATCTCCTCCAGGTAGGGCTCGAGCGCCTCGTCGTCGCGCGCGATCTCCGCCTCCGCGAATTCCGATTTGAGCTGGTGGATCATCGCCTGCTCGCTCGACCCGAGTTGCACGCGGCAGATGCCCCGCGAAGTCGCCGCCACCAGCAGCAGACCCAGCGCGCAGGGTGCGACGCCATAGCCGACCTGCTGGCCCTTCCCGCCCTTGGCGTAGCTGGCGGGAGTCATGCCGAGCGCCGAGGCGGCGCGCTCATAGACCCGGCTCGAGGAGCCATAGCCAGCTTCGAACGTCGCGCCGGCGACGCCGACCCCGCTCTTCAATCCCTTGCGCAGGCGCTTCATGCGCAGCGCGTCGTCGTACTGCCGCGGGCTGACGCCGAGCACGCGCTTGAACTGGCGCTGCAGGTGCCAGGGGCTGATGCCGGTATGGTCGCTCAGCTCCTTCAGCGAGACCGGGCCGTCGGCCTCCGCTTCGGCGCGCTGCTGGATATAGGAAGCGGCTTCGCGAATGGCGCTGACCATGGATTCGGACATGTCGTTCACTCGTCTGTTGCGCATTGACATGACCGATATCTAAGGTTTTGTGGCGGTGTTCGCTATCCGGCACTTGCGCCGCAATCCACACGTCACATCAATGGCTTAGAAGTCAGAAGTCAGAAGTCAGAAGTCGAAAGTCAGACGCCACCGGATTTTTTCCGGCTTCTGACTTCTGACTTCTGACTTCTGGAAACCCAGTCGACCAGATGGTCCTCGAGCTCGCCGGCATCCTTCTCCGAGATAATGCGCCCGCGCGCGGACATGCCGGCCCGATGCACCGCGTTGCGGTCGCCGCAGACCAGGTGGTGCCAGTCGTAGAGATCCTTGCCCTGGGCCACCAGGCGATAGGCGCAGGTGTCGGGCAGCCAGCGGATCGTCTTCACGTTGCGGGGCGTCAAAGGGATGCAATCCTTCACCACCTTCGAGCGGTCCTTGTAGCGGGTGCACTGGCAGCTCTTGGTGTCGAGCAGGCGGCACGCGACGTTGGTGAAGAACAGCTCCTCCGTGTCCGTGTCGATCAGCTTGTTGAGGCAGCATTTGCCGCAGCCGTCGCACAGGCTCTCCCACTCCGCCTGAGTCATCTGACCTAGCGTCTTCGTCTTCCAGAACGGCTGCTCGCCATCCGCCATCGCATTCCCTTTCCACGCCCGTGGATCACCACCGTACTATAGGAGTTGCCAGGACGGCCAGCCGCATGCGCTCCATCGAATGATCGGGCAGCGGCGGCCAGCCGGCGCAGCGATCTATTCGGCCAACCCGCCCTGCTTCGGATCCCGCGGCCACGCCTCGGGCAGCGTCACCCACGGGTGGCGGCACTGGTCCCAGACCGCCGAAGTGGGGGCAGGAAAGGCGGGATCGGCAAAATTGCCCGCGGCGATGCCGATCTCATCCGGCGCGAACTCGGCGTACCAATAGACCGTGCTGCCGCACACCGGGCAGAAATAGTTGTCGAGCCAGCGTCCGGACTCCGAAGAGCGCCGCCACGGCCTGGCCTCGCCTTCGATGGATTGGATCGCGCTTTTTGGCCAGTAGCTCGAGACGCCGAACACGCTGCCGGTCGATTTCTGGCACTCGAAGCAATGACAGACCGTCACCTCGCTGGGGTCGCCCGCCATCGTCAAAATCAACTGGCCGCAGGAACAGGACGCGATGCGGGACATTGTCTTCTCCGGGATTGAATCGGGTGGCACGTTACCCCAACCGCGCTGTTCCGCCCTCCGCCGCGTTGCGCACCTCATGGGCCTTGAGCATGCCTGCATATCGTCCTACCATCGACAGGCCTCAAGGATGTCGGGGACGATCCTGGCGGGGGCAAAGCGGGGCTTCCATGCGGTTCGCTGACCGGGTTCATCCCGAAGCGCCGGCCTGCGCGTCATTCTCGCTCGCATCATGGCCTCCGTCCTAGCCACCGACCGGAAACCCCCGAAGGGGAGGCCGGCGCTGTTCGGCGCCGCCGCTCTTGCGCTTCTGGCCATCGCGCTGATCGGGGTGGCGCTCCTGATCGCGGGCTCGCGGGACCATCCGGGTCTCCATGCCGTCCTCGGCGCGGGCATCTGCATCCTCAGCGGCGTCATGGCGTGGCTGCTGTGGCAGATGGCGAGGCGCCTGAACCGGCTGACCGCGGACCAGGAAGCGCAGGTCCGGGAGCAGACCGCACAACTGGTCAGGACCAACGACGCGCTGGAAACCGAGATCCGGGCGCACCGCCTGGCGCAGAAGAACGCGCACGCGCAGCTCGACCGCCTCAACCTGCTGCACGAGATCACCCGCACGATCGGCGAGCGGCACGACATCGCCAGCATCCTGCCCGCGGTCCTGCGCAACCTCGAGGAGCGCCTGCCGGTCGAGTTCTGCTGCATCTGCCTTTACAGCGGCCCGGACAAGGGATTCACCGTTTCGAAGGTCGGCAGCCGGTGCACCGAGATGGCCGCCCGGCTCGGGCTGCCAGAGCATACGCTCATACCGATCGACAAGGCCGGCCTTGCGCAATGCGTGCAGGGCGAGCAGCTCTGCGAGCTGAGCCTGGATCTCGCCGCCTTTCCGCTGGCGCGCCAGCTTTGCGCCGGCGGATTGCGCTCGCTGGTGCTGTCGCCGCTCAGGACCGAGGACCGCACCCTCGGCATCCTCGTCACCGCGCGACAGCAGGCGGACGGATTCAGCGCCGAGGAATGCAGGTTCCTGAGGCGGCTCGGCGAGCATGTCGCGCGCGCCTCGAACAAGGCCCAGCTCTACGGCGCCTTGCAGCAGGCCTATGACGACCTGCGACAGAGCCAGGGGACGGCGGCGCAGCAGGAACGCCTGCGGGCCCTCGCCCAGATGGCGAACGGCATGGGCCACTACATCAACAACGCCCTGTCGCCGATGATGCTCTATACCGAATCGCTGCTGGAGACGGAGCCGGACCTCACGCCACGCATGCGCGATTCGCTCGCGACCATCCGCGGCGCGATCAGCGACATGGCCCGCACGGTCGCGCGCATGCGCGAATTCTGCCGCCCGCGCGATCCGGACGCGGCGCTGGCGCCGATCGACCCGAACCAGCTGGTCCAGCACGTCGTTGACCAGAGCCGCGCGGCATGGAGCGGCGTCGCGCACCAGCGCAGGCACGCGATCGAGGTCAGGACCGAGCTGGCGCAGGACATCCCGCCGGTCGCCGGCATCGAGAGCGAGATGAAGGAGGCGCTGGCCAGCCTCGTGTCCAACGCGGTGGAGGCGATGCCCGGCGGCGGAATGCTGACCCTGCGCACCAGGCTCCTCCAGCCGCCGCACGGCAGCGAGCCGGGATACGTGCAGATCGAGGTCGCCGACACCGGGATCGGCATGGACGAAGGTGCGCGGCGGCGCTGCCTCGAGCCGTTCTCATCCAGCAAGGGCGAGCGCGCCAGCGGCCTCGGCCTGTCGGTGGTCCACGGCATCGTTCGCCGGCATGGCGGCGAGATCGATATCCGGAGCGCGAAGGGCCGCGGGACGAGCGTCCTGCTGACCTTCGCCGCGCCGGCCGTCATTGCGGGACCCGCATCGCCCAGGCGCCAGGTTTCGGCCGTGCCGCCGCGCCTGCGCCTCCTGCTGGTGGACGACGATCCCCTGTTCCTGAAATCGCTGAGCGACACGCTGGAGGCCGACGGCCATATCGTGACGGCGGTCAGCGACGGCCAGTCCGGCATCGATGCCTTCCGTGCGGCGTGCCAGCGCCGCGAGACGTTCTCCGCCGTCATCACGGACCTTGGCATGCCTTATGTCGACGGCCACCGGGTGGCAAGCGCGGTGAAGGAGGCGGCGCCGGCCATTCCGGTCATCCTGCTGACGGGGTGGACCAACACCCTGCTGTTCGAGGAGGACAGGCTGCCGCACATCGACCGCGTCGTCGGCAAGCCGCCCCGCCTGCGCGAGCTGCGCGACACCCTGGCGGAAGTGTGCCGGCCGGAACCGCTGGCATAGGCCGGCTCTCTACGCCCTGCGCACGAACTCCGCCCAGGCCGGATAGATCGACTGCCGCCATTTGCGGCCGTTGAAGATGCCGTAGTGGCCGACGCCTTCCTGCTCGAGGTGCCGGCGGCGCGCCGCGGGGATACCGCGGCAGAGGTCGTGCGCCGCCTTGGTCTGGCCCAATCCCGAGATGTCGTCGAGCTCGCCTTCGATGGTCATGAGCGCGGTCCTGCGGATTGCCGCCGGCTCGACCTTCTCGCCGCGATGGCGGAACACCCCGCGCGCCAGCGAATGCTCCTGGAACACATGGCGGATGGTATCGAGATAGAAGTCGGCGGAGAGATCCATCACCGACAGGTACTCGTCGTAGAAGCGCCGGTGGGCGGCGGCGCTTTCGCCGTCTCCGACCACCAGGTGATGGAAGAAATCGATGTGCGACCGCACGTGGCGGTCGGGGTTCATCGACATGAAGCCGCCAAGCTGGAGGAAGCCAGGATAGACGCGCCGCATGGCACCGGGATAATGCGGCGGCACCAAGTCGATCACCTTGCGCTCGAACCAGTCGAGGCTCTGGCTCGCGCCGACGCGATTGACCGCCGTCGGGCTGAGCCGGGTATCGACCGGCCCGCCCATCAGCGTCAGGCTCTTCGGCGCCGCTGGATCGCCGGCCGCTGCCATCAGCGCGGCCGCGGCCAGCACAGGCGGCGAGGGCTGGCACACCGCCAGCACGTGGGTCTGCGGCCCCAGGATGCGCAGGAACGCGACGATGTAGTCGATATAGTCGGCGAGATCGAAGTTACCGGCGCTGAGCGGCACCAGGCGCGCATCGGCCCAGTCCGTGACGCAGACCTCGTGCGCCGGCAGCAGCGTCTCCACCGTGCCGCGCAGCAGGCTCGCATGATGGCCGGACATCGGCGCCACCACCAGCACCCGCGGATCATGGCGCGGGCGCTTCAGGTCGCGCGCGAAATGCAGCAGGCGGCAGAACGGCTTTTCCGCCACCACCGCCGCGCACACCGCCGCGCGCTCGCCCGTGATCTCGGTTTCATGAAGGCCGAATGCCGGCTTCGCCCGCCGCTGGGTCGCGCGGTCGAACAGCTCCAGCCACGCCGCGGCGGCGCGGCAGCCGGTGGTGTAGGAGCAAGGCAGCATCGGATGCGACATCATCTGATGCATCCAGCGCGCCGTCAGGCGCGCCGGCGTGAGGCTCGCCAGATGAGCCTCGATTGCTTGATAGAGCATATACGTCCGGCCCTTCCGCAGCCCGAGCGGAGCGCGACCAACAGCGCGCGACTCGGCGCCTGCTTCCCCCAATGAAAGGTCCGCGACGTTACGAAGGCGGCGAATCCATCGTCAACTAGACTTTTGTATGATCTGACGGACTGTGGCAGGATTGCATCCCCTTCCCAGCGAGGGCGGGGCAATCGCATGTGACGATTACAGATCAACAAAACGCCCCTTCCCCCCTTGTGGGGGAAGGATGCAGAGCCTTGGTGAGCGCAGCGAACCTAGGCGGAGCTGGATGGGGGGTAGCGCGGCGAGAGCCGCGCGCGCTCGATAGAGCGCCATTGGTCGAGGCCGCAGCGCTGCATCGCCCCCCATCCCGACCTTCCCCCACCCCGCGGACGAATGTCCGCATTCGCGGACGGGCGGGGGAAGGGGTTCAGCGAATGCGGTCATCCGTCGGCCAGTCCGCCCGCGTGCAATTCCCCTGAGATGCTACAGCCGTTTCCTGATCTCCTCGGCCATCTGGTCGGGCGTGACATCCGGGCCGAAATGGGTGAGGTACTTGCCCTCGCCGTCCATCAGGTAGATCAGCGTCATATGATCCATGGTGTAGTCGCCGGGCGCCGCACCAGGGACTTTCTGATAGAACACGCGGTAAGCCTTGGCGGCTTTGGCGATCTGCTCGGGCGTGCCGGTCAGGCCCACCAGGCGCGGGCTGAAACTGGAGACGTAACCCTTCATCACCTGCGGGGTGTCGCGCTCAGGATCGACGGTGATGAAGATCGGCACCACACGGTCGGCCGCCACATCGAGCTTGTCGAGCGCCGCGCTCATCACGCCGAGCGCGGTCGGGCAGGCGTCGGGGCAGAAGGTGAAGCCGAAATAGATCAGCATCAGCTTGCCCTTGTAGGTCTGGTCGGTGACGGGCTTGCCATCCTGATCCGTCAGTTCGAACGGCCCGCCGATCAGCGCCTCGCCGGCGACATTGCCCTCGAACGAGCGCTGGTAGAGCTGGTAGAGCAGGACGCCGCAGATCACCAGGACGGCAACGAGCGCGGCCACCAGGGCACGGCGCATCCAAGGCGATTTTTCGAGGTCCACTGGCCGATATCCCGCGCGCGCCCGTTCAATAGGGCTGCAGGCTCTTGAGCAGAGCCTGGGTGTTCGGATTCTTGAACTTGTTCTCCATCACGATGCCGCGCGGGGTCGCGCCCTGGCCGTAATAGGCGCGGTTCCAGTCGTCCTTCTTGATGATGCCGGCGCCCTCGAAGGAGACGCCGCCGAACAGGCCCGCGGTCTTGGCGAAGCTGTAGACGTCGGCTTGGAAATTGGTCGTGGTGTCGGCCCCGATGCCCTTGCCGATCGGGCCGACCGCGATCGACATGTCGCCGCCGAACTTGAGCTGGTCGTCGAGCACGGCGTTCAGCGCCTTGTCGCTCATCACGGTCAGCACGACCTCGCTGACCTGTCCGCCGATCTGCAGGCCGAGGCTGCCGGCCACCAGATCGTAGAACGCGGGCTGGCTCCAGCCCTGGGCGCCGCGCGCCGCGAGGATGCCATAGCCGCCCTCGGCGCCGAGGATGAAGCCGCCCTTGTAGAGCTCGGGGAAGATCACGACCGCCTTTGCCCGCTTCATGTAGCCGGGCAGCTCGCCGAACTCGACCGAGGTGATCAGCTTGTCGAAGGTGATCCGCGACTTGTCGATCAATTCCTGCTGCGGGGTCAGCGCCAGCGCGGCGCGCGCACCGATGACCGCACCAGAAAACACCGTTGGCGCGGCCAGTCCGGCAAGCATGACAGAACGGCGGGTCAACATGGCAGCCTCCTGATGGTCCCGTTGTTCGTTCCCGGCGACTCGGGGAATCGCCGACCGGCTCCACAGATAGCCAGCGAAATAAGGCGGCGCAATGGCCACCCGGCGCCCGCCAGCCTCACAAGGCCGTCAACGGGCCAGCGATTGGGAGTGCTGGTTGACCGCGACAATGCGCCACGCCGTGCCTTGGGCGAGGCTGTCCAGGTGGTCCATGCGCGTGACCGAGCAGGTGTCGATCGCGAAGCCGAGGACGCGCTCCGGATCGATGCCGAGCGCGATGGCGAGCGCGGCCCGAATGGTCCCGCCATGGACCACGGCGATGATATCCCGGCCGGCATGCTCGGCCGTGATGCGCGCCATGGCGCCGCCGACCCGCGCAACCACGTCCTCGAAGCTCTCGCCGCCCGGCGGCCGCTCGGTGGCGGGCGAATGCCAGAACCGGTGATAGGCATGGCCGCGCCGCGCCTCGAGCTCGTCATAGGTCAGGCCCTGCCAGTCGCCGAAATGCTGCTCCGCCAGCGCGCTGGCGATGATGGGAGCCGGCACGGTTTCCGCGACGCGCGCCGCCAGAATGGCGGACGCGGTCTGATGCGTGCGCCTGAGATGCGACACCAGCCAGACCGCATCGTGCGGTAACGTGGCGGCGAGGTGCTTGAATTGCGCTTCGTCGGCGCAATCGGCTTCGAGGTCATCCTGGCCATAGACCCGTCCGTTGACCCCGATCACCGGCGCATGCCTGACGAACCACCAGCGCGTCACGACGTGGGTCACGTCAGCGAGACGATGTTGACGAGGACCGCGAGCTGGGCCACTTCCTGCGCGGCGCCGAGGACGTCGCCGGTGTAGCCGCCGATCTGGCGGCGCGCTGCTTCGGAGACGAGAAATGCGGCCACGACCGCCACCACGATGCTGACAAGGGCGGCGCCGGGGCCGCAGGCGAAGGCGGCGATGAGCAGCGCGATGCCGAGCCCCTGGTAGGTTGCGGCAGCGGTGGGCGTGCCCGCGTCCACCGCAAGGCCATCCAGGCGCGCCAGCGGCAGGGAGCGCATGATGACGGGCAGGGTCGCCCGACCGCACACATGAGCCGCGATGAGGGCGCCGGCCACCAGCCTCGGTTCGCCGAGGCTGACCAGGGCGGCGACCTTGATGGCGGTCGAGAAGCCGAGCGCCAGCACGCCATAGGAGCCGATGCGGCTGTCGCGCATGACGGCGAGCTTGCGCGCGCGGTCGCCGCGCACGCCCAGCATGTCGGCGAAATCGGCGAGGCCGTCCTCGTGCAGCGCGCCGCCGACGATGACCGTCGCCGCCACGGCAAGCAGCGCCGCGAGCAAGCCGGACAGCCCGACCTCCACCGCCAGAAGATAGATGAGGGAGCCGATTACCCCGATGACGGCGCCGGCGATCGGGAAAGCCCGCGCTGCCTCGGCGACCCGGCCCGCGGGCGGCTTTAACGGCAGGCGGGTGAAGAAGCCGATGGCAAGGCGAAGCTCCCGCCACCATTGGCGCGGATCCCAGCCCGACCTGGTCGAGGCCTGGTCGGTTGCATGGAAGGATTTCGCCTCGTCGTTCATCCGCTGTTCGGTGCCCCGGTTGCCAAGACCCCATATGCCGGTGCAGAACAGCGACCGCAAGGTTTCCTTTTCGCAGACCTCCGCCTCCGTTCTTAACGAAACGTCCCCCAGGAGCCAAATTTGGACACCCAGTCTGCAGCCAGCTTCGCCGAACTCCGCCGCATCCTGGCCGAGTTTCCAGGACCCCACGTGGATTCGGCCACCAAGGCCGCCGAGCGGGAGGGGCAGCTGACCAAGCCGACCGGCGCGCTTGCCCGGCTGGAGGAGATCGCAGGCTGGCTTGCCACCTGGCAGGGCAGGCATCCGGCCAGTGTCAATCACCCGCGGGTCGCGGTGTTCGCGGGCAACCATGGCGTCGCGGATCTCGGCGTCTCGGCATACCCGAAGGAAGTGACGCAGCAGATGGTGCTGAACTTCCAGGCCGGCGGCGCCGCCATCAACCAGCTGTGCAAGAGCGCCGACGCCGACCTGCGCGTCTATGAGATGTGCCTGGACCAGCCGACCCAGGACCTCACGCAAGGTCCGGCCTTGAGCGAGGAGGAAGCCGCGCGCGCAATCGCCTACGGCATGATGTGCGTGGAGCCGGGCATCGATTTGCTGTGCGTCGGCGAGATGGGCATCGCCAACACCACCAGCGCCTCCGCTCTCGCCGCCGCCATGTTCGGCGGGACCGGCGCCGACTGGGCCGGGCCGGGCACCGGAATCAAGGGCGCGCAACTGGCGCGCAAGGCGGAGGTGATCGACCAGGGCCTTGCCCGCCACCGCGCGAAGTTCGGCGACGGGTTCGAGATCATGCGTTGCCTCGGCGGGCACGAGCTGGCGGCCATCGCCGGCGCGGTGATGGCGGCGCGCCTGGCGCGGGTGCCGGTGCTGCTGGACGGGTTCGCCAGCACTGCCGCGGCCAGCATCCTGCTCAAATCGCATCCGGGCGCGCTCGACCACTGCCTGGTGGCGCATTGCTCGGCTGAACCCGGCCATCGCCGGCTGCTGACGGAAATCGGCAAAAAGCCGCTGCTAGACTTGGGCATGCGCCTCGGCGAGGCCTCCGGCGCGGCGCTGGCGATCCCGATCGTGCGCGCCGCCGCCTTGTGCCATTCCGGCATGGCGACCTTTGCCGAGGCGGGAGTCAGCAACAAGGACTGACGACATTCCGGATTCATCCGTGAGCGGCGGGGGCCCATCCAGCGATTCCGGTCTGAGCGATCCGGAGGCGGCGCGCGCCTTCATCCTGGCGCGCCTCGGCCTCGGCGGCCCGCTCTGGCCGGCCGAGCGCGCGGCCGAGGAGGCGAAAGCCCTCGGCATGATCCAGATCGATTCGATCCGGGTGAACGGCCTCCGCAACCACGAGATCGCCTGGGCGGCGCGCACCGACGCGCCGGTCGAGGACCTCTACAGGCTGTTCTATCGCGACCGCGGCATGCTGGAGACGCATTATCCGCAGTTCGCCACGCGGCGCGACTGGCTGCCCTGGTTCATGAAGGATTTCGGCCGCACCATCGCCAAAACCGATCGCCTGCGCGAGCTGCGCCCGATGATGCGCCGGCTGAAGAAGCGCATGCGCGAGGAAGGCCCGATCTCGCCCGCCGACCTCGACAGCGAGCGGGTGCCCGGCGGCTTCAACACCATCAAGCTCACCACCCGCGCGCTCGACTACCTGTTCTATCTCGGCGAGGTGCAGATCGCCGGGCGCACCAGGCATTTCCATCGCCAGTTCGACCTGACCGAGAAGGTGGCGCCGGAACTCGCCGTCCGGCACCGGCCGACGCGTACCCAGCATCTGGATTTCTTCGTCCAATCCGCCGCCTCGGTGCTGAAGCTCGCGACGCGCCGGCAATTGGCCGAACGCACCGCGCACCACATCGGCACCTGGCGCGAGGGCTGGCTGCCGGTCGGCCAAAAGGCGGTCGACAGGGCGATCCGGCAAGGCTCGCTGGTGGAGGCGCCGTTTGCGCGCGCCGCCAATGGCGAGGCGCTCTATGCCCTGGCCGATGACCTGGCGCAGTCCATCCCCGCCGCGGACGATGTCGTGCGCATCATCCCGCCGCTCGACAATCTGCTGTTCAACCGCCGGCGCTTCACCGAGCTGTTCGGCCATGCCTACAAGTTCGAGGCCTACACCCCGCAGCATCAGCGGCGCTTCTATTTCGCCATGCCCATGCTCTATCGCAACGGCCTGGCCGGTTTGATCGACATCAAGAAGGACGACGGCGCATGGCGCATCGTCGGCCTCGACCTCATGCGCAAGGTGCCGGAAGAGCGCCTGCGCGAAGCCGTGCATCGCCTGGGGCGCATCGCCGGCGCCGAGCGCGTGGAGGCGCCGGGCTTGACGCCACTCAGGCTGCGGAGAGCGCTGGCGGGCAGGATCGAGTCGTAGCGGCCCCACCCCCCTCCAAACGGGTAGGGCCGGCGCATATGAGGAACTTCAGCGCAAAAAAAATCCCTTCCCCCCTTGTGGGGGAAGGATGCGGAGCCTTGGCGAACGAAGTGAGCTTAGGCGCAGCTGGATGGGGGGGCGCGGCGAGAGCCGCGCGCGCTCGCAAGAGCGCAACAGCGCACGATTGCTCGCCTGAGGAACGATAGATCACCGCTGGCTCATGCATCTTCAGCGCTGCCACGCTGCGCGCCTGAGGGCGCGCCACCCCCCATCCAGCTCCGGCTAAGCTCGGCTCGCGCCTCGCTAAGCCTGCGCATCGTTCCCCCGCAAGGGGGGGAAGGGATTTCTTTCGGAGGTCAGCAATTCATGTGCAATTGCCCTGTAACCCCGGAGGGGATTGCACCGCGCACTTCGGTAGGCATATCCGATAGTGCCCCGGCGTGGGGAGGGGAGCGTAGCCGCGATGCTTGCATTTGATGCGGTGCGGCGGCGATAGTCTGGCCCATGAGCCATGTCACCGCAGAGGGCGCGCCGGGCGAATTGTCGGCGCGCACGGCAAGGCCGCGCCGCACCATCGGCCGCGTGCGGCTGCGCACCATCCTCATCATCCGCTGGATCGCGGTCGCGGGCCAGGCGCTGACGCTGATGGTGGTGCACTATGTGCTCGGCTTCCCCATGCAGATCGGCTGGGCGGGCGCGGCGGTGGCGGCGCTGGCCGCGGTCACCCTGGCCGCGCAGGTGCGCCGGCCCCAGTCGGAGCGGCTGACCGACCGGGAATCGGCGCTCTATTTCGCGTTCGACATCTTCCAGCTTGCGATCCTGCTCTACCTCACCGGCGGCCTCAACAACCCGTTCTCGGTCCTGATCCTGGCGCCCGTCACCGTCTCCGCAGCGGCGCTCTCCTATCGCAGCACCCTCGGCCTTGCCGGCCTCGCCGTCGCCTGCGTCGTGTTCCTGGGCATCGAGCACCAGCCGCTGCCCTGGCCCGAGGGCGCATTCGAGGTCGCCGACATTTTCGTGGCGGCGTTCGCGGTCGCGCTGATCCTGGCGGTCATCTTCCTGACCTTCTATGTCTATCGCGTGGCGCAGGAATCGCGGCGGCTGTCGGATGCGCTGGCGGCGGCGCAGGCGGCGCTGGACCGCGAGCAGCGCGTCTCCTCCCTGGGCGCGCTGGCGGCGGCGGCGGCGCACGAGCTGGGCTCTCCGCTGGGCACCATCTCGCTGGTCGCCAAGGAGCTGGCGCGCGACCTGCCGCCGGACTCCCCGCATCGCAGCGACGCCGAGCTGCTGGTCGGGCAGAGCGAGCGCTGCCGCGAAATCCTGGCGGAGCTCTCGCGCAAGCCGGACCAGGACAAGGACCATTTCCATTTCCTGCCCGCCGGCCTGCTGGTCGAGCTGGCGGCGGCGCCGCATGCCCGCCCGCACGTCGCGCTGCGCATCGAGTTCGCGCCCGATCCTTCGGAGCCGCAGGATCCGGTGCTGCCGCGCCGGCCGGAGATCATGCACGGCCTCGGCAACCTGCTGCAGAATGCCATCGAGTTCGCGCGCGAGGAGGTGAAGGTGGTGATCGCCTGGACCCGCGCCGAGATCGCCATCACCATCACCGACGACGGCCCCGGCTTTCCGCCCGACGTGCTGCGGCGCCTGGGCGATCCGTACCTGTCAGGCACCGGCGAGGGGCTGGACCAGGCGCAGCGGCAAGGCGATCATATGGGGCTTGGCATCTTCATCGCGCAGAACCTGATCGAGCGGGCGGGCGGCACCGTCGCCTTCAGCAACAACGACTATGGCGGCGCCGAGGTGCGCGTGTCCTGGCCGAGGAGCATCCTAGCATGAACGAGAGAACGAGATCCCTGCTGATCGTCGACGACGACCTGGTCTACCGCCAGCGCCTTGCGCTCGCGATGGAGAAACGCGGCTTCACGGTCCGGCAGGCCGAGAGCGTCGCCGCCGGCATCGCCGCGACCAGGAGCGAGGCGCCCGAGTATGCTGTGGTCGATCTCAGGCTGAACGACGGCAGCGGCCTCGACATCGTGACCGAGATCCGCAACGTCAACCCGCAATGCCGGGTGGTCATGCTGACCGGCTACGGCAACATCGCGACGGCGGTCGCCGCCATCAAGCACGGCGCCGCCGACTACCTGCCGAAGCCCGCCGACGCCGACCAGGTCGAGGCGGCGCTGCTGGCGGAAAAGACCGCCCTGCCGCCGCCGCCCGAGCAGCCGATGACCGCCGACCGGGTGCGCTGGGAGCATATCCAGCGCGTGTTCGAGCAGTGCGACCGCAACGTCTCGGAAACCGCCCGGCGCCTCAGGATGCACCGCCGCACGCTGCAGCGCATCCTCGCCAAATACGCGCCGCGGGGATAGGCGGATTCCGGGCCGGCTGCACGCCCCCGTCAGGACAACGCTTGCAGCCATCTCCAGAAGGTCGGCACCGGCTTGCCGATGAGCGCCGAAGGCAGCACCTGGGGATCGCGCGTCAATCCCCAGGCGAAGGCGACGGCAACCCCGGCAAACGCGACCAGGGGCGTCGCGTAGAGCAGGTGCCGTCGCGGCAAGCGGTGAAGCGCCTCAGTCATTCGTACGAGTAGACGGTCGGCTTGGCGCCATCCTTCGTGACGGCGTAGACCGTGAAGGACATCGTCGGATCGTCACCCATGCCTGGCGAACCCATTGGCATGCCGGGCAGCGTGATACCGGCGATGGCCGGCCGCTCCTTCAGCAGCTTTTCGACCGCCTTGATCGGAACATGCCCATCGACGACATAGCCTTCGATGAAGGTCGTGTGACAGCCTTCGTATTCGGGTGGCACGCCGGCCTTGCTGCTGATTTCAGCGAGGTCGTTGCTTGGCTTGACCTCGACGTCGAAGCCGTTCTGCCGCAGGTAGGCAGCGTAGTTCTCGCAGCAGCCGCACTGCGGGTTCTTGTAAAGGGTCGCATGGATCGCGTCGGCCAGGGCGGGTCCTGGAAGGGCGATTGCTGCAAACAGGGCGGCAATTCGAATGGTGCGCTTCATATCTTTCTCCATTGTGAGGTGAGCTTCAGGCGACCCGGAGGACGGTCATCAGGCCCGTCATCTGGTGATCAATGATGTGGCAATGCAGCATCCAGTTGCCGGGATTGTCGGCCACGAACGCGATATCCACGGTCTGCTTTGGCGGCACGAGCACGGTATCCTTCCACTCGCGCCGGGGATTGGGCGTGCCGTTGCGGCTCACAACGAGGAAGCTGTGGCCATGCAGATGCATGGGATGCCACCACGCCGTCTCGTTGCGGAGGGTGAGCACGTAGGTGCGGTCCCGCTTCAGGGTCAGCAGCGGCGGCATATCGGCCTGGCCGTCGCCGGTCATCGACATGCCGTTGATGGACCAGGTCGCCCCGCCCATTCCGCCCATTCCGCCCATCCCGCCCATTCCGCCCTTCATGCCACCCATCATCCCATCCATCATGCCACCGCCGCCCATCATGCCGCCGCCCATCATGCCGCCACCCATCATGCCGCCGCCCATGCCGCTCATCATGCCGCCCTGGAGGGCGAGCTCGTGGCGTTCCGCGTTTGCGAGGTCCGGCTCCGGCAGAGGATTCGGCGGCAGAGATTCGATCGCACCGAGCGGAGCCGCACGTTCCATTGGCTTCTCGCCATAGGCCAGCTCGACCAGCCGGTAGGCGAGATCGTCGTAGAAATCGTCGACGATACGATAGCGGCGGCCCGGTTCGCCGACCATATCGAGCACCACATCAAGGCGCATGGCGGGACCGAGGAGCAGACGGCCGCCATCCGGCTCGTGCGGGTCGCAGGGCTGTCCGTCGATCGCAACGATCACCGGATGGTGGCCTTCGATGCGCAGAGCCATGATGCGCGCGAGCGCGCTGTTGACGAGGCGCAGACGGATGCGCTCTCCGGCCTGGACCGGCTCGACAGTCGGCGACGCCCCGTTGATGGTAACCGCGTTGCCAATGCGGCCCGACATCCCCGCTTCCATCATGTTGCCGAAGCCGCCGGCGATCTGACCGTCAGGCTTCAGCCGCCAGTCGCCGATCATCCAAAGGATGTCACGATCGGCCGCATACGCGTCCGGCGACTCCACGATGAGAGCGCCAGCGAGGCCGCGGCCGAGCTGTTGGAGGCTATTGTCGTGGGGATGGTACCAGAAGGTTCCCGCGTCAGGCGGCGTGAATTCGTAGGTAAAGCTCTCGCCGGGCTTGATGGGTGGCTGCGTCAGCCCGGGCACGCCGTCCATGGCATTGGGCACGCGAACGCCATGCCAGTGAACCGTGGTGTCCTGGTCGAGCTTGTTCTCGACGATGATGCGCACAGCCTGGCCCTGTTCGAGGCGCAGCGTCGGACCCGGCACCTTTCCGTCGTAGCCCAGCACCTCGGTTTGTGGCTCGCCGCCCACCAGCGGGGCCCGTCCCGGCTGCGCCACGACCCTGATCTCGCGCACGCCGTCTGCCCGTGTTTTCCAGGGCGCGGCTAAAGCAAACGCAACGCCAGCGCCGGTCAGCACAACGCTCCGGCGGGATATCAAAAATCTGGGATCAGTCATCACTCTCACTCCTCAAACCCGCCACCCGCGATGGTGGCGCGTCGCATCGACGGAACGTCGATTGCGCCCTGAAACGCTCGCGTGTGTCAGGAACGCGCGCGAGCGCGCTCGGGCGCCTTGTCAGTCCGCAGCGAATGACAAGGCGTCAGATCAGAGCGATGTACTGCGGAGGATGAGGATTGGGCGACGCCGTCCAGCCGGACAGCACGGGAGAGTGAGATAGGGGGCGATCCACAGGCCGTTGGATCAGCAGAGCGGTGAATTGCGGCAGCGTGGCGTTCACCGACGCCGCGCAGCTCGCGTCGCAGGTCATGACCTTCGCCCCCATGGGGCCGTCCGTGCACGAACCGCAGTCACCCATGCCGGTCGCGGACATCTGCTGTCCCGACATGGACATGCCCGCAAGCATGCTCGCCTGAACCACCGACAGACTCATGCCCAGAGCTAAGAAGAGCCCGAGCATCAGCACATAGACCTGTCTGAATGGCGTTCGTCTCATCGCCAGTAGTTTGGCTTGAAAGCAGGCCCGTGACAAGCATGCATCACGAACCTGTGACGGTTAGCCGGCGGGAATGGTCAGAAGCCGTTCCTCTTTACCACTGTTCCAACGTGGCAAGCTTCCGTGTTCTAGGATGAAGCGCTGGTGCGGTCTGCACCCCTTGCGCTCGCGCCGGCCAGCCCGTCGATCAGGCGCCCCTGGTACAGCGTGATGCCGAGCGCTTCGCCGGCCTTCAGCGCGTCCTCGCTGTCGACCCGGCACAGGATCACGCGGTCGCGGCCGATGCGGCTGACCGCGTCTTTCAGCGCATCGGCGCGCTGGCCGCCGGCATCGTCATAGAGACTCTGCATCCAGGTGATCTTCACGAAATCGAAGCGCAGCCAGTCGCGGTCGATCAGCGGCAGGTTGAGGTGCTTCACGCAGTCGACGACGATGTTGTAGCCGCGCTCCTTCAGGAAGTCGCGCGCGAACAGGTATTCGTTCGGGTCGTTCATGAGGTCGAGCGCCGGCAGCTCGATCGCGAGCGAGCCGCGATCCTTGATGTTGGTGACCCGGTCGAACTCCATGAACTCCGCCGAAAGCACCGTGCGGACATTGAGGTTGAGCGCGGCCTTGCGCAGCATCTGGAACAGCTCGCGCTGCATCATCAGCGCCAGCATGCGCCGGTCCAGCGCCCGCGTCAGATGCCGGAACAGGAAATCGTCCGACGTGATGTCGTGGCCGGGCAGCAGGGTCTGCGCCAGGTAGTACATCGAGAAATAGAGTTCGTGGAACATGGGCGCCGGCCGCAGGCCCGGCATGATCGCGAACACCTCCTGCCGCCGCAGGATGTTGGCAAGGTCGGCATGCTCGATCGCGCGCTCGATCTGCTCGATCTGGGTGGGCCTAACCGCGGCGCCGAGGAAGGCGGGCTGGCCGATCGCGCCGGCATCCGGGCGCGCGGTCCCGTCCGGCAGGAGGCCGCGACCGTCGTTCAATTGCCGGACGCGGCCCAGCAGCGCATCGTAGTCCTGCGCGACATCGTACCAGGTGCAGAATTCCGGCTGGTCCGCCGCGCCGAACAGCGGATCCTCGGAGAACAGCGAGCGGATCTGCAGCACATAGGGATCGATGTCGGCGACCGCGGCGCCCCTGGCGGCCACGATCACGTTCCGGTTGTGCATCTCGTAGATGCCGGCGTCGAACCGGCGGACCAGCGGCTCCAGGATCTTGCGCACGATCCGCACATGGTGCGGCTGCTGGTGATAGGGCCGCAGAAGGTCGAGGTGCAGCTCGCACGCCACGCGGCCGGCGCGGTGCCGGTCCAGGCGCGTCACGAAATCGAGGAGGACCTCCTCGTACGTCAAGCTGCGCCCGTCCTTGTCCCAGTCGCTCATCCGGCCCGCTTCCCGATGGCGCGCCGCATGGCGCCCCAGGCTTCAGCTTGCGTGCCTCATGGTAAATGAACCGCTAAGCGGACGGGGACATGCGGCTATCGCCGATGCAGCCACCAGCCGGTCTCGTTGATGGAGAACACGGGATTGTAGTGGTGGACCGAGTTGGCCGGCACCACCGACGGGATCTGGTTGTCGAGCATCATGGGATTGTCGCCGACATAGACCACCAGCACGGCATGGCCGAGATTGAGGTTGAGGTCCTGCAGCGCCACCACGCGCATGTCCTCCACCGGGACGCCGAGCGCCTTCAGGCTGAAATACTTGGCGATGGCGTAGTCCTCGCAATCGCCGTTCTTCTTCAGGAACTGGTACGGCGTCTCCCAGTAGTCCTCGATGCCCCAGTTGTCGATGTCGAGGATGTAGCGGTGCGCGTTGAACGCGCGGTTCACCTCCCTGAGCTGCGTCATCTCGTCCTTGCCCTGCAGCCCGGCGATGAACTCCTTCCACCCCTTGCTCGTGCAGGTGCTGCTTTCGCAGAGCTTGGTGCCGTTCTGGAAGCGGCCGAGCATGTCCGTCCACTTCGGGAAGCGGGCCGTCTTGGTGGAGAACAGCTCGATCGAACCGAAGATCTTCGGGTATTTGCGCGCCTCGGCCGGGGCGGCGCCGAATGCGAGAACCAGCAGCGCACAGGCCGCGGCCGCGCGCCCGGCCCATCGCGCGATGGAAGTCCTCCGTCCCCGTCTTGCCATGCCTGCCGCCTTCGGCGCGAACGCCGCGCGATCGAAAGAATTGATGCGTTCGCTCCGGCCAAACTGTGCCGTTACGATTAATAAGCCGTTAATTGGACGCGTCCCAAGATCGTGTTAGGTTGCCGCAACCCATTCGACTATCAGACCGAGGAGCGGACATTGGTTGAGGGCGGTGCGTCCCCTGGGGGAGCGCCAGGCCGGGGAACGTCGGGGGACACTGCCGGTGGAATCTTCGAGTCCGGCAATCAGAAGCGCGGCTTCGATGCGAAGATCGTGTTCCCCGCCGTCATCCTCGTCATTCTGGGCGTGGTCGGCATCTGGGCCATCAACCGGTTCGTGGACAACGAGCGCCAGCGCGAGTTGACGCAATGGCAGGTGCGCCTCGGCATCGTCGCCGACAGCCGCGCCGCCGAGGTGAACCGCTGGCTGGCCGGCAACCTCGCCGACCTCACCGCGCTCGCCGACAACGAATCGGTGCAGCTCTATGTCGGCTCGATCGACGAATTCAGCGCCGATCCCGCGCAGCAGGACCAGGTCGAGGGCTTCCGCCAGTATTTGCGCAACCTGCTGCTGGTGGCGGCGATGCGCGGCGGCTTCGGCGCGCCCGACCAGGACAGCCAGCCCAACTTCAACCAGGCCAAGGCCGGCTCCGGCGGCATCATGATCGTGGATTCCAAGGGCAAGGTCGTCGCGGCCTCGCCCGACGCGCCGCCGTTCGAGGGAGCGCTGAAGGATTTCACGAACGCGGTGCCGCCGGGCGGGTCGGCAACCGGTCCGCTGGCGCTGGATGCGCGCGGCGCGCCGACCATGACCTTTGTCGTCCCGCTGTTCGCCGTGCAGTCCGACCAGGCAGCCAGCGCCGAGATCGGCCGCATCGTCGGCGTGAAGCAGGTGGCGAAGGAGCTGTACCCCCTGTTGCGCCAGCCCGGGGACACCACGCGCTCAGCCAGCACGGTCCTCCTGGCCAAGACGGGGGACAAGGTGGTCTATCTCTCGCCGATCGAGCGGCCGGGGCAGATGGCGGAGCCGCTCGGCCTCCGCATGGAGAGGTCGACGCCCGATCTGGATGCCGCCTATGCCGTGAGCGTCGGCAGCGGCTTCGCGGCCGACAAGCGCGACTACAGCGGGCGCAAGGTCGTGCTGGCGGCGCGCGCCATCACCGGCGCGCCGTGGGTACTGATGTATTCCGTCGACTACGAGGAGGCGTTGGGCGAGGCGGATACCCGGTTCCGCGCGCTCGGCGCCATGCTCGGCCTGGCGCTGCTGGTGATCGCGATCGCCATCGTCGCGGTGTGGCGCCACGGATCGTCGCGCCGCGCCTCCGAGGCCGCGGCGCGCGCCCAGCGCCTCGCCACCCGGTTCGAAGCGCAGAAGGATCTGCTCCAGCTCGTCACCGACAGCCAGCCGACCAGCATCTTCATCCTCGACACCCAGAACCGCTATCGCTTCGCCAATGCCCAGGCCAGCGCCGGCGCCGGGATCGCGCCGGCCGAGATGCTGAACAAGGACATCGCGGCGGTGCTGGGCCCGGCGAGCGCCAAGCGCTATCTCGAGCTGAACGAAGAGGCCCTCAAGGCCGGGACCGCGATCAACAACGTGGCGCGGCTCGAATCCGATGCCGGCCGCAAGGTGCTGCAGTCAGAGCATATCCCGCTCAAGGAACGCTCCGGCGCGACCGCCGGCGTGCTGACGGTCGAGCACGACATCACCGACGTGGTGACCGAGCGCGAGAAGCGCGTGCGCACGCAGCAGAACCTGGTCAAGACCCTGGTCGGCGTGGTCGACCGGCGCGACCCTTATGCCGCCAACCACTCGATGCGGGTGGCGCGGGTGGCGCGCGCGGTGGCGCGCGAGATGGGCTTGACCGAGACCGAGACGGAGACCGCCGAGATCGCCGCCAGCCTTCTCAATCTCGGCAAGATCATGATCCCGCCCGAGGTGCTGGCCAAGACCGGCGATCTGACGGAGGAGGAGCGCCGGCTGCTGCGCAACTCGGTGCAGGTCAGCGCCGACATCATCCAGGACATCGAGTTCGACGGGCCGGTGGTCGACACCCTGCGCCAGGCGCAGGAGCGGTTGGACGGCGGTGGCCAGCCGCGCGGCCTCAAGGGCGAGGACATCCTCATCACCGCGCGCATCATCGGCGTCGCCAACGCGCTGGTCGGCATGATCAGCGACCGCGCCTTCCGCCAGGGTCTGTCGCTGGATGCGGCGATCGAGATCCTGTTCAAGGAGTCCGGCCATGCCTATGACCGCCGGGTGGTCGCTGCCCTGGTCAACTACCTCGACAACCGCGACGGCCGCGCCGAGCTCGCCGATGCGACGGCGATCGCGCAGTAGCTGAACGCCTCTCTTCCGTTCCTGCGAGACATGCTCCCTACCCCGCCTTGGGCGGGAGATACTCACCATGGCAGTTCCGAATCGGCGATGCGGGCCAGGCGGCGGGCGGCGGTGAGGGCGACGCCCAGGATGAGGCTGCGCCGGCGGTTGCCGTTGATCGGCGGCAAGGCTCCCTCCCGGCGGATCGATCCGCCATGGGCATCGGCGCAGATCAGCCCGACCTCCTCCGGCAGCAGGCCAAGCGGGAAATCCGGCTCGACCGCGAAATAGAACCGGTCGCAGAATTCGAGATAGTCGCGCCATTTGTGGTCGGCGGCGAAATCGGCGCGCGATGACTTGATCTCGACGATCGCGACCTGCCCGGCGCCGTCGATCGCCAGGATGTCGGCCCGGCGCCCGTTGCCGAGCGTGTATTCTGCCAGCGCCGCGTAGCCCAGCTCCTCGAGCAGCCTGGTTGCGCCGCGCAGGATGCGCGCCGCGGTGGCTGGGAACTCCGGATCGGGATCGGTCATGAGCAATATCCTTCGATGATCGCGGCCGCCTCCGCAACCGGCGATCTCCGATCCATGCCCTTGTCGCCGTCAGGGACCGCCAGTATCAAGAGCCGCAATGGACGATCCGCTGGCCGACCCCAAGCTCCGCTCCGCACCCGCAGCAGCGCGGCGCGGCGGCCGGGTGCGCCGGATCCTGCGATGGCTGGCCCGCGCGCTGGCGCTGTTCATCGGCATCAGCGTCGTCCTGACGGCGCTCTATCGCTTCGTCCCGCCGCCATTGACCCCTCTGATGGCGATCCGGCTGTTCGACGGGCATTGGATTTCGAAGGACTGGGTTTCGTACGACGAGATCGCGCCCAACCTCGCGCGCGCGGTGATCGCATCGGAAGACAGCGGCTTCTGCACGCATTGGGGCTTCGACTTCGAAGCCATCCAGAAGGCGCTGCGCCATAACGAAAAATCACATCGGCTGCGCGGCGGCAGCACGATCAGCAACCAGACTGCCAAGAACGTGTTTCTGTGGCCGGGCGACACCCGGTTGACCCGCTACGCGCGCAAGGCGATCGAACCCTATTTCACCATGCTGATCGAGTTGATGTGGGGCAAGCGGCGTATTCTCGAGGTCTATCTCAACGTGGTCGAGTGGGCCCCAGGCGTCTATGGCGCGGAGGCGGCTGCGCAATATCATTTCCACAAATCGGCGGCGCAATTGACCCGGCGGGAGGCGGCGCTGCTGGCGGCGGTCCTGCCCAACCCGCTGCGCTTCTCCGCCGGCAAGCCGAGTGGATACATCCAGCGGCGGGCGGGCCAGATCGCAGCCAGGATGAACGACGTCGCCGATCCGGCTGGAGACCCCTGTGTCCACCGCTAGCCTTCGGAGCCAATTTTTGCCGATCGCCATACCCGGATGTGCGGCAATCTGGCCATGGCAGGAAAGCCGCAACCAATTGTCCCTAAGATGGGAGCGTATCAAGCGCGCCTTGCTGGCCCGAATGGGGAGCGCTGAGCATTGAAATCCTTGGATGAGTTGGCGCGATAAACCATTTATCCACCATCGCGGCGGACAATGCTGCTTCGGCCCGGGGTTGCGCCCACTAAGAATGGCCGGCAGCAAATCATGGTCTTTCTGGCATGACGGAACGCGATCGGCCAACCGAGACCCCTGACGCCGAGCAGCGGCAGACGCGCCGCGCGCTCGTGGCGATGGTGGTCTTCGTGCTCGGGCTGGCGGCGATCGGCGCCAGTGCCGCAAGCTGGCTGCTCTATCGGTCCGAATACGACGACAGCAGGGCCAATTTGCGCCGTTTCGCCCGCGCTGTGACCGAGCAGACCACCTGGGAGCTGAACCAGCTCGACACCGTCCTTCAGCTCACCAGCACCTGGCTGGCGCGCTCGGCCAAGCTCGATGCCTACAGTTCGTCGCGCCTGCAGGAGCGGGTCCAGCCGCGGCTGACCGCCCTGCCCGCCGTGCAGAGCATCATCGTCAGCAACGACGAAGGCACGCTGCGCATGGTCACGCGCGACAGCACCGCGCTGCCGATCACCGGTTTCGACCCCAAGCCGCTCTACGAGTACTATCTCGGCCATCCCGATGCCGGATTGACGGTTGGCGCGCCGTTCCGGCTGGCGGGCGTCGACACCTGGGCATTCCCGGTCAGCCGGCCGATCGTCACCGGAAAAGGCAAGCTGACGGGCGCCGTCACGCTCGTGATCGACGCGCCGGTATTCGCGGAGCGCTTCCGCCTGGTGCGGCCAGCCACCGACCATCACGTCGCGCTGCTCAGGGTCGACGGCCTGCTCATGATCGACGATGCCGGGCGGGCCGGAATCGCGCCGATGAGTTCCTTCCTGGCCTCGGACGCCTCGAGCACCGCCCGCGAAGGCGACCGCGACAAATGGACGACTGCGGACGGCACGCCCAGCATCGCGTACCTGATGCCGCTCAAGGATTTCCCGCTGATGGTGGCGGCCTCGCTGCCGCGGTCGGTGGTGACCGCGAACGCGCGGCCGGGCCTGATGCTGATCTCCGGGGTGATCGGTGCGGCCGGATTCGGCCTCGCCTTGATCGCGGTCGTCCTCGGGCGCCGCATCCTTCTCAGCCAGGCAAGGCTGCGCCAGCAGCGCGACTTCGTGACCCGCGTGCTCGATTCCGCCGACGTCCTGGTGTTCGTCCAGGATGTGACCGGCCGCCTCATCAGCTGCAACGCCGAGGCCGAGAAGCTGGGCTATCGCCAGAGCGAGATGCTCGCGCTCGATCCCTTCGTGCATCTGGTCCCGCGCGAGGAGCACGACAGCGTGATCGCCGCGCGGCGCCGCGCCCGCGGCAGTGCCGCTCCGGAGCCGTACGAGTGCCATCTGCTGACCCGGTCGGGGGAGCGGCGCCTCATCCGCTGGTCCACGACCATTCTGCCGGACGCCGGCGGCCGGCGCGACTGGGTCCTCAGCGTCGGCGCCGACGTCACCGAGGAGCGCCGGCAGCAGGAATCGATCGCACGCAACAACGCGATCATGGACCGCGCCCAATCGATCGCCCACATGTGCTACTGGACCGCGCGGCCCGAAGCCGCTTCGGGCGAGTGGGCGGACTGCACCTTCACCTATTCCGCCAATCTCGAGGACGTGTTCGGCTACAGCCTCGATGAGATCGACATCCCGCTGGTGCCCTTCATCCAGCGCTTCGTCCATCCCGACGACCAGGCGGAGATGACCGATTCCTACCGCCGGTTCCTTGAAGGGGAGGAACTGCGCTTCGCCATCACCTTCCGGCTGAGACAGCGCGACGGCAGCTATCGCTCGATCCGGGATTTCGCCGAGAAGCGCATCGAGGCCGGCACCGGCGCGATGGAGCTGGTCGGCATGTCGCAGGACATCACGCAGCAGATTGCGGCCGACGCCATGCTGCGCGAGAGCGAGGTCAAGCTGCGGCGCGCGCACCGCCTGGCGCGGCTGTGCTATTGGACCTACGATCCGGTCGCGTCGGGCGGCCGCCTGGCGTTCTCCGGCGATGCCGAGGAGATCCTGGGCGCGCCGGCCGATGCGCTCGACAGCGCCGCCAGCTCTCCGCTGATCGCCATGGCGCATCCCGAGGATCGCGACCGCGTCATCCAGGAATGGCGCGCCTTCGTGGCATCGTCCGAGGCGAGCTGGACGTTCGAATACCGCCTGTGCCGTACCGACGGGGAGATCCGCGACGTCAGCGTCTCGGCCGAGAAGGTCGTGAACGAGCGCGGCCCGCTTGGCCAGGTGATCGGCGTGGTGCAGGACATCACCGACCGCAAGCGCAGCGAGCTGGCCATCGCACGCAACGAGACACTGCTGCGCCACGCCCACCGGCTGTCGCGCGTCGGCTACTGGGTGTGGGAGCCGCGCGACGTGGCGCAATCCTCCGGTCGCGGCTGGCTGCATGTCTCGACCGAGTTCGGCGACATCCTGGGCGTGAAGCCCGAAGAGATACCGATCGAGGAAACCGACATGGTGCGCAAGTTCGCGCACCCGGACGACCTTGCGCCCGCCGTCGCCGCCGTCGAGGGCTTCGTGAAGCGGGTGGCGGACCGTTACAATGTGCAGTTCCGCGCGGTCCGCTCCGACCGCTCGGTCGCCCACCTGCACATGGAGGCGGAGCGGCTGCGCGATCCGCAGGGCCGCATCCTCTACGAGATCGGCGTCGTGCAGGACGTGACGGAGCAGCGCGAGCGCGAGATCGAGCTGCTGACGGCCAAGCGGACCGCCGAGATCGCCAACCGCACCAAGACCCAGTTCCTCGCCAACATGAGCCACGAGCTGCGCACGCCGCTGAATGCCGTCATCGGCTTCTCGCAGCTCATCCGCGACCAGGCGTTCGGGCAGAGTCCCGAGCGCTACGTCAACTACGCCGACGACATCAACAGCAGCGGCAAGCTGCTGCTCGCCCTCATCAACGACATCCTCGACATGTCGCGGATCGAGGCCGGTCAGCACAAGCTGATGGAAGAGGTCATCTCGGTCGATTCGGCGATCAGCGATTGCGTGCGCATGGTGGCATCGAAGGCCGCCGATGGCGGAGTCCGGCTGATCGTCGAGAACAAGGGCCCGCTGCCCGCCGTGCGCGCCGACGAGCGGGCGTTGAAGCAGGTGCTGCTCAACATCCTCTCCAACGCGGTCAAGTTCACGCCGCAGGGCGGCTCCGTCACCGTCGCGGGCGATGCGATGCCGGGCGGCATCCTCGGCATCCGGATCAGCGACACCGGCATCGGCATCGCCGAAGAGGTGGTCAAGGACCTGTTCCTGCCCTTCCGCCAGGCCGATGCCTCGATCAGCCGCCGGTTCGGCGGCAGCGGACTTGGGCTTGCCATCAGCAAGAAGCTGATGGAACTGCACGGGGGCGAGATCTCGATCGAGAGCCACGCCGGGCGCGGCACGCGCGTGACCCTGCATCTGCCGCCCGAGCGCGTGGTCGAGGTCGCGAACACCACGGAGCCGCTGCCCGGAACCAATCCGGCCCGCGGCCGGGGGCCGGCGGCACAGCGATCCTATTGAGCCGCCGACGCATAGGCGGAGGCGACCTGCCGGGATACCAGTTGCGCGTAGAGGCCCGCCTGCCCGATCAGGCTCTCGTGATCGCCGATCTCCCGCACTTCGCCGTCCTGCAGGACCACGATGATGTCGGCATCGCGGATGGTCGACAGGCGGTGCGCGATCACGATGGTGGTGCGATCGGCCTGCAGCACATCGAGCGCGCGGCGCACCGCCTGCTCGTTGAGCGCGTCAAGGTGCGAGGTGGCCTCGTCCAGGATCAGGATCGGCGCGTTCTTGAGGAAGGCGCGGGCGATCGCGACGCGCTGGCGCTGCCCGCCTGACAGGCCCATGCCGCGTTCGCCCACCACGGCGTCGATCCCATCGGGCAAGGCCGCCACCAGCTCCTCCAGCGAGGCGTGCCGGATCGCGGATTGCAGCTCCGTTTCGCCGGCATCCGGCCGGGCAATCAGGATGTTGTGCCGCAGGCTGTCGTTGAACAGGTAGGTATCCTGCGCGACCAGGGCGATCTGGCCGCGCAGGGCGTCGATTTTGTATTCGCGCAGGTCGGTGCCGTTGAGCAGGATCGAGCCCTGGTCCGGATCCCAGAAGCGCATCAGGAGCTGCGCCAACGTGGTCTTGCCGGCGCCGGACATGCCGACCAGCGCCACCGTCTTGCCGGATGGAATGTCGAACGTGACCTGGTCCAGCGCGCGGCGGTTCTGTCCGCCATAGGCGAAGGAGACCGATCGCACCGCCAGCGCCGCGGCTCCGCCATGGACGAGGGCGCCCGGCCCATCGCGCACCGGCACCGGCTCGTTCATCAGGCCATAGATGCGGCGGGTCGCGCCCAGCGTGTCGGCGAGCTGGCGCCCGATCTGCGCGATCTCCGAGACCGGCAGGAACGCCGCCATCGCCAGCAGGGTCAGCAGCGGCAGCCGGGCCGGATCGATCAGCCCGTCCCGCATGAGCAGCGCGCCGGCCAGGACGACGGCGAGTCCGCCGAGGCCGGTGAAAACTTCGAGCAGGCTCTGCTGCAGCGTCAGCTCGCGATAGAATGGCAGGCGCAGCCGCACGTGCCGCCGCGACAGCGCATCGAGCTGCCCGCCGCGCGCCCGCTCCTGCTCGAAGGCGACGATCTCGCCGAGGCCCTGCACCGAATCGACGGCGAAGGCGCCGAGCTCGCCGGCCGCTTCGCGCGCCGCCGAGCCGAGCCGATCGACCTTGCCGCGCAGCAGAAACGGGCAAAGCCCCACGGCCGCCAGGAACGGCAGCAGCGCCAGGGGCAGCCAGGGCGAAGACATGCCGAGCACCACCAGCACCACGACCGGCACCAGGATCGCGACGAAGGCCGGCGCTACGGTGTGCGCGAAGAAATACTCGACCAGCTCGATGTCGTGGGTGGCGAGCGCCATCAGGTCGCCGGTGCGCCGCCGCACCAGATAGGCGGGCGCGAGCTTGTCGAGCTTGCGGAACACCTCGATCCGCATGTCCGCCAGCAGGCGGAATGCCATGTCGTGGGCAATCCAGGATTCCAGCCAATGCAGCAGGCCGGATAGCGGCGCCAGCACGGCCAGGCCCCACAGCCAATGCCCGTAGGGCGTGCCGTGCTTCAGGGCCAGCACGACCAGCGCGCTCAAAACGCCGACGCCGATGAACGCGACCACCCGCAGGACGCCGAACGCGAAGGTCGCGATCAACCGGCCCCTCCAGCGCATGACCAGCTTCATCAAGGCGGCGATGAGCTGGAGCCAATTCAGCCCCTCGGCCTTGATGATCCCCTCTGTCGCCGGCTTGGCGCCGGCATCGGGGATGTGCGCGCTCATCTCCGGCGCGGCCTGGACCGGGGCGCCGGAATCGATCAAGGCGCCGCCGCCGGCTTCGCGCGCCTGCTCGGCCATCAATGTCGCATAGATGCCGCCCGCCTTCATCAGGCTGTCGTGGCGGCCGGTTTCGGCGACCTTGCCATGCGAGAGCACCAGGATGCGGTCGCAATCGATCACGCTGGACAGCCGGTGCGCGAAGATCAGCGTGGTGCGACCGCGCATCAGCCGGTCGAGCGCGCCCTGGATCGCCGCCTCGTTCTCCGCATCGATTGCCGACAGCGCCTCGTCCAACACCAGGATCGGGGAATCGCGCAGCACGGCGCGCGCGATCGCGATGCGCTGCCGCTGGCCGCCGGACAGCTTGATGCCCCGCTCGCCGATCACCGTCTCGTAGCCGTTGGGCAAGGCGGCGATGAACTCGTGGATGTTGGCGGCGGTTGCGGCGGCGCGCACCTCGCCCTCGGTCGCGTCGGGCCGGCCCATGCGGATGTTGGCCTCGACCGTGCCGTGGAACAGGAAGGTATCCTGGTTGACCACCGAGATCATGCTGCGGATCTGATGGAAGGACAGCGCGCGCAGATCGTGCCCGCCGATGCGGATCGCGCCCTCATCCGGATCGTAGAAGCGCAGCAGCAGGCGCACGATCGAGGACTTGCCGCCGCCCGAAGCGCCGACCACGCCGATCCGCTCGCCCACCGCGACCTGGAACTCCAGCCCGTCGTGGACCAGGCGCTGCGCGCCGGGATAGCGGAACCGCACGCCTTCGAATCCGATGCTGGGGGCCAGCGGCCGCGCCAGCGGCGCTGGATCGGCATCGGCGACCAGCGGCCGGCTGTCCAGGATCTGATAGATGCCCTGCGCCGCCGACATGCCGACCATGCCCTGGTGCAGCACGGTGCGCAGCTCGCGCATTGGCCGGAAGATCTCGATCCCCAGCATGAGGATGATGAGCAGCGCCGGCAGATCCATCGCGCCGGCCTCGACCCGGTAGGCGCCGAGCGCCAGGGCCGCCGCCGCGCCGCAGGCGATCGCGCTGTCGGTGATGCCGCGCGCCAGCACATTGGTCGCCAGCACCCACATGGTGCGCTGGAACAGGCTCCTGGCCTCGCGCTCCAGATGGTCGCCGCGCGCCCTGCTCTGGCCGAACGCCTTCAAGGTGGCGAGGCCCTGGATCGAATCCAGGAACTCCGCCGCGAACGAGGCATAGGCCCGCTGGCGGTCCAGCGAGCGCGCGACATCGAACTTGTGCCACAGCGCGGGCGCGAACAGGGCGACGAGCGCGAACGCCAGCATCACGCCCGCAACCGGCAGATCGATGAAGGCGATCGCGGCGAAGATGAGGATCGGCGAGAGCAGGGAAATCAGGAGTTGCGGCAGGAACTGTCCGAAGTAGGTCTCGAGCTGCTCCACCCCGTCGATCAAGGACAGCGTGAGCGCGCCGGAGCGCTGGCGCCCGACCGCGCCCGGCCCGAGCGAAGCGATCTTGTCATAGAGCGTCCGGCGCAGGTGGATCTGGACCCGCGCGGCCGTCTCGTGCGCGATCATCGCGCGCCAATGCTCGAACGCGCCGCGCAGCACCATGACCAGCGCGATGGCGACGATGGGCAGGAGCAGGGCCTCGAGGCTCTGCCCGGTAAACAGTGCGCCGATCAGCCAGCCGAGCAGGCCAAGCCGCGCGATGCCCAGCGCGCTCGCCAGCAGCCCGACCAGGACCGTCCACAGGATGCGCAGCCGGACGCCGCGGGTGAAGGTCCAAAGGCGTGGCTCGAAATGCATGGCCCTATCCTCGAATCCGTCTTAAGCGGTCACACTATGCTGAACAACAGTGTTCTGCATTCGACAAATCAGAGCATTCTGTGTACATTCTTGAACAGGCGCTGCTGTCAGAAGATGACGCGATGAACTGGGACGACCTCCATGTCTTTCTCACCCTGGCACGGGCGGGCAAGCTGACCGCCGTCGCCAAGCAGCTCGACGTCAGCCACCCGACCGTCGCCCGCCGCGTGAAGGCCCTGGAGGATTCGATCGGGGCGCGGCTGTTCGACCGGCTGCCGGACCGGTTCGTCTTGACCGAGGCGGGCGAGGGGTTGCTGGCCGACGCCGAGGCGATGGAGCGCGCCGCCGATTCGATCCACCGGCGCAGCGCGGGCCTCAACGACCCGGCGCACGGCACGGTGCGGCTGTCGGCCAACGAGGCGATGACGGGGTTCCTGGCGAGCCACCTGCCGCGGCTGCGGCACGATCTGCAATGTGTCGAGCTCGAGCTGAGCGCCAGCCACATGCTCGCCAATCTGTCGCGGCGCGAGGCCGACCTGCTGATCCGCGAGCAGGTCCCGGACCTTGCCAGCCTGGTGACCAGGAAGCTCGGCCGCGTCGCCTTCGCGATCTACGGGCATGCCGGATGCGATGCCGATCCCGCGTGCGACGCTTTGCGCCGCATGCCCTGGATCGGATTCGACGACGATCATGCCTACATGCCGGGCCAAAGCTGGCTGCTGGCGCTGCTCGACGGCGCGCGGCCGGCGATGCGGGTCAACAACTGGCTGGTGCTGCGCGACGCGGCGCGCGGCGGTGCGGGGCTTGCGGTCCTGCCCTGCTATCTCGGCGACATCGACCCCGCCTTGCGGCGAGTCGGCCCGGTCCTCAAGGAAGTGTTGGCGGAGCAGTGGCTGCTGGTGCATCGCGACCTGCGCGAGTTGGCGCGGGTGCGCCGGGTCATGGACGCGCTGGTCGCCTTGTTCCAGGAGCAGAGGTCACTGCTCGAAGGCAGGGCGGGCGCTGACGAGCGGAGCTGACTCGGGATAGCGATCCTCCACCACCAGCACCCACGGCCGGTCGCCGCTGCCGGGCAGCAGCCCATCGAGGCCGACCTGGCGCACGGTCTTGGAGACCGAATTGCGCACATTGCCGCCGATGCTTTCGAGGCGGCCCCCGGCATTGAAGGTCACGAGATCGCAATGCATCGGCGTGCCGTAGGGGATCTGGTCGAACGTCTGGATGCTGGCGCCGGCGCGGGTCGCGCAGACGAGATCGCCCGGGCGCGGCACGAACAGTCTGGCATCGCGCAGCGCGAAGCGCGCGGTTGGCTCATTCTCGCTCGCGGCGATGGCGCGCAGGTAGTCCGAATGCAGGGCGCTCGGCACGAACAGGTCCGGCGGCACGCCCGCCTCCAGCATCAGCCACGAGATGAAGGCGGCCGACCATGGCTTGTCGCAATCGATCCCGGACCAAGCCTCGTTCACGCTGCGCCAGTATTCGGCGATGCGCGGCGAGCCGCGCCTCTCATCCTCCCATACGCCGACCGGGTCGATGCGCTCGCGGCCGTTCTCCAGATAGATCGTCTGGCCGCCGAACGCATTCCATTCCGCGTCCGCCAACCGTAGGATGTTGCCCTTGACCAAGGCGGGATCGACCGGCGTTCGCCTGATCGCCGGCTGGATCGCGCAGGCCGCCAGCACGATGCCCGACACCGCCAGCACGCCGAAACGCCGCAAATTTTTCATAGGCCCCTCCACATCCGCAGGCGAATCGACACTGTCATGAAGCTGCGGATCTTGGCAGTGGGACGGATCAAGAGCGGGCCCGAGGCGGCACTGATCGCCGAGTACCGAAAGCGCCTGCGCTGGCCGCTAGCGATCGAGGAGGTGGAGGAGAAGCGCCCCCTCTCCGGCGCCGGGCTGAAAGCGCGCGAGGGCGCCCTGCTGCAAGCGGCCATCGATCGCGCCGCCAAGGCCGGCGGCCGGCCGGTCCTGGTTGCGCTCGACGAGCGGGGCAAGGTGCTGGGCAGCCGGGACTTCGCCGCCCGGCTGCAGGCCTGGGAGGAGCAAGGGGCGGCGGAAATCCTGTTCCTGCTGGGCGGGGCGGACGGGCTGGCGCCCCAGATCCGCGACCGGGCCGCTTTGGTCCTGTCGCTGGGCCAGATGACTTGGCCGCACCTGCTGGCGCGTGCGATGCTGGTGGAGCAGATTTACCGGGCGCAGCAAATCCTGGCGGGGCATCCATACCATCGCGATTGAGGGCAAAATGACTGCTTGGGGAAAACACATGCGCCATATCCTGGCCGGACTGGCGCTGGCGGCGGCAACCCTGCTGACCGGGTGCCTCGCCGAATCGGAGCATCCGGTGGCGGAGGCCGACCCGGCCAAGAGCGATCCGCATCTGTGGGGTTCGTGGCTGTCCGAGGAAGAGGACGGCTACATGATCGTCCATGTGTTCGCGACCGAGACGGGCGCGTTGCAGATCGCCGTCGCCGAGCACGATGTCGAGGGCATCGGCAAGATCGATACCTATGACGCGCATGTCACGCACCTGCCGTCGGGCGACTATCTGAATGTCATGGTGACCGGCGAGGAGGCCGGCTACGTGATCGGCAAATACCAGCTCGACGGGACTGACAAGCTGTCGGTGTGGTTTCCCGACAACGACACCCTGGTCCAGGCCGTGAAGGACGGAAAGCTGCCCGGCACCAGCACGGTGGAGGGCGGCGACATCGACGTGCGCATCACTGCAACCTCCGACCAGTGGCAGGCGTTCCTTGCCGCGGCGCCGGCTGATTTCTTCGGCGAGCCGACCTATTTCACGCGGATCGGCCCGTCCTACGTGGACCAACAGTGACGATCAGGGAGCGATGACGAGCCAGATCAAGAGACCCAAGCCGGTCGTCCTCTGCATCCTGGATGGCTGGGGCCATCGCCCGCAGCGCGACGATAACGCCATCGAACAGGCCAACACGCCGACCTGGCACGCCATGAAGCGCGATTGCCCGCACGCGCTGATCGACGCCTCGGAGCTGCATGTCGGCCTGCCCGAAGGGCAGATGGGCAATTCCGAGGTCGGCCACATGAATCTCGGCGCCGGACGCGTGGTGCTGCAGGACCTGCCGCGCATCGACCAGGCGATCGCCACGGGCGAACTGGCGCGCAATCCGCTGCTGCACACGTTCATCGGCAAGCTGAAGGAGAGCGGCGGCGCTTGCCATCTGATGGGGCTGCTCTCGCCCGGCGGGGTGCACTCGCACCAGGCGCACCTGATCGCGCTGGCGAAGATCGTCAGCGGCGCCGGCGTGCCGGTCGCGCTGCACGCTTTCCTCGACGGGCGCGATACGCCGCCGAGCAGCGCCAGGCAATATGTCGGCGAAGCCGCAAGCGCCCTCGCCGGCCTGCCAAACGCGCGGTTCGGAACCGTCGGCGGACGCTACTTCGCGATGGACCGCGACAAGCGCTGGGAACGCGAGGAACTGGCCTACAACGCATTCTTCGGCGAAGCGCAGTACAAGGCAGCCGATGCGGTCTCAGCGGTCGCGTCCGCCTATGCGCGCGGCGAGACCGACGAGTTCGTGAAGCCGACGCTGATCGAAGGCTTCGCGGGGATCAAGGACGGTGACGGACTGCTGATGGGGAATTTTCGCGCCGACCGCGTGCGGCAGATCCTGGCTGCCCTGGTCGATCCTGCGTTCGACGGATTCAAGCGCAGGCACATCGCGAGGTTTTCGGCGGTCTTGGGCATGGTCGAATACTCGACCGCGCTCGCCAAATTCATGCCGGCGCTGTTCCCGCCGGCAGAGCTCGCCGACACGCTCGGCGAGATCGCGTCCAAGGCGGGACTGAAGCAGCTCCGCATCGCCGAGACCGAGAAATACGCGCACGTCACCTTCTTCTTCAACGGCGGCGAGGAGCGGCTGTTCCCGGGCGAGAAGCGCATCCTGGTGCCCTCGCCCAAGGTCGCGACCTATGACCTCAAGCCCGAGATGTCGGCCAATGAAGTAACCGACAAACTGGTGGCGGCGATCGAAGCGGACAGGTTCGACCTGATCGTGGTCAACTTCGCCAACACCGACATGGTCGGCCATACCGGCGATCTCGACGCCGCGGTCAAGGCGGTGGAGACGGTCGATCGCTGCCTTGCCCGGCTGCGCGCCACGGTCGAAGCCAGGGGCGGCGCGATGCTGATTACCGCCGATCACGGCAATGCGGAAATCATGACGGACCCCGCCACCGGCGAACCGCACACCGCCCATACGCTGAACCGCGTGCCGGTCATCGTGGTCGGAGCCGGCGGGCGCTCGGTCAAGGACGGCAAGCTGGCGGACGTCGCCCCCACCCTGCTGGACCTCATGGGATTGCCCAAGCCCGCCGTCATGACCGGCCATTCGCTGCTGACCCCGCGTGAGGATGCGCACGCTCGTGCCAGCGCCTGAGTTGACATCGCTGCAGGCAAAACGCCAGCACGCCGACAAACTCGGTGAACTCCTTCCCCCCTTGTGGGGGAAGGTCGGGATGGGGGGTGATGCAGCGCTGCGGCTTCGATGGTTGGCGCTCTATCGAGCGCGCGCGGCTGTCCGCGAATGCGGACATTCGTCCGCGGGCGCCGCGCTACCCCCCATCCAGCTCCGCCTAGGTTCGCTGCGCTCACCAAGGCTCCGCATCCTTCCCCCACAAGGGGGGAAGGGGGGTCTTTTGTTCCGACGCTATTCGGGCGTGATCGCATTCATTTTGGGATCCATCGCACCGTTGGCGATAGGCGTCGACTACGCCCGCGCCCAGTCCGCCCAGGATCTGCAGCAGATCCAGGAGCAGATCGACCAGGGCAAGATCGAGGCCGGCGAGCTGCGGCAGCGGGCCGACGATCTCGCCAAGGATGTCGCGCGGCTGCAGCAGTCGCTGATCAAATCGGCCGCCCAGGTCCAGGATGCCGAGAGCGAGGCGAGCAGTCTGGAAAAGCAGCTCGCCGATCTGTCGCGGCGCGAGCAGGCGGCCTCCGCCGACCTCGAGCGCAAGCGCGCGCAGCTGAGTCAGACCTTGATGGCGCTGGAACGGCTGTCGCTCCGGCCGGCCGAGGCGGCCTTCTTCTCCGGGCGCTCGCCGGTCGATGAGGCGCGGGCCGCCACCCTGATGGCGGCTGCGACCCGGGAGCTGGATCAGCGCGCGCGGCAACTGCAGAGCGACCTCGCCGAGGTCCAGGAGCTGCGCGAGGTGACCGCCGCCCGCCAGGAGGAGCTGGCCCTCTCGGTCGACCGGCTGGCCCAGGAGAACCAGCGTCTGAGCGCGCTCATCAAGGAGAAATCGCGGCTCCAGGAGGTGACCCAGGCGCAGAGCGAGGAACAGAAGAGGCGCCAGGTCGAATTGGCGGGTCAGGCGAAGAACCTGAAAGACCTGATGGACCGGCTCGAGACGGCGCGCGCCGAGGAGGAAGCGCGGCAACAGGCCGCAGAGGCCGAGGCGGCCAGGAAAGCGGCCGAAGCGGCCAAGAAGAAAGAGGCGGAGCGGATCGCCGCCGAGCAGCAGGCGGCCGCACGGCAGGAGCCGGACGGAGGCAAGGCCGGCGGCAGTGCCGGCGACGCCGGCGAGCAGGTGGCGGCGGCAACGCCGGCCGCGCCAGCCATGCGGCTGCAGCCCGCGCCGGCGGACCTGCCGGCCTTTCCGGCCCAGCCGGGCGGGCTGATCCAGCCGGCCCGGGGCGAGATTGCGGCAAAATTCGGGCAAAACACCGATGCGTTCGGCGAAGGCAAGGGGCTGGTCATCGCGACCCGCCCCGGCGCCCAGGTAGTCGCCCCGTTCGACGGCCAGATCGTGTTCGAAGGACCGTTCGGGTCTTACGGCCAAATATTGATCATCGAGCACCGCGGCGGCTATCATACGGTGCTGGCCGGCCTCGCCCATCTGGATGTCGTCGTGGGGCAATGGTTGAAGGCTGGCGAACCTGTGGGCGACATGATTGAATCCGCGGAAGGCCGCCCCCAGCTTTACGTCGAGCTGCGTCACAGCGGACAGCCGTTCGACCCGGCGCCCTGGTTCAAATGACCGGACCGGTTCAGATGACCGAAATGGGCGCCGCCCCCAGGATACCGTCGGCCGACGATCGGCGGGTGTCTCGCACTTCATAGAAGGTCGCCAAGCGAATGTTTCGAACCTCCCTCCTCGCCGCCACCGCGCTGGTTGCCGGCATCACCATCGGCGGCGTCGCGTTCCACGCATCCGGTGTCCGCGCGCAATCGGCCCCGGCCGCTTCGACACCCAACACCTACGAGCAGCTCAACCTGTTCGGCGAGGTGTTCGAGCGCATCCGGGACAACTATGTCGAGCCGACCGACGACGAGAAGCTGATCGAGGCTGCGGTCAACGGCATGCTGACCTCGCTCGATCCGCATTCGAGCTATCTCAATCAGAAAGACTTCCAGGACATGCAGGTCCAGACCAAGGGCGAGTTCGGCGGCCTTGGCATCGAAGTCACGATGGAGGACGGCCTGATCAAGGTGGTATCGCCGATGGACGGCACGCCGGCCGCGGAGGCCGGGCTGCAACCCGGCGATCTGATCTCCGCGCTCGACGGCCAGCCGATCATGGGCCTGACGCTGAACGACGCGGTCGAGAAGATGCGCGGCGAGGTCGGCTCCTCGATCAAGCTCACCATCATCCGCGGCAACCAGGATCCGTTCGACGTGACGCTGAAGCGCGCCGTGATCGCGGTCAAGTCGGTGCGCTGGGAGCTGGAGGACGGCAAGATCGGCTATGTGCGCATCTCCAGCTTCAGCGAGAAGACCGACAGCGGCCTCAAGGATGCGATCGCCAAGCTGAAGGACGCCACCAAGAACGATATCGAGGGCCTGGTGCTCGACCTCCGCAACAATCCGGGCGGCCTGCTGGACCAGGCGATCGCGGTCTGCGACGATTTCATGGACAAGGGCGAGATCGTCTCGACGCGCGGCCGCAAGACCGAGGAGGCGCAGCGCTGGAACGCCGAAGCCGGCGACCTGATGAACGGCAAGCCGATCGTCATCCTGATCAACGGCGGCTCGGCCTCGGCCTCGGAGATCGTCTCCGGCGCGCTGCAGGACCAGCGCCGCGCCGTCCTGCTCGGCACCCGGTCGTTCGGCAAGGGCTCGGTGCAGTCGATCATCCCGATCCCCAACCACGGCGCCATCCGCCTCACCACCGCGCGCTACTACACGCCGTCCGGACGGTCGATCCAGGCCAAGGGCATCGAACCCGATATCGAAGTGCAGCAGGCCAAGGTCGAGCCGCTGGGGCCGGAACACGGGACCCACGAGTCGGATCTGCGGGGCGCGCTCTCCAACCCCGACGACCAGAAGGGTTCGGAACAGCTGCCGTCCGAAACCCAGGGCGTCGAGGATCAGACCGGTCAGCCGGCGGACAAGACGGCGCCCACGGCCGCAAGCAAGCCTGCAAAGCCGGAGGACAAGGAAGCGTTCGTCGGATCGGAGAAGCAGCAGATCGCGCGTCCGTCCGAGGATTATCAACTGGCTCGCGCGCTCGACCTGTTGCGCGGCCTGTCGCTGCTGCAAAAGCAAGCGGCGAACTAGCCCGGCCGGTTTCTTCCGTGCGTTCGCCGGGGCCGCCGCAGTCCACACTCGGGCTGTTCGGCGGCCCCGGTTTTCTTGTGGCCTGCCTGCTGATCGTCGGGATCGCCGGCGGCATCTCCTATTTCGCGCTCAGCGGCGGGCTCGGTTCGGCCGGCCATGCCACGCTCAGCCTGCCCGGCGCGGACGTGCCCCGGGCGCAGGCGCCGGTCCCCGATCCGCTTGCGCCGGACGGCGCGGCGGAGCTCAAATCCCTGGCGGCCGCTCCGGTCGCCAAGGAAGTCACGGTCAGCGTGGCGATCGAGGAGGATCTCTCGCCGGCCGGACTGCTCGCCAAATATCCGCCTGATCCCGCCGCCGGCTTGTCGGCCGGCCCAGCGGACCTGCCGGCCTGGCGGCGATTCGGACGGGCAAGCACGGTTTCGCCGCAAGCTCCGCGCGTCGCGCTGGTCGTCACCGGCCTCGGCCGCGACCGCATCGACACGGTCCGCGCGATCACCGGCGCCCCGCCGGAGGCCGGCCTCAGCTTCAGCGGCGAAGCGGCCGACCTCGCCGCCTGGATCGCCGCCGCGCGGGCCTACGGGCACGAGGCGTTCCTGGATCTGCCGCTGCGGTCGGATGGAACGGGGCCGGACGACGGCCTCGTCCTCCAGCTGGGGGCCGAGGAGAACCTGCGGCGGCTGGATGCGATGCTGGCGAGCGCCCCGATGATCGCCGGCGTTGCGGTCAGCGGCGGCGACTCGTTCCTGGCCGATGGAGCGGCCCTGCAGCCGCTGTTGCGGCATCTGCAACTGCGCCACCTGGCGGTGATCGGCCTGCCGGTGACGGCGCCGCTCACCATCGCGTCCGACCGGACGGTCGCCGGGCCGGCGACGCAGGCGGACATCGATTCGTCCATCCAGGCGGTGATGGCGCTGGCCCGCCAACGGGGCGCCGCGGTCGGCATCGTGGAATCGGCCGATGCCTCGTCGCTGTTCCCGGCATGGCAACGCGCGCTGGTGGGACACGACGAGATTTCGCTTGTGCCGGCAAGCGCCTTGGTCGAAGAGTAGACCGCATCGTTCCTTGAATCTTCGTTCAATGAAATATCCGCCGTCCGTCCCGACCGCCGAGCAGATTGCCCGGATGCCTTATCGACCGGGAGTCGGCATCATGCTGGTCAACCAGCGCGGCCAGGTCTTCATCGCGCAGCGCATCGACAATCCCGGCCCCGCCTGGCAGATGCCGCAGGGCGGGATCGACAAGCGGGAAGAGCCCTTGCAGGCCGCCTGGCGGGAGATGCGCGAGGAGATCGGCACCGCCAGCGCGCGCTTCATCGGCGAAAGCAAGGATTGGCTGACCTACGACCTGCCGGCCGAGCTGGTGCCCAAGCTCTGGAAGGGCAAGTTCCGCGGCCAGCGGCAGAAGTGGTTCGCGTTCCGCTTCCTCGGCACCGACCGCGACATCAACATCGCGACCGAGCATCCCGAATTCTCCTCCTGGCGCTGGGCCGACCTCGAAGAGCTGCCCGGCCTGATCGTACCCTTCAAGCGCCAGCTCTACGACGACCTGATCGCGGAATTCACGCCGCTGATCCGGCGGTAGACTTTGGCGGCGCGGACCGCTACCAAGGCGCCACTTTCGCCAGCAGGAGATCACCATGGCCAAGCTCAAGGTCCACGACGTGGCGCCGGACAAGCTGAAGACCCTCACCAGGGCGGTGATGTCGACCGACCGCGGCGACATCACGATCGAGTTTTTCCCCGACGTGGCGCCCAACACCGTCGCCAATTTCTACACGCTCGCGAAGGACGGGTTCTATGACGGCCTGAAGTTCCATCGCGTCATCCCCGGCTTCGTCGCGCAGGGCGGCTGCCCGCAAGGCACCGGCTCCGGCGGCCCGGGCTGGGAGATCGCCTGCGAGCTGAAGGGCAACCCGCACAAGCATCTCGAGGGCTCGCTCTCGATGGCCCATCGCGGCCGCGACACCGGCGGTTCGCAGTTCTTCCTGGTGCTGGAGCCTCAGCCGCACCTCGACAATAACCACACTGTGTTCGGCCAGGTGACCGACGGCCTCGAGGTCATGCATGCCCTGAAGCAGGGCGACACGATCAAGAGCGTGAAGTTCGCGGCGTAGCTCAGTGCAATAGCACCGCCCCAAGCGCCACCATCGCGACGGCGGCGTAGCGGCGGGGGTGGAAGCGCTCCTTCAATATGAAGGCGCTGAAGATCGCGGCGAAGATCACGCTGGTCTCGCGCAGCGCGGCGACCTGGGCCATGAAGGCCTGGCTCATGGCATAGATCGCGATGCCGTAGGCCGCCATGGAGAGCGCGCCGCCGACCGCGCCGACCTTCCATTGCCGGGCGATCAGCCCCAGCGCCGCACGGCCGCGCAGCCAGAAGCAGATCAGGACCACGGTCGGCGAATCGAGCACGAACAGCCAGATGATGTAGCCGTATTTGTCGCCGGCGACGCGCACGCCCTGCCCGTCGCACAAGGTGTAGGCCATGATGGTGAGGCCGGTGAGCAGGCCGAAGATCACCGGCCGCCAGCCATGCTCGCGCTCGGCCGCGCGGTCGACGGCGAGGCTGAAGATGCCGGCCGAGATCGCCGCCACGCCCAGCATCTCCATGGTCGACAGGGCCTCGCCCACGAACAGCCATGACGTGACCGCGACCAGCAGCGGCGCCGAGCCGCGCGCGATCGGATACACCAGCGAGAGGTCGCCGTAGCGGTAGCCGAACAGCAGGAACGCGTAATAGCCGACATGGGCGACGACCGAGCCGGCGAGGAAGATCCAGCTCGGCGGGTCGGGGAACGCCACGAACGGCGTGAAGCCGAGCGCGATGATGCCGCCGGCGCCCATGATCAGCGACATGTTGACCAAGGCATCGCTGCCGGACTTCACCAGCACGTTCCAGACGGCATGCATGAGCGCCGCCAGCAGCACCAGCAGGGTCCAGGTGAGGGAAAGACTCAAAGGGTGTCCGATCAGCGGCGGGAAGCGTCAGAAAATCGCCACGATCCTGGCACAACCGCCCGCGCCGGGGCAAATCGGTTGGGCCGATGGGACCATAGGCAGAAATCGGAAGTCAGAAGTCGGAAGTCAGGTCGCGGCTGCATCTTAATCCTCTGACTTCTGACTTCTGACTTCTGAC
>DASSBF010000024.1:0-18699 GCA_035699005.1 Dongiaceae bacterium
CGCGTCGGCATAGATGATGTGCGGGATCTTGTACTGGCCGGTCGCCTCGTCCTTGTCGCTCATCATGCGCATGGCGTCGGGCGCGTTCATCGCCGAGTTCCACGCCATGTTCGCCATGTAGAAGAACAGCGTGTCGATCGGATAGGGATCGCCGGCCCAGGCGTTGCGGATCACCATCTGCATGAGGCCATGGACCGAGAGCGGCGCTTCCCACGAGAACGCCTTGTCGATGCGGTGCGGCGCGCCATCGGGATCGAGCAGCAGGTCTTCCGGCCCCATCGGGAAGCCGAGCGGCATGCCGTGCAGCGCGTGCATCGGCCCGACCTGCGCGGCCGGCTTGGCCTGCGGCGGCGCGGCCTTCGGGAACGGCGGCTTGTAGCGGAAGCCGCCCGGGCAGTCGATCGAGCCCAGCAGCATCTGCAAGAGATGGATCGCGCGGCAGGTCTGGAAGCCGTTGGAATGCGCGCTGACCCCGCGCATCGCGTGCATGGAAACCGGCCGCCCGATGATCCTGTCGTGATGGCGACCGGCCCAGTCGGTCCAGGCGACCGGAATCTCGATCGCCTGGTCGAACGCAGCCTCGGCAAGTTCGGCGGCGATGCGCTTGATGGTCGAAGCCGGTACGCCGCATCGCTCCGCCACCTTCTCCGGCGCGTAGGCTTCGTCGAGATAGCGCGATGCCAGCAGATCGAACACCGGCCGCGCCTTGCGGCCGTCGGGCAGCGCCAACGCGCCGACCAGGCGCGGCGATACGCCGGCATCCAGGGCATTGCGAACGGCTCCATTCGCCTCCGCGCAAAGCGGATTGCCGGCATCGTCGCGCGCGAACAGGCCGTGCTCCGCCGTGCCCGGCGCCTCCACCACCAGCCAGGGCGCGTTGGTGTAGCGCACCAGGAAATCGAGATCGATGCGGTCGGCCTTCAGCAGTTCATGCACGATCGCCAGCACGAACAGGCCATCGGTGCCGGGCGTGATGCCGATCCATTCGTCGGCGATGGCCGAGTAGCCGGTGCGCACCGGATTGACCGAGACGAACTTGGCGCGGTTGTCAGCGGGGCGATTCTTGAGCTGGCCCAATCCGATCTTGATCGGGTTGCTGCCGTGATCCTCGGCGACGCCGAACATCAGGAAATAGCGTGTGCGCTCCCAATCCGGCTCGCCGAACTCCCAGAACGAGCCGCCGATGGTGTAGAGCCCGGCCGCCGCCATGTTGACCGAGCAGAAGCCGCCGTGGGCCGCATAGTTGGGCGTGCCGAACTGCGCCGCCCACCAGCCGGTCAACGCCTGGCTCTGGTCGCGGCCGGTGAAGAAGGCGAGCTTCCTGGGATCGGTCGCGCGGATCTTGCCCAGCCACTCGGTCGCGAGCTGGAGCGCCTCGTCCCACTCGATCTCCTGGAACTCGCCCTTGCCGCGCTCGCCGACGCGCTTCAGCGGCTTGCGCAGCCGCGCCGGCGAATACTGCGTCATGATGCCGGCCGAGCCCTTGGCGCACAGCACGCCCTTGTTCACCGGGTGGTCGCGGTTGCCCTCGATATAGCGGATGCGACCGTCCTGCAGGTGCACCTTGATGCCGCAGCGGCAGGCGCACATGTAGCAGGTCGTGGTCGCGGCCTGGTCGTGCACGAGCGGCGAATAGTCGATCGCCTGCTCGCCGGCGCGCGGCTTCGGCGCCGCCTGCGGCTCCGCGATATAGCGGCGGTCTGACATGCCCGGGCCGCAGCCCCCTCCCAGCAACCGGCGATTCGTCTCGCCGGTCAGTATTCGGAAAACACCGCGCGGAAGATAGCGCAGATTTCGTCAATATCGCGCTTCTCGGCGACCAGAGCGGGGGCGCAGATGCCGGAATCGCCGGTGAACTTGATGTGCAGGCCGCGCTGGAACAGACGCTTGGTGGCGTCGACGCCGCGCAGGCCCGGCCGCTCCGCCGGCGCCAAGTCTATGCCCGCGAGCATGCCGTAGCCGCGGATGTCGGTGACCGCCTTGATGCCCTTCAGATCATAGATGCGGTCGAGGAAATAGCCGGACATCTCCGCCGCGCGCTCGAACAGCCCCTCGCGCTCGTAGACATCGAGGGCGGCGATGCCCGCGGCGCAGGCCGCCGGATGGGCGGAATAGGTGTAGCCGTGGAAGAATTCCACAGCGCCGTCCAGCGCGGCACTCGTCACGGTGTGATAAATCTTCTCGCTGACCGCCACCGCCCCCATCGGCAGCGCGCCGTTGGTCAGCGCCTTGGCCATGGTGATCATGTCGGGCATGACGTTGAAGCTCTGCGCCGCGAAGGCCTTGCCGGTGCGGCCGAAGCCGCAGATCACCTCGTCGAACACCAGCAGGATGCCGTGCTTGTCGCAGATCTGGCGCAGGCGCTCGAGATAGCCCTTGGGCGGCACCAGCACGCCGGTCGAGCCGGCGATCGGCTCCACGAAGCAGGCGGCGACGCTCTTCGGTCCGTAGAGGTCGACGAAACGCTGGAGATCGTCGGCCAGTTCCGCGCCCTTCTCCGGCTGGCCGCGCCCGAAGCGCTGCTCCGGCGTCCAGGTGTGGCGCAGATGCGCGACTCCCGGCATCACCGCGCCGAACGCCTCCCGGTTGCGCATCATGCCGCTCAAGGAGACGCCGCCGATATTGACGCCGTGATAGGCGCGCTCGCGGCTGACGAAGCGCGTGCGCTGCCCTTCGCCCTTCGCGCTGTGATAGGCCATCGCGATCTTCAGCGCGGTGTCGACCGATTCCGACCCGGAATTGCAGAAGAACACGTAGTCGAGATCGCCGGGCGTGATCTTCGCCACCTTGCGCGCCAGCTCGAACGAGGCCGGATGGCCGAGCTGGAAATGCGGCGTGTAGTCGATCTCCTTCATCGCCGCGTGCACCGCCTCGGTGATCTCGGCGCGGCCGTGGCCGGCCGCGCAGCAGAACAAGCCGGACGAGGCGTCGATCAGCTGGTCGCCGTGATGGTTCCAGTAGTGCATGCCCTTGGCCTTGACCATCAGGCGCGGATCGGCCTTGAAGTCGCGGTTGGAGGTGAAGGGCATCCAGTGGTTTTCGAGGGTATTGGCGGCGTATTGCATGGCGTCCGATCCATCGATGGCGAGCGATGGGCGCCATGCTAGGGGGCGGCGGCCGCAGCCAATAGGGTCAGATCGGCCGAATCGAGCACGCCAAGGAGAATGGGACGTATCGTGGCAGAAGCCTTCGGCGCGCTTGGAAATTTGGACAACCGCTCCGATTATTTGCCTAGGCCGAATACACCTTCTCGATCCTTGCGTTTGACGATAGCCTGCCTTGCATGGGCGTTGCTCCGCAAAGAATGCCGCGGGATATGCAGGAGCAGGCTGACGCGACCACAGGGATGGTCCTGCATCGGCCACGCAGCCTTGGCGCGCGGCCGATGTGGCAATGGTCGGATATTGCCATCGCGGGATCCCTGCTCGCGCTCCTGCCGCCGTCGTGGCTGCTGCCCGAACCGATCTGGCCGCTGCTCTGCCGCGCCGTCTGCCGCGTGCCGGGGATTGTCGGCGGGGCGACGCTGCGCCGGACGATTGCCAACATCCGGGCCGCTCTCGCCGGTCTCGATCCGGCACAGGCCGCTTCGGTTGCGCTGGACCTGCAGGCCGCCGTCTACGAGCTGCGCATGCAGAATCTGCGAAGCTGGCGCCCCGGCGGGTGGCAGCCGGACATCGCCTTGAGAGGGGAGGAGCATCTCGTCCGCGCCCTCGATCGCGGCAAGGGCGCCGTCCTGTGGGTCGCGCATTTCGCGTTCAACAGCGGCATTACCAAGATGGCGCTGCAGCGGCGGGGTCACCGGGTTTCGCATCTCAGCCGCCCGGAGCATGGATTCTCCAAGACCCGATTTGGCATCGCCTGCCTCAATCCAGTGCGCTGCGTGCCGGAGGACCGCCATATTGCCGAGCGCATCGTGTACGACCGGAATGCACCATCCACTGCGATGCGCCGGATGGTGCGGGTCCTGAATGCCGGCGGCATCGTCTCCATCACGGCTGGCGCATGGGAGGGAAGCGGCCTGGCCGCTGGGCCGCTTCTCGGCGGAACGTTGTCGCTCGCGACCGGCGCCCCGCGGCTGGCATTGCTGACCGGGGCGGACCTGCTGCCGGTGTTTTCCATCCGCGACCGCGAGCGGCGATTTACGACGGTGATCGAGAGCCCGGTCCCCCTGTCGCGAAACGGGCCGCCCGCGGAATCCTGCGGCAACACGGCCATTGAATATCTGGCGCGGCACGAGCCCTGGCTCCGGCAATTCCCCGAGCAGTGGCGCGGCTGGAAGGAATGGCGGAGCCCGTCGCGTTCAGAGGATCGCTCGTGACTGCCGCGCGCCGCGCCATCCATGGCGGGAGTATCCGGTGAGCGCGCCCGCGGCCGCTGCGGACATCGCCTCCCGCCTGTTCGCCGACGAGACAATGAATGAGGGGAACTGGCACGACGCCTGCCGCCTGCTGCGCGGCGCTGTCATCGAGGCCGCGGCGCCGGCTGTCCCGGCGGGCCTGTTCGGCCGCCCATGCGCGTTGCCTGCGGCCGCCTGGCACCTCCAGCAGCTCGATGAAGTCCGCCGCGAATCGATCGCAGGTTCCGCGACGCCCGAGCGGCAGGCGCGGCAGCTCTATCATCGCCGGATGCTGGCGCATCTGATCGAGCCCGAGCGGGAAGCGCTGCGGCCATTGGTCACCGTCCTGATCCCGGTCTACAACCGATCCCGGCTGCTGGTCGAAGCGATTCGCAGTTGCCTGGAACAGAGCTGGAGACCGATCGAAATCCTCGTCATCGATGATGGTTCCGATGACGATCCCGCCGCCGCCCTGCGGGAGTTCGGAAACACGGTCCGGCTGCATCGCAAACCGAACGGCGGCGTCGCGAGCGCGCGGAACGCCGGCATCCGCCTTGCGCGCGGCGATTTCATCCATCTGCTCGATTCCGACGACCTGCTTTTGCCGGACGCGGTCGCGCGGAAAGTGGCCGCGTTCGCGGCCATCCCCGACGCGGCGCTGTGCTTCAGCATGGCAATCGAGCGGAACCTGCCGGGTGTCGAAGTGCCACGGATTCGCGCCCCCGATGGCGGTGGCCGCTGCGCGACGTCGGATTTGCTGCGCGCGGCGCTGAACCGTTGTCCGTTCTACGTGCCGACCGTCATGATGCCGCGCTGGACCATGCTGGCGTCCCCGCCGTTCGAGGAAGAGCTGCGGCGCGGCGAGGATTCGCGGTATTGGGTTGCGCTTGGCCTGGCCGGGGCCAAGGCGATCGGCATGGCGGAGCCCCTGACCGTCCGCCGTATGCTTCCCGACGGGCTGAGCGTGACGCCCCACATCGGCGATGCGGCCGTCGACATCAAGCTGCGCAATTTGCGCGACATCCTCCGCACCCCATCGGCCTGGCACCATGCCCGCATCGTCCTGGCACGCCTTGCGAACAAGCTGGGGCAAGCCGGGGGAATGGCGGACGGCTCGCTGCACCGTATTCCGGCGTACCGGGAAGTGATGGCCACGTTGACGGCCTTCGGCGACGGGCTGCCCCGGAGCGATTTGTCGCCGGTTCCCCTGCTGGTGGATATGAGGGATGCCCTCGATGCCGCGAAGCCGTCCTTTGATCCGTGGTGGCCGCTGCTGTGGCGTGACCTGAACAACGCCATCCTGTCGGCCATGGAGTCCGCCGCACCGATGACAAGCCGCGATCTCTTCCATTGGGCGCATCGCGCGGCGCGCGGCCACCGCAAGACATCCTTGGCTGGCCTGTTTGGATCCCTGCTGAAGGCGGCGGAAGACGAGCCGGCCATGGCGAGCCGAATCGATCCGGTGCTGCGCCGCACCTTCCCCGCCCCGTCGCCGCGCACCGTGAGGCGCTTTCGGAAGTTGCGGCGCAAGCTCGGGTCCGGCCTGCTGGCAGCCTGGCTGGCCTGGCCAGCAGCCTATTTGCGGCTGCCGCGATGAAGGGCTCCGACATTCCATTGGACCTTCGGCCAAAGCTCGAGACGCGCGATGCCGGGCCGGCGTTCCTGCTTGATATCGTCAATGACCGGGATTCCACCCCAACACCGGCTGCGCGTGCGGCGCGCGAGGGGTTGACGGCGATGACGGCCGGATGGCGCCCGCCATCGAACAACCCGCCCGACCTTGTCGGGCGGACGTGCCCCTGCCCGCCACCTGAATGGCACCTGCAAAGGCTCTTCGAACTCGCCGGCCGGCAGGAGCGGCCCGGTGTCGGGGCTGATCATGCGCGGCGCCGCTATCATGCGCGTTGGCTTGGGCATCTCCTGATGCCGGACCATACCGGGTTTCGACCGCTGGTGACCATTCTCATCCCGGTCTACAACCGGGCGGCTCTGACGGCCGAGGCGGTCGAAAGCTGCCTGGCGCAGATCTGGAGACCGCTGGAGATTCTGGTCGTCGATGACGGCTCCGACGATGACCTCGCCGGAGCGCTCGCGCGCTTCGGCGATGCCGTGCGCGTGGTGCGCCAGGCAAACGGCGGCGTCTCGAGCGCGCGCAATGCCGGCATCCGGCTGGCCAGAGGGGATTTCGTGCATTTCCTCGATTCCGACAACCTGCTGATGCCGATGGCGGTTGCGCGCAAGGTCGACGGCTTCGCCCGCTTTCCCGACGCCGAGCTCTGCTACAGCCTCGCCGAGATCGAGGGCGATCGTCAGCCGGATTTGCCGCGGACCGCGCCGCCCAGCGGCGCCGCCGATTGCCCGACCGTGAGCCTGCTGCTGGCCGGCAGCACGCGTTTCCCATTCTACGTCTCCTGCGTGATGCTGCCGCGCTTCACGCTGCTGGAGACCGGGGGGTTCGAGGAGGATCTGCGGCGCGGGGAGGATACGCGTTTCTGGACCAAGCTCGCCCTGCGCGACTCGAAGGTCATCGGTCTCGACGCCAAGCTGACCGTTCGCAGACTGTCCAACAGCAGCCTGAGCGGTACGCCGCTGCCGCCATCGCTGCAGCTCGTTATCCGGTCGCGCACCATCGCCGATCTGCTCGGCACTCCGCGCGCCTGGGTGCTTGCCGTCCGCAGCGTTCCCGGCCTGCTGCATGTCCTGCTGCGGGACGGTCTGCCGCATCCCTCGGGCCGGCCGCATGACGGCATGTCGCCCTTGCTGGCCGCGATCCGCGCGCTGGGCAACGGCGACAGCCGCGAAGGCATGTCGCCGTTGCCGCTGCTGGCTCATATTCGTCACTTGATCGTGCGCGCACCGGGCTTGGGCGCTGCCGCCGGACGCGAGACGCCCGTCTTGATCGCCCAGCTCCGATCGGCGGTCGACGCGGCGGCACGGAGCGCCGCTCCACTGGCCAGGCGCGATGTCTCGTTCTGGACCGATGCGGCGATCTCGCGAACCGCGAAACGCCGCCTCAACTCGTTCTGCGGCCGTGTCGAGGCCCTGCTGGAAAACGATGGGTCGCTGCTGCCTGTCATCGACGAGCTGCTGCGCGGCGCTCCCGACATTCCGCGCAAGCAGGCGATCCGATCCTATGTCCGGCTGCGTCGATGGCGGGTGCCGCGGCGGCTCGCCCTGCGGCTGGCGCTGCGCGCCGCGGGATAGCCGGCGGCCGGATATCCCGTCACGCGGAAGACGGCGCGGGCACCTCGGCGGTCCCCACGTCGGTGCGCTCCGCGATCTTGGCGCGCCGCTGGGCAAGTTCGGCGCGCGCCTGTTCCCGGCGCTTGATGATCTCGAAGGAAATGGCCCCGATCAGCGAGATGCCGATGATGATGACCGCCAGGGCCGAGAGCGCCGGGGTGGTGCCCTGCCGCACCCGGCCGGCGAGCACGGTCACCAGCGTCTTGTCCGCCAGGATCGCGAAGGTGGTCGTGTTGTAGTTCTCGAACGAGGACAGGAAGCCGATGACCACCGCCGAAACCACCGCGGGTTTGAGGAACGGCAGCAGGATGTGCCAGAACACCTGCGGGTAGGAGGCGCCGAGGTCGAGGGCCGCCTCCTCCTGCGCCCGGTCGAAGCGGGTGAGGCGCGCCATGAAGATCAGCAGGCAATAGGCCGAGACGAAGCTCGCTTGCCCGAGGATCGCAAGGATGATGCCCTTATAGAATATCGCCTTCGTGACCTCGGTGACGCTGAGGACGTCCTTCCAGAAGATGACGGTGGAGATGCCGATGATGACGCCCGGCGTCAGCAGCGGGGAGATCGTCACCAGATAGAACAGGCCGCGCGCCCGGTGATAGATCTGGCTCATGATGATCGCGGCCGCCAGCCCGGCCGGCACGGAGATCGCCACCACGCCGATCCCGATGATGATGGAGTTCTTCAGGCCTTCCATCAGATTGCGGTCGTTCCACAGCTTGACGAACCAGTCGAGCGTGAAGGACTCGAACGGATAGGCCTGGGGATAGCTCGGCGTGTTGACGGCCGTGATGCCCATGACGACGAGCGGGCCGAACAGATAGGAGAAAAACAGGAAGATGTAGAACCCGATCATCCCCTTCATGACCCAATCCGACTTCATTTTATCGTCTCCCCAAGCGACACCTTGAAGAGGCGCAGCATCAGCATGACGAGGGCGATGCAGGCGGCCAGCAGGATGAAGGCGTAGGCCGAGCCGCGCGCCCAGTTGAAGTTCTGGAAGAAGAAGTTGTAGATGACCGAGGTGAACCACAGCGTGCGCGGGCCGCCCAGGAACTGCGGCGCGGCCAGCGACCCGGCGGCCAGCATGAACACCATGGTGCAGCCGGAGGCGATGCCGGGCTTGGCGTAGGGGATCACCACGTCCTTGTGGATGCGCCACCACGGCGCGCCCAGGTCGCGCGCCGCCTCGATCTGGTTCTTGTCCAGGCTCTCGATCCCATTGTAGAGCGGGAAGATCATCACCAGCAGGTAGGCGTACGACAGGCCGACGTAGAGGCCGACATTCTGGCCGAGGAAGTCGATCGGCGTGTCGATGAAGCCGCCCGCGACCAGCACGTTGTTGATGAGGCCCTTGGTCGCGAGCAGCAGGCGCAGCGAGAACGCCCGCAGGATCTCGTTGACCCAATATGGCACCACCAGCGCCAGCATCAGCAGGCGGACCTTCTGCGGTGTGCCCGACTGCGCCATGTAGAACGCCAGCGGGTAGCAGATGCAGAAATTGAGGGCGGTGACCGCGATCGAGGCGAGGATCGAGAATATGAAGGCGCCGATATGGACCGTGTTCGCCCCTTCGCCGGTGTGCGCCACGAAGAAGGATTCATACTGCGCCAGGGTCAGGACGTCCTGCGGGCCGCCACGCTCGAATGGCCGCAAGGTCGGATGGAAGCTCTCGACCACCATGTAAAGATAGGGCAGCACGACCAGGAACAAGGTCCACAAGGTAACCAGGAAAATGAACATGAATCCGAGCAGCGCGCCGTTGCGCTCGAAATAGCTTTTGTGGGTCGGGTCGTGGCGGACCTTCGCCTCGGCCCGCGCCATCACCCAGAAGATGGCGATGACGAGGAACGGGACGAAGAGGACGACGAGGCGGCTACTCACGGGCCATCTGCCCTTCCGGCAGGGCCAGCCCGAGCGCGGCATCGTAGGAGATGGCCGCGACCGAGCCCTGCTCGGGAATGCTCGCGCCGTTGTGGCGGCCGACGGTGACGGTGATGTCCTTCTTGCCCGGCCCCTCCAGGAAGACGTGGGTCATGTTCCCTTCGAACGCGACGCTCTTCACGCTGGCAGAGAGCGTGGTGTCGTCGGGTCCAGACGCAAGCCGGGCCGATTCCGGCCGCACGAACAGGACGGCCTTGTCCCCCTGCTTCAGGCCGCGCGGATTGCGGCCGCGCAGCGGCCCGAGTTTGGTCTCGACCAGGGCGAACGAGGCGTCGGCCCGTGCCACCGTGCCCGCAAAGGGGTTGTTCTCGCCCACGAAGGACGCGACGAAGGCGGTCGCCGGCTCGTCATAGATCGCCTGGCCGTCGCCGATCTGCTGGATCACGCCGTCGCTCATGACCGCGATCCGGTCGGACATGGTCAGCGCTTCGCCCTGATCGTGGGTGATGTAGATGAAGGTGATTCCCACCATCCGCTGAATGGTGCGCAGCTCGTTGCGCATGTGCTGGCGCAGCTTGAGATCGAGCGCCGACAGCGGCTCGTCCAGCAGCAGCACCTCGGGCTGCACCGCGAGCGCGCGCGCGATCGCCACGCGCTGCTTCTGCCCGCCGGACAGCTCGCTCATCTGCTTGTTGCCCTGGCCGGGCAGCGCGATGAGTTGGAGCAGTTCCTCGGCCTTGCGCGCGCGGGTCGCCCGGTCGATGCCCTGCACCCGCAATCCGTAGGTGATGTTCTCGGCCACCGTCATCAGCGGAAACAGGGCCAGGTTCTGGAAGATGAGGGCGGTCGGCCGCTTGTTGGGCCCGATGCCGGCCATGTCCTGGCCGCCGATCTTCACCGCGCCGTCGGAGGGCTCCAGGAAACCCGAGACCGTGCGTAGGATCGTGGTCTTGCCGCAGCCCGACGGGCCGAGGAAGGAGAAGAACTCGCCGCTCTTGATGTCCAGGGTGGCGTCGTGGACAGCCGTAAAGTCCCCGAATCGGACCGTGATGTGGTCGAGTTCGACGCCCGCACTCATCTGCCTTGCCCTGTCTGGTTTTTTGTTGGTTCCCGCCCAGTCGAGTTTCCATGCTAGGCCGGGCGAGATCAAGCAGGATCAAGCCCCCAGGATCAAGCCCCGGCCGGCCGCCCGCCGCCCAGAAACGAGTCAGCCCCGGCGAACCGGGGCTGACCGCATGCACGCCCCGCTGCCGATCAGGCGGCGGTGAACTGATCCACGTACTGGCTGCGGATTTCCGCGTACCAGCCGGGCTCGGCCGGCCACGGCCAGACGTGATCGAGCGCATCGCCCGGATAGGCGTCGTTGAAGTTCTTCTTGTAGACATCCGTGGTGAAAGCATCGGCCCCGGTGACGACCGGGTTGTAGCCGGAGCCTACAGCCAACTTCGCCGCGACCTCCGGCGTGTGGAGGTAGTTGACGAACTCGTAGACCTGGTCGACGTTCTTGGCCGACTTCAGGATGGCCAGCCCGTCGAGCCAGACGATCGCGCCTTCCTTCGGTGCGGTGTAGTTCACCGGCTTGCCCGCCGACTTGAGCGACAGCGGCGGACCGTCCCAGGTCTGGCCGATCCACACGTCGTTCTCCATCAGGCCCGACTTGGTGTTGTCGGCGGAATCCCAGAACTGCTTCACCCAGGACTTGTGCTCGATGGCGAATTTCAGGATGGGATCCCAGACCTTCTTGAAGTTCTCCTCGTCCTTGTAGCCGTCGAGCATGCGGTTTGACGGCTGCTTGCCCGAGGCATCCCACCACAACCCGATGCCGAGCAGGAAGGAATGGCCGCGGCCCTGGGTATGGCCCTTCACGGCGTCGTCCCACAGCGAGCCGAAGCTGAGGTTCTTCACGTCGCCGGGATAGAGATCGGTCCGGTAGGACAGCGCCTCCGATCCCCAGACATGCGGCAGGTGATAGAGGCCGCCGTCCCAGGTCCACAGGCTCTTCGAGTTCGCGATCATCGACGGCAGCAGCGCCGACATGTTCTTCAGCTTGTTGGTGTCGAACGCACCGAGCACCTGGAGATCGTGGTATTGCGGCGCGCGGTTGCAGGTCGGCTGGCACAGGTCGAACCCCTCGCCGCCGGTCGCCTGCAGCTTGTTGATCTGCTCCTCGTTCTGCGAGAACGGCGTCTGGTTGACCTTGATGCCGCTGGCCTTCTCGAACTCCGGGATCACCGGATCCGGGAATTCGTCCGACCACATCAGCAGGTTCATCTCGCCCGAGGACGAGAAGGCATCGCGCACGTACATCGGTCCGACGGCCGCGACCGTGCCCGCCGCGGCGGCGCTCTTCAGCATGGTCCGGCGGCTGAAAGCGCGTGCGGAAAGCAGCAGCTCCCGCGTCCGCACTTGGTCTTTTGAAAGCTTCGTCATCTTTACCTCCCTCGACGACTTGGCCCGGGCGGCCGAAGGGCCGACCGGCGTTTCGGGAGTAGACGCTGAGGAAACCCGCCCGGCCAAAGTTCCGGTCCAGTCGGATCTGCAATGCTCCTGCGCTTCTGCCCGAACTTCACGCCGCCGCCGAGCGTAATTGAAGTTGCGCGCCACTGGCAACGTGCTTCACGGTTATTTCACGCGGGTGTTATAGTCCCGCCATGCCGCACAGCCCGCACTTGGCCCGTGCGGCTGGGGCCAGAGCGGGAGAATATCTTGGGCCACCCGTCCCGGACGTTTCTGTTCCATCTCGAGCCGGACAAGGGCACGACCCTCCAGGCCCAGCTGCGCCGCATGCTGGTATCGGCCATCCTCGACGGCCAGATCCCGCCCGGCAGCCCGTTGCCCTCCTGCCGCGCGCTGGCGCAGTCGCTGAAGATCGCCCGCAACACCGTGGTCCTCGCCTATCAGGACCTGGTCGAGGAAGGATTCCTGATCGCGCGCGAGCGGAGCGGATTTTTTGCCAATGCGGACATCCTCGGCGGCCGCGTGCGAACCGGCGATGCCGGCGCTCAAGCCAATGAAATCAAAGGGCCGGCGGCGAGGGCGGCGCCCGACTGGCAGGGCCGATTTCGCCTCAAGCCGGGGGCGCAAAGGAATATCGTCAAGCCGGCCAACTGGCAGGACTTCCCCTATCCCTTCATCTACGGGCAGGTCGACCAGGGCCTGTTCCCGCTGGCGGCCTGGCGGGAGTGCTCGCGCCAGGCGCTCAGCGTCACGGCGGTGCGCGACTGGTCCAAGGACCGCTTCGCCGACGACGACCCGCTGCTGATCGAGCAGATCCGCACCCGCCTGCTGCCGCGGCGCGGGGTGCGGGTGGCGGCCGACGAGATCCTGGTCACGGTCGGCGCGCAGAACGCCCTCTACCTGATGGCGAGCCTGCTGTTCGACCGCGACACCGTCTTCGGGATCGAGAATCCCGGCTATACGGATGCGCGCAACATCGCCGGGCTGCATGCCGGGCGCGTCGCCGGCATCGGCGTCGACGACCAGGGCATGGTGCTGAGCGCGGAGTTCGACACCTGCGACTACGCCTATGTGACGCCGAGCCACCAGTTCCCGACCACGGTGACGATGTCGCTGGAGCGCCGGCATGGGCTGCTGGAGCGCGCGGCCTCGTCGGATGTCGTCCTGATCGAGGACGACTACGAGAGCGAGCTGGCGCACCAGGGCTCGCCCCAGCCGGCGCTGAAATCGCTCGACCGCAACGGTCGGGTGATCTTCATCTCGTCATTGTCCAAGACGCTTGCGCCAGGGCTGCGCATGGGATTCATGGTGGGGCCGGCCGAGCTGATCCGCGAGGCGCGCGCCCTGCGCCGCCTGATGATCCGCCACCCCGCCGCCAACAACCAGCGCACGGTGGCGATGTTCCTGGCCGACGGGCACCATGACGCGCTGCTGCGGCGGCTGTGCAACGTCTATCGCGAGCGGCTGGCGGCGGCGCTGACCGCGCTGGTCAGGCATCTGCCGCAATTCTCCGTCAATCTCACGGCCGGCGGAACCGCGCTGTGGATCAGGGGACCGAAGCAGCTCGACATGAACGCGGTCGAGAAGGAAGCGTTGAAGAAGGGCGTGGTGATCGAGCCGGGCGCCGTGCATTTCCTCAACCAGCCCGGCCCGACCAATTATATCCGCCTCGGCGTTTCCTCGATCCCGACCGAGCGCATCGAGCCCGGCATCAAGCTGCTCGCCGAAACTGTCCGCGAGCAGGTGAAGCGGGGCTAGGGGCGCACGCCGGCTCAACTCACTCCGTCATCCCGGCCAAGCGAAGCGCGAGCCGGGATCCATTCCTCCGCAGCACGGGCCCATGCACGTTTCACTGGTCACTTCCGCTGCGCCACAAAGCGACCACGACCTTGTTCCGTGCGACCGCGCGATGGACCCCGGCTCGGAGGCCGGGGTGACGAGAGGAGAATGGCGTCCGGTGTATGGCTCCTGGCCCAACCGGGCGCAAAATGCTGGACCTATGACGGGGCCAGCGGCACCCTTATGCTTCGCCGCAGCCCATCGCACAGGAGCACCCGCGCATGACCCGCATGACGCCTTCCGAGGCCTTTGTCGAGACGCTCGCCGCCCATGGCGTGACGCACGTCTTCGGCATCGTCGGCTCGGCCTACATGGACGCGCTCGACATCTTCGAGCCGGCCGGCATCCGCTTCATCTCGGTGGCGCACGAGCAGGGCGCCGGCCACATGGCCGACGGCTATTCGCGCGTCAGCGGCCGGCAGGGCGTGTGCATCGCGCAGAACGGCCCCGGCATCACCAATTTCGTGACCGCGATCGCCGCGGCCTACTGGGCGCATTCGCCGGTGGTGATGATCACGCCGGAGACCGGATCCGGCGGCATGGGCCTGGGCGGCTTCCAGGAAACCGACCAGATGCCGATCTTTTCCAAGATCACCAAGTTCCAGGCCCATGTCAGCAACAACGCCCGCATGGCGGAGCTGACCGGCCGATGCTTCGACTACGCGCTGGCCGAGCGCGGGCCGACCCAGCTCAACATCCCGCGCGACCTGTTCTACGGCGAGATCGACGTCACCATCCCGAAGCCGATCCGGATCGAGCGCGGCGGCGGCGGGCCGGAGAGCCTGGACCAGGCCGCCAAGCTGCTGGCTTCGGCGAAGTTCCCGGTCATCCTGGCGGGCGGCGGCGTGGTCATGGGCGGCGCGCAGGCGCAGGCGGTCAAGCTCGCGGAATATCTGCAGGCGCCGGTCGTCACCTCCTACCTGCACAACGACGCGTTCCCGAAATCCCATCCGCTGATGTGCGGGCCGCTCGGCTACCAGGGCTCCAAGGCGGCGATGAAGGTGATCGCGCAGGCCGACGTGGTGCTGGCGCTGGGCTCGCGCCTGGGCCCATTCGGCACCCTGCCGCAGCACGGCATCGAATACTGGCCGAAGGACGCCAAGCTGATCCAGGTCGACATCAATCACCGCGTCCTCGGCCTCGTGAAGCCGATGCATGTCGGCGTGCATGGCGATGCCGGCAAGGCGGCCGGCGAAATCCTGCACCGCCTCCAGACCATGAACGCCAGCATCGCGGCGCACGGCAACAAGGAGGCGCGCCTCGCCGAGGTGAAGAAGCAGCAGCAGGCGTGGGAGAGCGAGCTGACCGACTGGTCGATGAAGGACGGCTCGCCGATCGCGCCGCGCCGGGCGCTGCGCGAGCTGGAAAAGGCCATGCCCAAGAACGCCATGGTCACCACCGACATCGGCAACATCTGCTCGGTCTCCAACTCCTATCTGCGGTTCGACCAGCCGCAGAGCTTCTTCGCGGCCATGAGCTTCGGCAATTGCGGCTATGCCTTCCCGACCGCGATCGGCGCCAAGGTCGCGGCGCCCGACCGGCCGGCCATCGCCTATGTCGGCGACGGCGCCTGGGGCATGAGCCTGCAGGAGACGCTGACCTGCGTGCGCGAGAACATCCCCGTCGTCGCCGTGGTGTTCAACAACGGCCAGTGGGGCGCGGAAAAGAAGAACCAGGTCGACTTCTATGCCGACCGATATGTCGGCACCAACCTGAAGAACCCCAGCTTCGCCGGCATTGCGAAGTCGATGGGCGCGGAAGGCATCACGGTCGGCCATCCGGGCGAAGTCGGCGATGCGCTGAAGCAGGCGGTCGCCAGCAACAAGCCCACCATCCTGGAGCTGATGGTGACGCAGGAGCTGGGCGACCCCTTCCGCCGCGACGCGCTCAAAAAGCCGAAGCGGCTGCTGGACAAGTACAAGGACTTCACGGTCGCTTGACGGACATTCCACCCCTCCTCCCGCCATTGCCGCGCAGCCGCGAAGCGGTGACCCGGCAATCCAGATCCGGTGCCGCGGCGCTATGGTAATTTGGATCGCCGGGTCTTCGGCCTGTCGGCAAAGGCCGACATTCGTCGGCGGGCGATGACGGGTAGAGAGGGAGTTCCTTCCAAAATGACCCAGCGCATCCTCGTCCTCAATGCAGGCTCATCCAGCCTGAAGTTCGCGACCTTCGTCGCATCGAAGGGAGGCGCGCCGGCGCTCGATCTACGCGGGCAGCTGGCGGGCATCGGCCAGGGCGACACCAGGCTGTCGGTCGTCGACGAGCATGGCAACCGCGCGCGCTGGGGGAGCGCCGAGCGTATCGCGACTCATGAGGATGCGGTGCGGTTGCTCATCGATCGCTTGCAGATCGCGCAGCATTCCGACGACTGGCTCGGCGCCGGGCATCGTGTGGTGCATGGCGGCACGCGCCTTTCCGAGCCGGTGAAGCTCACGGACCGGGCCACCGCCGAACTCAAGGCCCTGATCCCGCTTGCGCCGCTGCACCAGCCGCACAACGTGGCGCCGATCGAGGCCCTGCATCGGTTGCTGCCCGGCCTGCCGCAGGTCGCCTGCTTCGACACCGCCTTCCATGCGACGCAGCCCGAGCTTGCCACGCGGCTTGCGCTGCCGGAGAAATATTGGCACGAGGGCCTGCGCCGCTACGGCTTTCATGGCCTGTCGTACGAGGCCATCCTCCATGCGCTGCCACACGTTGCCGGCAAAGTGCCACACCGTCTTGTGGTCGCGCATCTCGGCAACGGCGCCAGCATGGCGGCGATCCGCGACGGCAGATGCGTTGCCACCACCATGGGATTTTCCACGCTCGACGGCCTGGTGATGGGCACGCGGCCGGGCACGATCGATCCCGGCGTACTGCTCCACCTGCTGCGCGGGGGCATGAGCCTCGCGGAGCTGGAGCAGTTGCTCTACTACGAAAGCGGCATGAAGGGCGTCTCCAGCCTCAGCGCCGACATGAAGACGCTGCTGGAGAGCGCCGATCCCGCGGCCAGGCTGGCGATCGATCTCTATTGCTACCGCATCGCGCGGGAGCTGGGGTCGCTCTGCGCCGCGCTCGGCGGGCTCGATGCCCTGGTCTTCACCGGCGGTGTCGGCGAGAACGCGGTGCCGATCCGCGCGCGCGTCTGCAAGGATGCTGCCTGGCTCGGGCTCGTGCCGGATGAGGCAGCCAATCGAACAGGCGGACCGCGGATCTCTGCCGCGACCTCGCGCCTTGCGGCCTGGGTCGTGCCGACGGACGAGGAGCTGACCATCGCGCGCCACACGCAGAGCCTGCTGCGCGGATGATCGATCTCTCCTTGCCGGTCCTCGCCGGCGCCGGCCTGTGCGTGTTCGTCGGCGCGGTCATCCGCGGCTTCACTGGCTTCGGCTTCGGGATCGCGGCGACACCGCTGCTGGTGCTCCTGTTCCCGCCGGCGGAAATCGTGCCGCCGATCCTGATTCTCCAGGTGCTGGCCGGCGTTCAGATACTTCTGCGCACCCGCGGCCATGTCGATTGGAAGCTGCTGTTGCCGGCCCTCGCCGGCGCGCTGGTCGGTATTCCGCTCGGCACTTTCGTGCTCGATCTGCTCGATGCCGACACCATGCGCCTGGTGATCGGCGTCGCGGTCCTGGCCGCCGCGGCCATCCTGCTGAGCGGCATGCGTTTCAAGGCGAGGCCACCGCGCTGGCTGAGCGGCGCGCTCGGCATCCTCGCCGGGATCGGCTCCGGCGCGGCGGGGATTCCAGGGCCGTTCGTGATTGCGCTGTTCCTGTCGTCCCCGGTCTCGATCGCGGTCGGACGCGCGTCGCTCTCCGCCTTCTTCCTGTGCGTCGCGACCGCCTCGTCCGCCGCCAGCGCGTGGCACGGCCTCATGGGGCTGAACTCGATGCTGCTGGGCGCGCTGCTGATGGCGCCGCTGCTGGTCGGCAATCACGTCGGCGACCGGCTGTTCGCCAAGGTGAGCGAACGCGCGTTCCGGCGCATCGCCCTCTACCTGCTGATCGCGATCGGGGTCTCGACCATCGCGCGCGGACTGTTGGGCTCAAGCAGCAATTAGCGCGATCGTCGCCTTTGCGATGCCGAGTGCGGCCAGCACGATGAGGATGATCAGCACCCAGCGCCGGAAGGCGTCCTGGTCCATGCGCCGGAAGCCATGGACGCCGATCCACACCCCGATCAGCAAAGCCGGCAGCCACACGATGGATTGCGCGAACGTCTGCGCCGTCACGATGCCCTGGGTGCTGAAATACCCGACGCCGAGCAGGTCGGTGAACAGGAAGAAGAAGATGACGGAGGCGCGGCCGATCGCGGCGGCGCCGGGGGTCGAGAAATAGAACAGCACCACCGGCGGCCCGCCGATGCCGAACGCGCCATTCAGCACGCCGGAGGCGACACCGGCGCCGGTGCTGGCGCCGGGACCGGGCGTCTTCGCCAAGTGGAAGCCGCGCAGCATCAGGACCGCGGTGCCGATGACGAAGATGCCTAGCACGATCTGCGTCGGGTCGGCGGGCGCGTGGATCAGCGCATAGCCGCCAACCGGCAGGCCGATCACGTAGCCCACCATCAGCCAGCGCAGCGAACTCCAGTGGATCTCGCGCCAGATGCCGGGGATGAGGTTGATCGAGGCCGCGATCTCCAGCAGGAAGATCGACGGCACGATCTCAGCCACCGGCAGGACCAGCGAGATCGCCGTGACGCTGAGCAGCGAAAAGCCGAAGCCGGCGAAGCCGCGCACGATCGCCGCCAGCAGGATCGCCGCGCTCGAGAGCGCAAGCACCTCCCAGTCGCTTTGCACAGCGGCCAGCAGATCGGCGAACATGAAGAACCCCGGCGATGAAACCCCGCCGGCACTTTATGGGGACATTGCCGCTCCACCAACGCATTTTAGTGGAGCCAGTTCACGCCGCACATCCGCTACTCAATCGTCATCCCGGGCGGGCCGCCCGGAGACGAATGCC
>DASSBF010000025.1:0-29072 GCA_035699005.1 Dongiaceae bacterium
TGTCGCTCCGCTTCTTGTATCTAGACCTACTCGCATCGACGGTGCCTATGAATGACGTTGCAGGGCAGGGACAGGCGTTCAGCAGTAACCCTCCAAGCGAGGCGCCTGCCACGGCAGGAGGCTTCGCTCGGAGGGTTACGACGATGATGCCGGTGTAGAGTCCTGATCTCTCTTGGCCACAAATTCCGCCAGAAGTCAGAAGTAACGCCTGCTCGCCGAGCGGTCGGCCGCCGGCGATCTCACTGCGCCTTGGGGAGGGCGTAGGCGATGATGGAATCGCCGGGCTTGGTTCCGGTGGAGCCGTGGCCGCCGGCGACGACCACGAGGTATTGCCGGCCATCCGAGCCCTGGTAGGTCGACGGCGTGGCCTGGCCGCCGGCGGGCAGGCGGTCGCGCCAGATCTCCTTGCCGGTCGCAAGGTCGTAGCCGCGGACATAGTCGTCCATCGTGCCGCTGAGGAACGCCACCCCGCCCTTGGTGATGATCGGGCCGCCGATGCCCGGCACGCCCATCTTGAAGGGCAGCGGGATCGGCGAGAGGTCGCGCACCGTGCCGTTGACGTGCTGGTAGACGATCTTGCCGGTGGTGAGGTCGACGCCGGCGACATAGCCCCAGGGCGGCGACTGGCAGGGCAGCCCGAGCGGCGAGAGGAACGCCGCCATCTGTGCCGCATAGGGCGCGCCGAAATTCTCGTTGAAGATCGCCTCGCCCTCCTTGGTGACGACCCGCGCGTATTCGTCGGGGCGCGGGACCAGCGTCGAGGTGAAGGCGAGATAGACCGGCATCGCGAACATCACCTGCCGGTTGGGATCGACCGCCACCGCGCCCCAGTTGAAGGCGCCGAAATTGCCGGGATAGACGATCGATCCCCGCTCGGTCGGCGGCGTGTAGCGGCCTTCGTAGTCGAGCTGGCGGAACATGATGCGGCAGGCGAGCTGGTCGACCGGCGTCGCGCCCCACATGTCCTTCTCCTGCAGCCGCGGAGGCTTGAAGGAGATGGCCGAGACCGGCTGGGTCGGCGCGGTGAAGTCGCCCTTGACCGCGCCGCTCGGCGCCGGCTCCTCGGTCACCGGCAGCGCCGGCTGTCCGGTGCGGCGGTCCAGCACATAGACCTCGCCCTGCTTGGTCGGCGCGACCAATGCGGGCACGTTCTTGCCGCCGATCGTAAGGTCGATGAGGCTCGGCTGCGCGGGCACATCCATGTCCCAGAGGTCGTGGTGAACGGTCTGGAAGACCCACGCGACCTTGCCGGTGTCGGCATGGAGCGCGAGGATCGACGAGGAGAACTTTTCCACGTCCGCGCTGCGGTTCGCGCCGTACTGGTCGGGCGACTGGTTGCCCATCGGCAGGTAGATGAGGCCGAGTTCTGGATCGTAGCTCGCGACGCTCCACGAGTTCGGCGCGTTCTCGCTGTAGGTCTCACCGTTGGCGATCGGCTCGGTCGCGTCGGGGTTCTTGGAATCGAAATTCCACACCAGCGCGCCGGTGTCGATGTCGAAGGCGCGGATGACGCCGGAGGGCGAGGTGGTGGCCGCATTGTCGTTGACCGCGCCGCCGACGATCACGAGACGGCCGGCGATGACCGGCGGCGAGGTCGAATAGACCGAGCCCGGCGTGACGTTCGGCATGTTGGCCCACAGGTTGATGGTCCCGTCATCGCCGCCGAATCCCGGGCAGATGTTGCCGGTGGAGGCGCTGAGCGCGATCAGCCGGCCATCGGACGTGGGCGCGAACAGCCGCTTGACGCAGGTGGGATCGATCGGCGTGGTTGCCGGCGGCGCTTTGCGCTCGACGACGGGGTTCGGGTCGCCGCGCTCGGCCTCACCGGTCACCACGTTCTGCGGCACGCCGGCGGCCTTGGTCGTCACCTCGGCCACGCTGGCGGCGAGCCGCTGCTGCGCCGTCATTATTGGCTGGCCATTGGCCGCTGCCGGCACGGGCGACGAGGATCCGTCGAAATACTAGACGCCGCGGCAGGTCAGGTGCTGGGTGGTCTGCGTGGGCGGCTGCTTCAGATGCGGATCGAAGCGCCATTTCTCCTTGCCCGTGACGGCATCGAGCGCGATCACCAGGTTATGCGGCGTGCAGATGTAGACGGTATTGTCGACCATCAGCGGCGTGACCTCGTAGGTCGTCTCGACCGGATCCTTCGGGCCGCGCACGTCGCCGGCGTGATAGGTCCAGGCGACTTCCAGATTGTCGACGTTGTCGGGGGTGATCTGATCGAGCGGCGAATAGCGTCGTCCGGCCGCAGTGCGGCCATAGGCCCGCCACTCGCCGTCGGGCACTGGGCTCTGGACATTCAGGCTTGCCGACATCCGCTCGGCTGGGAAGGTTCCGGCCAGGTCGTGCGGGGACTGGAACATCGCAAAGATGCCGATGATCGCGGCGACCACGATCGCGCCCGCCAGGACTCCGCCCCCCGCGCCGTAGCGCGCCGGCGGCGCCGCCGGCCGGTGAAGGGAGCGCACCATCGCCGGCAGCAGCAGGAAAATGCCGAGCACGATCAGCAGGCTGCCGCGCGCCGACAGCGCCCACCAGTCGAATCCCACCTCCCACCACGCCCACGCCACGGTCACCAGCAGGGTGATGCCGTAGACCACCAATCCGGCGGCCTGCCGCGCCAGCAGCAGGCCCGCGGACACAACCAGCGCAATGCCAAGGAGAATGTAGAACCAGGATCCGCCGAGGGCGGCGAGCCAGATGCCGCCCGCCAGCAGCGCGAGGCCGAGAAGGGCGACAAGGACCGACAGGACGATGCGATACACGACAGGCCGCCTGTGTTGCGGGTTGAATGTTTGGCGAGTGGACTCGTTCGGGAAGGTGCGGTCTCGAGACGGCGCGCTCACTCCTGCAAACGTGCGGGGCGCGGAGATTGTTCCGCCGACCAGCGCTGGGTTCCGGTGCGTCGGGAATCTGCCCGCTCGCTGAAACGGATTGGGCACTGAAGGGTTATTGGAAGGCGGCCGCGCCATGGCGCGGAGGGGTACCGGCTGCCCGCCTCAAGGAGATTGTTCATGACCGTTTATCGACCCGGCGGCCCGGCGAACGAGGATCGCCCGCGCGGGCCGGCCCTGTCCGACGCAATGAGCGCGTGCCTCGCGCGCAACTGGTGGGCGGTGCTGCTGCGCGGGCTGCTGGCGATCGTGCTGGGCGTGCTCACGCTGGCGCTGCCCGCCGTTTCGCTGGCCTCGCTGGTGCTGCTGTTCGCGGTCTACATGCTGGCGGACGGCGTGCTCGGCATCGTCTCGGCGATCCGCGCCGCGCGCCGGCACGAGCGCTGGGGCTGGCTGGTGTTCGAGGGGGTGCTCGACATCGCGGCCGGCGTCGCGGCGCTGGTGTGGCCAGGACTCACCATCATCGTGTTCGTGATCCTGGTGGCGGCCTGGGCCATCGTCACCGGCATTGCGCTGCTCGCCGCGACCTTCCGCCTCAGCCGGCAGCACGGCCGCTGGCTGATGGGGCTTGCCGGCGTGCTGTCCCTTGTCTGGGGCATCCTCCTCATCGTCGCGCCGATCGGCGGCGCGCTGATATTGATGCTGTGGATCGGCGCCTATGCGCTGGTGTTCGGCATCACGCTGGCGGTGCTGGCGTTCCGCCTGCGCGCCCGCCGCGCGGCGTAGCCGCGCAGTCCAACTGCCGCGCGACGTAGCCGCGCAATCCAACTGCCGCGCGGCATGATGCTCAGAACCAGGATCGTCCTTCCCGCTGGCCGGCGACGATGAAATGCCAGGAGGGATCGACTTCGGCATTCAACAGATCCTCGTACATCAGCACGTAAGCAACCGGATCGAAGCCGGCCGGCAGCCGAGGATCATTGCTGAACTTCGATTCCCTGATCTTGAGTTCGACGCGCTTGAACTTGCTGCAGTACGGTTCCTCGCCGCGATCGACCTTGCATTGCAACGGCGTCGGGTCCCGGACCGCGAAGGTGGCGGCCGCCGCTTCCGCGGGGATGATCTGCAGCCTGACCGCGGGAAGGCTCCTGCGCTGTCCGTAGGTCGAGAATGGCCTGGCATCGAAGCCGACAGGCCTGAAGGAAAACTCGATCCACGGGCCGAAGAGGCATGAGCGCGGCACCAGAAGGGCAAACTTGGTGCGGCCCTCGGACTGGAAATCGAGATCGCGCACCGGGCGGCCGTTGATGCCGACCGACACCTTCGGATTGGACGACCATTTCGCCGCGACCGAAAAGCTGACGATGGCGAAATAGTCCTGCATGTCCGGAAGGCTCACCAGCAGGCGATTGTCCGCCTGATCGGACCAGAAGCACGTATGCTCCGGCTCGGGCCATCCCCAGCCCGGCCCGCCGATTTCGTCCAGGATTGCGCAGTCGCGGAGATCGTATTCCGGGCGCGGAGCGGCCGCCTGCACGAGCGGCTTCGAGAACGGGCCGAAGGTTCGCAGGATCAGCCGCTCGAGTCCGTACGGCCGGCCGAGACGCGTCCAGTATTTGTACAGCAGTGGACGGTGGAGCACTTGCTTGTCGCGCCGGATTCTCAATCGAGTCTGGCGAGGCGATCGAGGAGAAGACCTGGCGGCCGCCTGCTTCAGGACCGAGTTGCCCATCGGCAACCTGGCGTCATCGAATGCCGCAGCCAGTACCGGGACAAGCTCGCCCATGCCGGTCAGGGAGATCGCCTCGGCCAGCTTGTTCCGGTCGCAGAGCGGCAACCAGTGCCAGCAATCGACCAGCGTCTGGAGCGCGTCGGCGCGCGATCCCTCGATGAAGCCGTGCTGCAATGCGCCGATCGTCGCGAACTCCGGCGAAGGCATGAGGGCCCGCGCGCCGAGAAAATCCACCGGCTCGGCGGTCTCCCAGTATCGGCGCGCAATCCTCTTGGCGCCGGCGCCGTCCACAAGCCGCCAGTGCAGGTCGATGTCGCCCTTCTGCCTGGTCAGGTTCCAGCTGTTCCGGCGCAGCGGCGTGCGATACTTCAGGCTGTCCGGCGTCATGCCGTATTTCGGCGTCCACCCAAGGGCGGTGAGGATGTCGACCGACCGCGCCAGGTTGCGATGCTTCACCTGAATATCGACATCGCCGGTCTGCCGGAACGACCATGCATGGAATTTGACGCAGAACGCCGCGCCCTTGGTGACGATGACCGGCACGGCCTTGAGCAGTTCCCTGAGCGCCGGAACCGCCTGGTGGCACATCAGCCGGCTGCGCGCGAAGGTCGCCCGCGCCTTGCCCCGAACCTTCAGCGGCAGCACCAGGTCCGGCGCCACTCTCGCCAGGTTGGAATGGGCCATGGGCAGCAGGCGCACCTCCGGATACGGCGCCTCCTCCAGCACCACCTGCTCCGTCCACGACCGCCATGCCGCGGCCGCAGACTGACGATCCGCGGACAATGCCGCATGGACCAGGTCGGCTTCCCGGGGGGTCAGCGCGATGTCAGGCATCTTTCGACCGCTCGCGATGCTCCCTGACGATGCGCAGCAGATCCTGCCGGGCGCACGAAACATCGCGCACGCTGAAATTGCTGGAATGGACCCGCCTCAACAGGACCACGGATTCGAGCGGCGCCATCCGTATCTTCATGGTTGCCGCGCGGATCATCCAGTCCACGCTCGTTGCATGCTGCACGTCGGTCCGGAACCGGCCGACCCGTGCAAAAACGGCGCGCCGCACCAGGCTGCAGGGCAACAGACGCGTGGCGAGCGGCGCCTGGATCGGCTCAAGCGCATCGTTGGTGTTCACCATCTGCCCGTAGACCATCTCGTTGCCCGGGTCGCTGTCGAACATGCGCAACATGTTGGCCAGCCGACCCTGCGGCCAGACGTCGTCTGAGTCGAGCACTGCAATGAAGTCCTTGCCGGCAAGCTCCAGCCCGGCATTCAGCGAGGCCGGCTGGCCACTCGCCGGCCGGCTGACCACCCGCGCGCCGACGCGATGGGTGCGGGCGATCTCCGCCGAGCGGTCCACCGAACCGTCGTCTATCACGATCGTCTCAAGATCGCCCGCATCCTGCGCCGCCACGCTGTCCAGGGCATCGCGCAGGTAGGCCTCGCCGTCCCTCACGCAGATGATGACCGATACGCCCGTCATCATCGCCACCTTTCGATGACCGACGAGACGGCATCGATGACCGCAGCGAGATCGGTGCCCAAATCCATGGTGAAGACCGGGATGTCGTGCACGAGTTTCAGCAGGGCCTTGGGCGTGAACCCGGTCCCGCCCATCAACCCCCCGACCGTGCTCGGCAGCAGCGCGCGCATGGCGTCCGCGCGGGACGCCGGGGTCACGGCGGTGCGGCCGTCGATCGAGATGCGCGGAAGCAGGATTGCGGCCAGGCCCGCGGAATGAATGAGGTTGAGATCGTCCGCCTCGAAAAAGATGACGCCTTTCTCTTCCGTGATCCTGTCCGCGTTGACGACCAGCCGGTTCAGGCGCGGAAGCATGCCCAGCGTGCGGGGAAAGGCCTTCGCCGTGCGGTAGATCATGTGCACGGTCCTGCGCTGCGGATCGACGGCGCAATAGTCGTCGCCGAGATACCCCATGCCGGCGAGCGCGCAGGCGAGAGCCGTGGTCGACTTCCCCGACCCGCCCGCGCCGGCGAGCAGCACGGCGCTGCCGTCGATGGCGACCGCGGCGCCGTGCACCATCTGCATCTCGTGCCGGTTGAGCAGCCAGGACAGGGGTATCCGGAACGGCGAGGCCTTGGCCCAGGCCGGCAACGATGCGATGTCGGGGTACCAAGTGTAGGAGCAATGCCGCTCGCGATCATGGACGATCAAGGAGCTGGTATGGATGTCGAACGCGCAGCGGATGCGGCTGTCGGAGTAGGCGGCAACGACTCCAAGCGGCTCGTGGCCGGTCTCGCCCCATGGACGATGCGGCGGGCCGACCCGCGGATCCGTCCCATCCCAGACGAAGATCGAGTGGACGCCCTCTCTCACCTGCCCGCGGCCGCCCTGCAGGAAAGCGCGGCTGAGCTGCTCATGCCCCAGCGGGGAGGTCAGGATGTCGAACTGCGCGCCGCCGATCGAGAACCGCCTGGCGGGCGCGCGCGCCAGCGCAGCGTGCGCCCGGCCGGCGACCTGGCCGGCGAAATCGACGGCAAGGCTCACTTTGCCGGCCGCGGCGCCGCGTATGGCCACCCGGTCTCGCCGACGTCGTGGATCGGGTCGGCCTGCAGCAGATCCCACATGTCGGTATACTCGTCGAACACCGGAGGCGACCAGGGCGCGCGCTGCAGATCGGGAAGTTTCCCGGCGCTGGCAGCGGCACCAGGCTCTTCGATGCCGATGACCTCGCGTTCCATCAATTTCGCGATGCAGGCCTCCAGGTCCCCTCGGATGCTGTCCGCCGCGGCGCCGTAGGTGCCGGCGAGCGTTGACACCATCTCGTCGAGAGAGGCGCCACCCGCGATCAGGGTCCATAGATCCGCCGCCGTCCCGGAGCCCGAGAAATACGAACCCGTCGCAACGTTTATGATGATGACCTCGTCCTGCAGGCGCTCGTGCGAAACCAGGTTGGAATCTATTCTATATCGCATTTCCGGCCCACCCCGCCGCTTTCCAGTATATCGCGATAGGCAGCCGCATAGCTGTCAACGCACCGATCGAGGCCGAATTTCGACCTCGCGTGTTCATAGGCCCGCGCACTCAACCGGGACCACAGCGCCCGATCCGAGAGAATGAGCGCGATCGATCGAACCAGCGCCTCGACATTCTCGCTCGGGACAACGAAACCGGTCGCCGCATGTTCGACCGTCTCCGGCAGACCGCCCACGTCCGATACCACACACGGCGTCCCGACGCCGGCGGCCTCCGCCGCCGCGAGGCAGAAGCCTTCGCGCGTCCTCGACGGTGCGAGCAGGATCGAGCTTTCCGCCATCAACTGCCGAACCTGCCTGCGCTCGATCGCGCCCAGGAACCGCACGTGCCGGGATATCCCGAGCGCGCGCGCCTGGCCCTCGAACCGGCGCCAATCCTCGCCATGGCCGACCAGCACGAGTTCAGCCTCCAGGCCGCGGCCACGGACCGCGGCCAGCGCATCGATGGCCAGGTCGAAGCCCTTCTCGCGCTGCATCCGGCCGACGCAAAGCAGCGTATGGCGCGGCGGCATGGCGCGGGGCGCCGGGAACTCCGGACCGGCGGCGATCCCGTTGTAGATTCGCCGGGAATCGGCGGCCCGGCCGGTGGCTTCGATCGCGGAGGCGAGCGCGGCCTGCGAAACGGCGGTCAGCAGGTCGGCGCCCAGGATCATTCGGCGCGTGACCTGCGTCTTGTCGCTGTCTTCCAAGGCGCCATGCTGGGTGACGATGAAGGGAGGATGCGACCCGTGCTTCCTGAAGATCCGGTCCAGATAGAAGACGCTGGCCTGCGTCGCGGAATGGATATGCACGAGGTCCGGCTGCTCGACCGCGACAATGCGGGAGATTTCCTGGATGTTCGCCAGCGTGTCCTGAAGGTTCGAGTTCCGCAGCGGCTTGGCGAGACCGAGCCGATGGATGCGGGTATCGGCGATGATCTCAAAACGAGGCAGGTCGCCGATCGTATCGGTGACGACAGCCGTCTCGACGCCGCGCCCCCGGAGGGCGGCGCTGAGATCGGCGACAATCATTTCAATGCCACCCGCGACAGGCAGGTACTGCGGAGTAAACGCTAGAACTTTCATCACGCCAGTAGGTTAGAAGTCCGGCCCCGAGCGCGTCTCGGACTCGCGCAGGGACGTTACTGCATCGCCGCCCGCCGCTCCAAAGGAAATAATCGGCACGCCGGCCCAGATTGATGGAATCACGCCCTACGCCGCTTGCGGCTTCGGCGCTCCGGCCGCAGCGCGGGCATCGAATTGCCGGCGCGCCCCCTCGATCGCGCCGCGATGCTCGATCGCCCAGGCGGCCAGCGCGGAGACCGGCACCAGCAGCGAGCGGCCGAGCGGTGTCAGTTCATAGTCCACGCGCGGCGGGACCGACGGGAACATGGTGCGGGTGACCAGTCCGTCGCGCTCCAGCGCACGCAAGGTCAAGGTCAGCATGCGTTGCGAGATACCGCCGATGGCGCGCTTCAGCGCGTTGAACCGCAGCGGTCCGCCGCCGAGGGTGGAAACGACCAACACGGTCCATTTGTCGCCGACCCGCGCCAGCACTTCGCCGACCGCGCGGCAGTTCTCGGAACGAGGATACTGACCTGGCCTCATGGATATGACCCCGGTTTCAATGGTGTGCCTTCTTGCGTCTCGGCTGACGGTCACTTAATCAGCCCAAGGAACAATTCAATACCAGCCGCATTCCGCGAGGATTGAAAGGACCGAAGCCATGGCTCTCCCCAAGGTCGCTGTCGTCAATGGCAGCCTGCGCAAGGATTCGATCAACAGGAAGCTGGCGCTGGCGATCGCCAGGCTGGCGGCGGGCAAGCTCGACATGAAGCTGCTCGATATCTCCGACCTGCCGCTCTACAACCAGGACTTCGATGCCGACTATCCGGCGACCGCGCAGCGCGTGAAGGACGAGATCGCGGCGGCCGATGCCGTGCTGTTCGTGACGCCGGAGCACAACCGCTCGATCCCGGCGGCGCTGAAGAACGTGATCGACTGGGTCACGCGGCCCTCCGGCACCGGCAAGTGGCAAGGCAAGATCGCCGCCATCGTCGGCACCTCCGCCGGCCAGGTCGGCACCGCGATCGCGCAGGCTCACCTGCGCTCCATCCTGGTGGCGCAGGGCATTGCCGTCATGGGCCGGCCCGAGATCTATTTCATCTACAAGGAGGGTGTGTTCGACGCCGACCGCAATGTCACCGACCCGCAGGCGAAGAAGATCCTGGAAGGCTTCGTCGAGGCGTTTGCGAAGTGGATCGAGCGCTTGACGCAGGCTGGGTGAGGCAACGCAGTGCTCTCCCGCTACTCGGTGAGCTCCTTCCCCCCAAGCCGACGAATGTCGGCCTACGCCGACGGCTGGGGGAAGGTCGGGATGGGGGTGATGCAGCGCTGGACATGCGACGAGTTGCGCTCTGACGAGTGCGCGCGGCTATCGCCGCGCCACCCCCCATCCAGCTTCGCCTAAGCTCGGCTGCGCCTCGCTAAGGCTTCGCATCCTTCCCCCACAAGGGGGGAAGGGAATCTTTTGGAGCGATGAAACAATCGCGCTCTAATCGCTGAGCAATCGCCGCTTGCATCGCGCCAGCGCGCGTTGGAACACCGCGGGGTCGTGCATCGCGCGGGCGAGCACGAGGGCGCCCTGGATGGCGGCGAGGGTTTCCTCGGCGAGGGCATGCGCGCGCCTGCGGTTGTGGCCAGCGCGAACCAGCGCATCGGCGAGCGCTTCGGTCCACTCCGCGAAATAGCCGCGGATGCGGCGGGCGAACAGATCGCGCGAGTCGTTCAGCGCCAGCGCGCCGATGAGGCAGACGCGGCGGCCGGACCTGAAATAATCGTCGACCGCCTTGAACATCCGCGCGATGGCGCGCGCGGCGTCGGCGTCTTCGCGCAGCGGCATGAAGACATTTGCCTCGAACCAGGCGTCGATCTCCGCCAGCACGGCGGCGGCCATCTCTTCCTTCCCGCCGGGGAAGAAGTGGTAGAGGCTGCCCTTGCCGAGGCCGGTGCGCTCGCCGATGCGCGCGAGGCTGGCGCCTTCGAAGCCATGCTCGCGGAACGCCTCGCCCAGGGCGGGCAGCGCGTCGGCGCGCTCGGCAACCGTCCGCGGCACTCAGCGGCCCTGGGGTCAGAGTCCGAGGTCGCCGAGGCCCGGATGGTCGGCGGGCCGCGGCTTGGCTCGGTCCCAGTGGTACTTGCGGTCGGCGGCCTTGATCGGCAGGTCGTTGATGCTGGCGTGGCGCACGCGCATCAAGCCTTCCTCGTCGAACTCCCAGTTCTCGTTGCCGTAGGAGCGGAACCAGTTGCCGGCGTCGTCGCGCCACTCGTAGGCGAAGCGGACGGCGATGCGGTTGCCCTCGCACGCCCACAGCTCCTTGACCAGGCGGTAGTCGAGCTCGCGCGCCCATTTGCGCTCGAGGAACGCCACGATCTCCGCCCGGCCGCGCGGGAACTCGGCGCGGTTGCGCCACCGGCTGTCCTCGCTGTAGCCGAGCGAGACGCGCTCCGGATCGCAGGAGTTCCAGGCGTCCTCCGCCATGCGGATCTTCTGGATCGCGGTCTCGCGCGTGAAGGGCGGCAGCGGCGGGCGGGGCATGGCGGTTCTCCTCGATGCGTTCCGCCCAGAGTGTACCGATCGGTAAAGACCGTCAAGGATGGGCCGGGAGCGTCATCCCGCGCGCTTCAGCAGCCAGCGAAGGACGATCGCGAGCGCGGTTGCGCAGAGGGTGGCAATGGTCATGAGGTGGAAGGAGAGCGGCCAATCCTCCGGCCCCTTGATAAGAATGCCGAGCACCAGCGGGCCCAAGAACACGCCGATGTTGCGCGCCGCCATCACGATGCCGTAGGCGCCGGCGCGCGCCGTGCCGCCGACGATGCGATGCGGCATCTGCCACAGGCAGGTCGGCACGATCCCGGCGCCGATGCCATAGACCAGCAGCAGCACGATGCCGAACCCGCCTTGGGCCAGCGGCGCGCACAGCCAGACCAGCGCCTGCGAGGCGAGGCCGAGGATCAGGCTGCGCAGCAGCGGCAGGCCCTTGCCGAGCGCCCAGCCGGTCAGGATGTTGAAAACCAGCAGCACCACCACCGGCAGCAGATAGGCCCCGACCGACTCGCGCAGCGAGAGGCCGTAGCGGATCTCCAGATACGAGGTGAGCCAGGTCATGAAGGCGAAATACTGTCCCGACCACAGCAGGAAGATGCAGCCGCCGAGCCACAGCAGCTTCTTCTGGCACGGCGCCAAGCTGTCCTCCGCGCTTGCCCGGCGGGTGAGCGCGCCGGCGCTGCGCTGGCCGAGCAGCATGAGCGCGAGCGCGAGGACGATGCCCAGCCACCACAGGATCCGCCAGTCGGGGAACCGTGCCGCCACCAGCGCGGCCACGATCTGGCCCATGGGGATCCAGCCCGCCAGCAGCCCGGTCACAAAGGGCAGGTCGCGCGGCGCGGCCGCCTGCGCGCCGATCGCGGGACCGGCGATGGCGCAGACCGCGAAGCCGAGGCCTTCCAGCCCGCGGCCGGCCAGGAACAGGATCGCGGAATCCGGCCAGGCGAGCGCGAGCGCGCCGCCGATCGCCGTCACCAGTCCGGCCAGGACGAGGCCGCGTCCGAGGCGGCCATTGCCCTGCAGCCAGCGCCCCAAGGATTGGGAAACCATAAGTCCGATAAGGGCATAGACCGACATGAAGCCGGCCGCCACCGCCGGGTCGTGCGGATGCGCGCGCAGCAGATCGGGCAGGATCGGCGGCAGCTTGAACTGCTGATAGGCGCAGGCGCAGCTCACCCCGACGCCGAGCGCGACGCCCGGCCACCAGGTCCTGCGATGGGTTTCGCTTGCTCCTTCGCGAGCCGCGGCCATTCTCGACTTTCCCTCTTTTCCTTCGCGGCGAAACAATGCCATCATCCCGGCCAACCCGCCTAGCAGGGATGAACCGGTCGCAAGAACCGGAGCAGGCTGGGCGATCCATCTCGGCCGGGGGTGCGGCCGCCGACACCGGGGACGCCGGGAGTATTGAGCAAGGTGACGACGGCAGCCTTCACGGTGGGCTTCTGGGGCGTACGCGGTTCGCTGTCATGCCCCGGACAGGACTATGTCAAATACGGCGGCAATACCTCGTGCCTCGAAGTGCGCTGCGGGCCGCACCTGCTCATCCTGGATGGCGGGACCGGCATGCGCCCGCTCGGCCAGAAGCTGATGGCGGGCGCCCCGATCGAGGCCGACATCTTTTTCACCCACACCCATCTCGACCACATCGTCGGCCTGCCGTTCTTCGCGCCGCTCTACCAGCCCTCCTGCACCCTGCGGCTGTGGGCCGGGCATTTGAAGCCACGCACCACGCTCAAGGACGCGATCTCCGGCATGATGGTGGAGCCGCTGTTCCCGGTGCCGCTCGACATCTTCTCCTCGCGCCCGGACTACCATGATTTCGCGGCCGGCGACGTGCTGCATCCACGGCCCGGCATCGTCGTGCGCACCACGCCGCTCAACCATCCCAACGGCGCCACCGGCTACCGCATCGAGTTCGACGGCCGCTCGCTGTGCTACGTCACCGATTGCGAGCACCGGCCGGGCACGCTCGATCCGCTGATCCTGGACCTGGTCGCTGGCACGGACCTGTTCATCTACGACGCCACCTACACCGACGCGGAGTTCGCAAAGTACGCCGGCTGGGGCCATTCCACCTGGCAGGAGGGCGTGCGCCTGGCCGATGCGGCCAAGGTCAAGCAACTCGTCCTCTTCCACCACGACCCCAGCCACGACGACGCCTTCATGGACCAGGTGGTGGCCGAAGCCAACAAGCTCCGCCCCGGCACCATCGCCGCCCGCGAGGTGATGGAACTCAGCGTGTAGCGCAGAGCGATGTTGGTTTATGCGCCTATCCGAACCACCCCAATAGACTTCCCTTCCCCCCTTGCGGGGGAAGGATGCGCAGGCTTAGCGAGCGAGAGCGAGCACCCGTCCGCGAATGCGGACATTCGTCCGCGGGGCCGAAGCTGGATGGGGGGTGGCGCACCGGCAGGTGCGCGCGCTCGTCAGAGCGCAGCAAACGGCAGGCACAATTCTGCCCAGCATCGAGTGACACGTTTTCCGCTACGAGCGCGACTTACAGTTTGCGCGGATTCCCGAAGCGCGCCCTTGCGCCTTAGCGCTCTCGCGCTGCGCGCCTTGCGGCGCGCGCCCCCCCATCCAGCTCCGGCTAAGCTCGGCTGTGCCTCGCTAAGCCTTCGCAACCTTCCCCCGCAAGGGGGGAAGGGGACGTTTGAGCTGGAGAGTGAAGGATGGCATGTGGAATGCCATCCATGACTCCCCGCGAGTGGTTCCGCCGCTTGTGCTTCGGCTTGGATACTGTGCTGGCGCTCGACCGCAGGGGGTTCTTCATTCCGTACCGGCATGCGCGGCAGGTCGAGCCGCCGGCGCGCTATCCGGCGGTCGAGGCGCTGTTCGAGGCGGCGCTGCCGGAGATGGCCTCCGCGCTCGATGCGCTGGAGGCGGTGGCGAAGGACCTCGGCGCGATCGCACATGACGCGCCGGCGCCCGGTCCGCGCTGGGACCAGGACTGGTTCTGCGGGCTCGACGCGGCGATGCTCTATGCGCAGATCCGCGCGCATCGTCCCGCGCGCGTGCTGGAGATCGGCAGCGGCCATTCCACGCGCTTCGCGGCGCGCGCCATCGCCGACGGCGCGCTCGAGACGCGGCTGATCGCGATCGACCCGGAGCCGCGCGCCGACCTCGGCACGCTCAAGGTCGAATGGCATCGCGCGACCTTGCACCAGGCGCTCAGGAATTCCGGCGGTCCGGTGATCGCGGAACTTCATCCGGGCGACGTGCTGTTCGTGGATTCGAGCCACATCCTGATGCCGGGCACCGACGTCGAGCTGATCATGACCGAGCTGCTGCCGCGCCTGCCCTCCGGCACGCTGGTGCATATCCATGACGTGTTCCTGCCCGAACCCTATCCCCGCGAATGGGCCTGGCGCGGCTACAACGAGCAGGCGGCGGTGGCGGTGCTGCTGGCGGGCGGCGGCTGGGACATCCTGTTCGCCAGCCGTTTCGCTGAGCGGCGGTTCGAAGAGCGACTGCGCAGCGGGCCGCTCGGCGCGCTCGCCAAATCCGCCGGCCCCGCCAGCAGCCTGTGGCTGGCGAAACGGTGATCAGATGTCAGGTATCAGGAATCAGTAATCAGAAGGTCACCTTTCTGATACCTGATACCTGATCCCTGATACCTGACATCTGACTTCTGAACCCGGAACCTTTGCGACAGCCGGCGGGTTGAGGGCGCATGGCGCCGCTGCATTTCCGCACCTCCGTCATTTTCGCCCTGGTCGCCGCAGGGCTGGCGCTGTGGATGACGGCGACGCACGACTTCCGCGCGCTGCCGGCGCAGGTGCTGTTGAACGTGCTCGGCTGGGCCTCCTTCATGCTCTACGGGCTCTACTACCGCGGCGCCGCGGGCGCATCGGCCGGCCTTGCGCGGCTGCACTATTTCGTCGCGCTGGTGGGCGTGATCGTCGAGGCGATCGGCATCGCCGGCACCGAGTGGGGCAATCCCTTCTTCGATCCGTTCCGCATCATCGGCGCCCTGATCGTGGCGGTCGGCTTCGTGCTGTTCGCGATCATCGTGATCGGAAGTCGGAAGTCAGAAGTCGGAAGTCGGAGGATTGTGTAGGGCGCACCGTCTCGATACTGACTTCCGATTTCTGACTTCCGACTACAGCGCCTCGCGTTTGTCCGCCGCCGCTTCGGCAAGGCCGTTCGGCGCGCTGAGGGCGTAGGATTGCAGCGCGGTATAGACCGATTGCTCGCTGCCCATCTCGCTCGCGTAGAGCGTGAAGTGGGTGACTTCGAAGGGCTCGGTCTTGAACAGGCTGTGCTCCGCCAGATAGTGCTGGAGCTTCTTCAGCGGCGCATCCTTGGGCCGGGTCAGGGTCACGTGCGGGGTATATCTCTGCCCGTCCGGCGGCAGGCCGGCGCGCACCACGGCGGATTCCACCTTGTCGTGCAGATGCTGGAGCGCGGGCTGCTTCTCGATCCCGGCATAGACCGCCTTCACCCGCTGGCCGGAGGTGAAGGCGTCGACCCCCTTGATGCGCAGCGAAAAGCGCGGCGCGCGGATCCCGGCCAGCGCGGCATCGACGTAGTGGGCGTCGCGGCCGTCGACCTCGCCCAGGAAGCGCAGGGTGATATGGAGGTTTTCCGGCGGCACCCAGCGGCCCGCGCCCGCCAGCCCGCCACAAATCAAACGCAGTTGCCAGCGGATCTCGTCCGGCAACGCCAGGGCCACGAACAGGCGCATGCGACACCAACCTCCGCGGGCGCTTCGGACCGCCCGCGCCACGTCACGTCCGGCACCTTAACAGCCGGCGGCCCGAATCCCAAGCACCCTGCCTCGCCCCTGCGGCAGCCGGCCGCGCCATCGGCCGGCCGCGCAATTGCTTTAAGAGGCGGGAAGTGCTAGCGGAACGGCCAATCGCAGCAACCCGATCCAGGACCGATATCATGGCCGAGACCGACAAGCAGGGCGGTGCGCCCGACCAGGGCAATCCGCAGTCCGGCGGCTTCCCGCTGACCGTTGTTTCCCAGTATGTCAAGGACCTGTCGTTCGAGAATCCGGGCGGGCCGGATTCGCTCATGGGCCTCAAGGAAGTCCCTCACGGCACGGTCCGGGTCGATGTGCGGGTGCAGCCGCGCACGCCGCCGGAGATCGAGATCGTGCTGTTCCTGTCGGTCGAGGCCAAGGCCGCCGACAAGGTGGTCTATGTGACCGAGTGCGAGTATGGCGGCATCTTCCGCCTGGGCCGCGTGTCGCAGGAGGCGGTGCTGCCGCTCATCATGATCGAGGGGCCGCGGCTCTTGTTCCCGTTCGCGCGCCAGGTGGTCGCCCACGCGATCTCCGCCGGCGGCTTCCCGCCGCTGCTCATCAACCCGATCGACTTCGCCGCGCTCTATCGCGACAAGCGCGACGAGCTGATGAAGCAGACCGCCGCCGCCCAGCCCGAAGGCGAAGGCAAGCCGGCGATCAATTGACGCGGAGCTTCAACGCCCCTCCTGCTGTCATCCCGGCCGAGCGCAGCGAGAGCCGGGACTCATACGGTCGATCAGCGTCGCGGTGAGTCACTATGGGTCCGGGGTCACGCCGCTGCGCGGCCTGCCCGGGATGACAGAAAAGGGAAACGTAATATCCCGCCGATGAACGCGGTTGCATCGCGTGCGTGCATCGCCACAGAGTAGCGCCCTGAAAGACCGGGGACAAACGATGGCGCATGCCTATCGCGCGACGGTGCTGTGGCGGCGGGGCGACCAGCCCTTTGTCGACCGGAGATATTCGCGCGGCCACGTCTGGCGGTTCGATGAGGGCGTCGAGGTGCCGGCCTCGTCCTCTCCCTTCGTGGTGCCGGACCATTCGATCGCCGCGGCGGTCGATCCGGAGGAGGCCTTCGTCGCCAGCCTCTCTTCCTGCCACATGCTGTTCTTCCTCGATCTCGCATCGCGCGCCGGCTTTCGCATCGACGCCTATGAAGATGCCGCGGTCGCCGAGATGGGCAAGGACGCGAACGGAAAGCTCCATGTCGCCAAGGTCACGCTCAATCCCGTCATCACCTTCTCCGGCGCCAGGCGGCCGAGCGAGGCGGAGATCGCGGCCCTGCATCACAGCTCGCACGCGGAATGCTTCATCGCCAACTCGGTCCGGACCGAGGTGGTGACGGCGGCCGTGCCGCCACGCTTCGCCTAGCAATCTCAACAGGGAGTCCCAGCCATGAAAATCCTCATCGTCGGCGCCAGCGGCACCGTCGGCGGGTTCGCCGCCGCCGCGTTGTCGGAGCGCCATGACATCGTGAAGGCCGGCAGCAAGAGCGGCGACGTGCAGGTCGACATCAAGGAATCCGGCTCGATCCGCCGCATGTTCGACAAGGTGGGCAAGATCGACGCCGTGGTCTCGGCCGCCGGCAAGGTGCATTTCGGCGAGTTCGCCAAGATGACCGAGGCGGAGATCGGCATCGGCCTCAAGGACAAGCTGATGGGCCAGGTCAACCTGGTGCTGATCGGCCGCGACTATGTGAACGACAACGGCTCCTTCACCCTCACCAGCGGGCTTCTCAGCCACGATCCGATCCGGCTCGGCGTCGGCGCCAGCCTGGTCAACGGCGCGGTCGACGCGTTCGTGCGCGCCGCCGCGATCGAGCTGCCGCGCGGCTTGCGCATCAATTCAATCAGCCCCGGCGTGCTCGTGGAGTCGCTGCCATCCTATGGCCCCTACTTCCTCGGCCACGAAGCCGTCCCCGGCAAGCGCGTCGCCAACGCGTACGTGAAATCGGTGGAAGGTCTGCTGACGGGGCAAGCGATCCAAGTGCTGTAGTTCGGGCCGCGGCCCTCTCATTTCGTCATGGACCGCCGACGAATGTCGGCCTTCGCCGACGGTCTCGGCACGACCAAGGGAGCATGCGCATCGCACGATCGCCTGCATTTAGTTCAAAGAGGCTAGCCACCCTGGAATGACTCCATCTCGCAGCGCGCTGTGACAAGCGCCGGCGCTGTGAATGCCATCACAGCGCCTTAATTCAAAACTAACCATTATCGGAGCAGCATTCGGCTACGGCTGTCGGGGGGAATTCGCTATGGTCTCGGGCCCAGTCGCGGCGCGTCCTGGTATGACAGGGCGCCGCGCTCCGTCGTCACATCCGGTGTTGAGCAGAGGGCAGATCCTGAGGCGGCGCCTGCGCCGCGCGTCGTGGTGCGCCCTGTCGCTCTATCTCAGCTTCACCATCGCCTCGCCGGCCGGGGACCGGGTCAGCGATGCTGTCCCGGTCAACGTCTTCGTCGACATCGCCAGCTCGCGGCTGGCCGACGAGGCGGATACCGATGCCAAGCGGCGGTTCGATTTCGCCGGCGTGCCGGTGTTGGTGGGAACGGTGCGGCAGAGCGGCGATGCGGCGACCAGCGTCACCGCCGGCCTCATCGGCGGCTACGATTTCGATCTCGGCGACCACCTGTCGGCCAAGGCGAGCGGCCTGGTCAGCCGGGCCCACACCGACGGCGCCGGCATCCTCGCCACCGGGCGCGCCGGCGGCGACATCGCCCTGCAGTACCAGAACGGCGGAACGCGCCTGCTGCTGCGGCCCTCGCTCTATGCCGCGATGCAGGACGACATGCTCGACCACCTGGACTACGCGCTCGACAGCAAGATCTGGCAGGCGATCGGCTGGGGCCTCGATCTGACCGCGAGCCTCGGCCACGCCTGGCACGCCGACGACCAGCTCGATACCGAGGACCGCGAGACCGGTTACGGGCGCGTCGGCCTGCACATGGGTCTGTTCGACAACAGCGATGTGGAGCTGGCTTACGGCTTCACCACCACCGACGGCCCGCTCGCCTCGCAGTTCAACGTGACCCACGGGCCGTCCCTGCAGGCCCATCTTGCGCTGGCCGACGGCTGGAGCATCGACGGCAGCTACAGCCTCAGCGCCACCGAGCGCGGCTATGACGACAGCAACGAGGAGGCGCGCCGGCACGATTTGCGCCAGCATCTCGGCCTGCAGAGCGACTGGGACCTTGCCAGCAGCACGGGCGCCGACTGGCACATGCAGGCGATGTACGACTACCAGGTCGTGCTGACCGACGACCCGGTCTGCGTGCCGGCCAGCCACACCGCGATGGTGAGCTTCGCGCTCGATTTCTAGGGTTGCAGGTGAAAGGAACCCCCCTTCCCCCTTGTGGGGGAAGGATGCGGAGCCTTGGCGAACGAAGTGACCCCCGGGTCGCAAGAGCCCGGGGATGGATGGGGGTGCCGCCGCACGATTGCCGAGGGTGGAGCGCTCAGAAAACCTCGTCGACGCGCTCCGTGTCGCGGGCGCTTCATTGCTCCTCGGCTGACGCGGTGCGGCGGCACCCCCCATCCCAACCTTCCCTCACAAGGGGGGAAGGGGCTCATCGCGCGTGTCCGAATGTTTGTGCATTCAACGCGCGATTGGCTGCCTGGTAAAGGAGAAGACAACGAGGAAGGCTTGCGCATTGGCGGAACGAATCTTCGCTAGCTTCCCCGCCCCAGCCCCTTTCCGTTTGGGAGAGGTCGAGCGCCGCACGCGGAACTGGATCGGCCCGCGCCGGGTTGAGGGCGCATGCCCACGGACCAGCGGAGCCTTGCCGGCCGGATCGCGCGCGGCGCCGGGATTGCGGTGGCCGGACTCGTCGTTCTGCTGCTGCTCGCGGCCGCCGCCGGCGCGGCGTGGCTGTCGCGCGCCGACCTGAAGCCGGTGGTGGAGCGCCAGGCGAGCGAGGCGCTGGGCCGGCGGGTCACGCTTGGCAGCTTCGAGATGCGGTGGGGCGATCCGCTGGGCATCGAGTTCGCCGATCTTGCCATTGCCAACGCATCCTGGGGCAGCAAGCCGGACATGGTGCGCATCGGCCGGTTCTCGGCGCTGCTCGACCTGGCGCCGCTGTTGCATGGCGTGCTGCGCTACCAGCGCCTGCGCGTGACGGACGTGACGGTCGTGCTGGAGCGCGATGCCGCGGGCAGGGGGAACTGGAAGTTCGGAAGTGGCGGCAGCGGCGGATTCGCGCTGGTGCCGAAGAACCGCACCCAGTTCCCGACCTTGATCGACTTCGCCGGCCAGCACGGCCTCATCACCTATCGCACGCGTGGCGGCAACGTCCTCCGCATTGCGCTGGACCGGGTGGCGATTTCTTCGTCGGGCGATCAGGCGCCGGCGCGTCTGCTGGCCGCCGGTTCCTACAATGACGTGGCGCTGCAGCTGGATGCGACGACCGATTCCTATGCGGCGCTGCGCGACGCGGGCCAGCCGTTCGGAGCCCGCCTGACCCTGGCCGGCAGGGACACGGACCTCGCCTTCGACGGCACCTTCCGGGAGCCGCTCGACTTCGAAGGCGTGCGCGGCGAACTGTCGATCGACGCCCGCACCCTCGATGACATCCTCGGCGTCATGGGATCGAAAACACGCGCGGATCTGCCGCTGTCCGCCACCGGCATCTTCCGGCGCGACGGCGACCATTGGGCGCTGGCCGCGGCCAAGGGGCGGATGATGCAGTCGGACTTCTCCGGCGATCTCGCGCTGCTGGAAGGCCGCGCGGGCGCGCCCGACGACCTGGATCTTCGCCTCGATATCGAGGCGCTGGATGCAGACAAGGTGGCGGCCGCGTTCGGCGGCGGGAAAAGCAACGCCCCAGGGACAGCGATGCCCCTGCATCCCAAGGGCCTCGACGCTGTCAACCTGAGCGTGGATTTGGCGACCCCGCGCCTCGCGGCGGCCGGCTACACGCTGCGCACCGTTATCCTGCAGGGCCGACTCGCCGGCGGCGACGTCGAGCTGAAGCAGTTGAGCTTTGCGCTCGGCGGCGGGACGCTCAGCATCGCCGGCACGCTCGCAGGCGACGATGCGGGCGGCAAGGCTGCCCTGCAAGGACGCCTTGCGAAAGCCGACATGAGCGAGATCGCGCGGCAGCTGGGCGGAACCGGCGAAGAGATAAGCGGACGGCTCGACGGGCGGGCGAGGATCGAGCTGCATGGCGCCACCATCGGCGATGCCTTGAAGGCCAACGCCGGCGCGGTGGTGGTGACGCTGCGCGACGGCGCGGTCGCGCGCAGCCTGATCGAGAAGGTCTCGGCCGACCTGCGCAGCCTGTTCCGCAGCAAGAGCGGCAACGTGCGGGTGTCCTGCCTGCTGGGCGTGATGATCGTGCGGGACGGGATCGGGGTCGTCTCCCCGCTGCGGCTGGAAACGCCGGACGCAATCGTGGTCGGCGCCGGCAAGCTCGACATCGCCGGGAAGCGGCTGGAGCTGACGGTGAAGACCGAACGCGACAGCACCAGCTTCTTCGCGCTCGACATCCCGATCCGCATCAGCGGACCGCTCGACGCCATCACGGCGCAGCCGCTGGCCGGCAGCGACGAGAGCTGGCTGGCGCAGTCCGACGCCGCGGCCGGGGTGCTGCCGCCCGACCTGCGCAGCATGGCGAACGACACCGGCTGCCGGGACTGAGCTTGCTCAGCGGCCGCCGGCGCAATCCCCGCTGCCCGCGACGATGCGCAGGATCTGCACCGATTGCGGCAGGTCGATCAGGAACTCGGGATCGCGCTCGAGGTGATGGACGCGCCGCGGGTCGCCGCCGGTGAAGCGCGCCATCGCCTCCACGCTTTCCCAGTATGAGATGGCGATGAACTCGCTCTCGTCGTCGCGATCCTCGCGCAGCGACTGGACGCCGGGCGCCTTCTCCTCCAGCGGCTTGATGCCGTGCTCGTTGTTGTAGCGGGCGTACTCGTCCGCCTTCGCTGCCGGAACCCGGCCGCGCCAGATGCGCGCCACCGTCGGCCGGGCGCTCATGATCCTGCCCCGATCGTGCGGGTCAAAGCGCGGTCCGCGGCGGCGATCTCGGATGCCGCCTTGGCGAAGGGCGGCCGTGCGCCGAGCCTTGCGTACCAGGCGGAGAGCGCGGTGAACGGCGCGAGCGGCGGTCCCTTCAATCGCTGGGTCCACAGGATGACCATGAACATCGCGATGTCGGCATAGGAGAGCGCGCCGCACAGGAAGTCGCGGCGGCCGAGTGCCTCGTCGAGCGCGGCGAAATGCGCGCGCAGCGCGGCCTCGGCCCGCGCGCCCGCCTCCTCGTTGCGCCGGCGCTGCGCCGGATCGGGATGCGGCGGGTCGGTGCGATAGAAGAACGCGCGCGCGTGCGGGAACACCACCTCGTCGGCGCGCAGCTCCATCAGGCGGACTTCGGCGCGCGCCGTCGCGCCTCCCGGTCCCATTGCCGGCATCAGCGGCGGCTCCGGATACGCCTCCTCCAGATACTCGAAGATCAGCGTCGAATCGAACAACGTGACATCGCGGTCCACCAGCACCGGCACCTGGCCTTTTGGATTGGCGGCCAGCACGTCTGGATGCTTGGGCTGGTAGCCGCGCTCCTGGGTGAACGGCACCATCACGCGCTCGAAGGCGAGGCCCTTCTCGCCCAGCGCGATCTCGACCTTGCGCGAGAACAGGCTCAAGGGCCCGGAATAGAGTTTCATGTCATGCGCTCCGTTATGCTCTCGGGCGCATTCTACGACGCGCTGCTGACAAATTCCGACAACAGGCGGCGCTAGCCTGCGGCCTTCGAAGCGACCTACGACGCTGCCTGGATCTTCGCATGCTCCGTCTCGTCCAGCGGCGCGCCGCGCCGGCGCGCTTCCTCCTCCGCGTCCATTTGCGGCGGCTGTTCCGCGGACTGCGGCAGACGGCGGCGTGGCGCCGGGGCGTCGGTGATGACGTCGAAATCGTGGGTTGCGGGCTTCATGGCGGCTCCTCTTTCTGTTGAGGGCCGCCCGCTTGTCCGATCGTCGTTCGCTGGGGAAAAGATCCAAAACGAAAGGCCGCCGGATGCGGGCGGCCTTCTCGTGGATCAATTCAATGCGCGATCCCTAGGCCGCCGGCGGATACCAGCGGTACCAAAATCGCTGCCCAACCGGGCTCAACGTCTGGGGGCAAAGGGTCGGGATCGAACGCATGACAGGACTGTAGGGGCTTTCCGGCCGCCGCGCAAGAAGCGGAGCGCGGCCCTGGCCACGGCCGGCCATATTCGGATTCAGAGAATCCCAAGGAGATTGCCATGCAATTCCGCATTTCCGGCCTGCCGGCCGAGCCGTTCCAGCACCTGTTCGCGCTCGACGATGTCGAGCTGCGGCACCACGGCGCGGTGCGCCGGGTCGCCGAGGACAGCGGCTATCCCTGCCGCATCAGCCTGACCGACGCCAAGGCCGGCGACGCGGTGATCCTGGTCAATTACGAGCACCAGGACGCCGACACGCCGTACCGCTCGCGCTACGCCATCTATGTGCGCCCGGGCGAGCGGCGCTACCAGGCGACCGGCGAGATCCCCGAGCAATTGCGCAAGCGCCTGCTGTCGGCGCGCGCTTTCGATGCCGCGGGCATGCTGGTCGATGCCGACGTGGCAGAAGGTACGGCGCTGGAGCCGCTGATCGCGCGCCTGCTCGCCGACGCGCGCGTCGCCTACATCCATCTGCACTACGCGCGCCCCGGCTGCTATGCGGCCCGCGTGGACCGGGCATAAGGCAGTCGGCCGCCGCCAGCATCTGACAGAGCATCGGGCTACGCTCCGGTTCTTCGGTGACCAGGAGCCCGCCCATGACCCGTCCTTACGCCGTTTCCTGCCATTGCGGCGCCGTCCGGCTGTCGGTCGGTGCCGAGCTGACCGGACTCGAGGAATGCAACTGCTCGACCTGCGGGCGCTCCGGCTTCCTGCACTGGCAGGTGCCGGCGGAGGCGGTGCGCCTCCTCACCCAGAAGCGCGCCCTCACCCCTATTTGCGGCGCGATGCCGGCGGCGGGGCGCAGTTCCGCCCGACCTGCGGCACTCACCTGATGCGCAGTGGCTATCGGGACCGCATCTCCGTCAACGCGCGCTGCGTCGAGGGCATCGACGTGTTCACGCTGAAGATCGCGCGCTATGACGGCCGCAGCCTCATGCCGCCTGGGCCGGCGGCGTAGCGTGCTGCGCCAAGTCGGCGCCGCAATTCGGCCACCATGACCAGGGAGAATGACGATGACGAACCATGCCGCCTCGCTTGGCCGTCATCTTGTCCTTCACGTGGTAAGCGACCTCACCTTGTCCGCCGCTTCATCATCGAGAATTGCGACATCACGGCAGCCATCTTGGCCGGCGCCCGGGCGGGATATCTTCGCAGATTACCGCGAACGCAAGTTGCCACCTCCGGTTGCTGAATGACGCGGCCGCGCATGTCGGGGAAATGGCTTGCGCCGGCCGTTTGGCCGCCCATCCCAAGCCCGGCCCGCCAAGCTCCACCTCAATATGACGGATTCACTGCGGTCGAAGCCGGAAACAAATATTCACGTTGACGTTGCACCACTTCTGGATTATGGTTAACCCCCTTTGTTGAATTTCAGCGGTTTCGATAGTTCAGGGAGACGTAATCAGGCGGGGGGAGGCCGGAATTGAACCGGGTGGGTCATGCCCTTGCAATCCCGACGGCTGCGACGTGGGTTCCCGGACGATATCCATCGCCAGCACAAGGCCGGGGCGCTGATCTATGTGGATGACCGCGCTCTGACGCGGGACTGCGTTGCCGAGCAGCTTATGGTGTGGCTGCCGGAGTTCTCGGTCATCGGGGTCGCCAGCTATGGCGAAATCGGCGAGCCGCCTTCCGGAGATAGTACCCGCAGCATCCTCTGCAACACCCACTCGCTGCGCATCGAAGATGTCGACTACCTGCGCAATCTGCCCGCCCTGCGGCATGCGGAGCCTGAGCTGCGCGTCGCCGTGCTGTCCGATCTCGAGTCCAGGGAGAACATCATCGCGGCGCTTCGGCATGGCGTGAGCGGTTATCTCCTGACGTCGCTGTCGCTGAAGATCGCGTCCGAGGTCATCCGCCTGGTCCACGCCGGCGGCACGTTCGTTCCATCCAGCGCCGTGCTCGATCCGGCTGCGCCGGCATCTTCCGAGCGGAACAGGATGACCGGCGCTCCGAAGCCGCGCGGGTTCACGCCCCGTCAGGTCGCGGTGCTCAGCCGGTTGCGCGAGGGCAAGCAGAACAAGGCGATCGCCTTCGAGCTCAACATGGCCGAGAGCACCGTGAAGGTTCACCTCCACCACATCATGCAAAAGCTGCAGGCGACCAACCGGATGCAGGTCATTCTGAGGACACGGCAGCTGTTCGAAGAGCCCCCGCCGGCTGCTGAAGCCGACGCGAGCGCCGGCCTGCCCTGTGCGGCCGCCGGACCGGTCTCCGCTATCTGGCCGATGAATCTGCCGCCGCGTGCGGGAGAGGCGCGGCTCTGACCTTGCGGAGGCGCGGTGCGATGTGATGGATCCTGCTGACAAGCCGCAGCTTCTGTCGCCAGCAATGAGTGCCGCCCGTTTGCGGACCAGGTTTTGGTAGCGGCCTGCGCCGCTGCGCCGTCGCCGGTGCGGCGGAGCTATTGAGGGAGTCCGCGGGGGTAGGGCGGGTGATCGGCGAGAAGTCCATCCAGCAGCCGCAGCACGTCCGATTCGATCTCCTCCGCCGTCCTGCCGCTTGCCGCCGCCGAGCCGTTGCCACGATTGTCGCCGACGCCGTTGTTGCCGTTGTTGTCGGTCGCGTTGGCGTTGCCGTTGTTGCTGCCGGCATTGTTGTTGCCGTTGTCGCTGCCGGAATTCTGGTTGCCGTTGCCGTCGCCCTCGTTGTTGTTGCCGTTGTCGTTTCCGGAATTTCTGTTCCCGTTGCCATCGCCGGCATTGCTGTTGCCGTTGTTGTTCCCGGAATTGCCGTTGCCGTTCCCGTCGCCTCTGTTGTTGTTGCCGTTGTTGTTGCCGGACCCGCTGCCGCAAGTCCCGTCCTCGAGCCCGACATCGCCGCTGGTGTTCTGTGCACCGGCTTGGATCGTCTCAGCGCGATCCGCCCATGCTTCAACAGATCCTGTCGGGGGTGGCGCTGCCGCGGCGGCTGGGACAAGGATGAGCGGCAAGCTCAAGAGCAGATGGATCTTCATGGCATCGCCTCCGCGGCGCAACATCGGTCGGGCCAGCCGTTCCGCTAAGGCGTGTTTCCGCGCCCGTTCATGTTGCCGTTGAACGAGCCGATATTACCGTTGCCGTTGTTGCTTCCGCCATTGGAATTGCCGTTGAACGCGCCGACGTTGTTGTTGCCGTTGTTGGCGCCGGTGTTGCCGTTTCCATTGTAGGCGCCGACATTGCCGTTGCCGCTGGTGCCATCGCTGTTCCCGTTGCCGTTGAAGGCGCCGACGTTTCCCGTTCCCCCATTGAAGGCACCGACGTTGCCCGTGCCGCTATTGAAGGCGCCGATGTTCCCATTTGTCTGTGGCGCGCCGCTGCCGTTTCCGTTTCCGTTTCCGTTGCCCGCGCCGATGTTGAAGCTGCCGTTCCTGCTGCCGTTCCAGGACCCGACGTTGCCGTTTCCGTTGCCGTTTCCGTTGCCCGCGCCGATGTTGAAGCTGCCGTTCCTGCTGCCGTTCCAGGATCCGACGTTGCCGTTCCCGTTGCCGTTCCCGTTGCCCGCGCCGATGTTGAAGCTGCCATTGTGGTTGCCGTTGCCGGATCCGACGTTGAAGTTGCCGTTGCCGTTGCCGTTGCCCGATCCGACGTTGTAGTTGCCATTGTCATTGCCATTGCCCGATCCGGTATTGCCGTTGCCGTTGAAGTTGCCGTTGTAGGATCCGATGTTGCCGTTTCCATTGCCGTTGCCGTTTCCGCTCGAACCGGCGAGCTGGATATCGGCGGGGCCCGCGGCGGCGATGCCGGCGAACAGGACGAATGCGAGGGAGAGCAAGGCGGACTTCATGGCTGCTGCCTTTCGAGATGGGGCCGTTCCCCGCTCGCAGCGACGAACGGCCCATGGTTCCGGATCGACAGGATCGCTCGAAGTGGGTGCGACTCAGCTCAAAGTGCTCGGGGGCTCAGAAATTGTAGTTGCCGTTGAAGTTGCCGTTGTCCGAGCCCCAGTTGTTGTTGCCGTTGTAGTTGCCGTTATCCGAGCCGTAGTTGCCGTTGCCGTTGAAGTTGCCGTTGTCCGAGCCCCAGTTGCCGTTGCCGTTCTGGTTGCCATTGTACGAGCCGTAGTTGCCGTTGCCGTTCTCGTTGCCGTTGTACGAGCCGTAGTTGCCGTTCCCATTCCCATTGCCGTTGCCGTAGCCGATGTTGCCGTTTCCGTTGCCGTTGCCGTTGTGGTCGCCGGCCAAGGCCGCCGAGCTCAACGCGATGACCGCGATCGACGCGAGCAGAAGCTTCTTCATGGCATTTCCCTCCCTTGTGATGGCGCGCGGGGTTTTCCGTGCGCCTGCGCTGGCATCCAACGGCGCCCACTGTGCGGCCCGCGGCATCCGGCGGTAAGTTCACTCATGGGTGTAGGACGGGCGATGACTGAACGGATGTGCGGGATCGGCGGATGAGCGCCCTGCGCCTCCGCCCCGGTACGCCGGTCTAGATCGGAAGGATGCTGCCGGGGACGGGCGCCGAAAAGTACTAGTCCACTCGGTGTACTTCCCGTCGTCCCGGCCGCGCGGCCAATGGAACGTCGGCGGCCCGGCCGGCTGCCGGCCGCCGATTGCCACTCCCGGTTGTTGAACAGCGCGATTGCGCATGGCATCATCGCGGCGGCTTCATCCTGGGGAATCGCTGCACGCATGGTGGCCCGCGTTCGAACTGTCGCTTTCCAGGGCGTCGATGTCCTGGGCGTGGATGTGCAGGTGCAGATGGCGGGCGGGCTGCCGGCCTTCATCATCGTCGGCCTGCCGGACAAGTCGATCGCGGAAAGCAAGGAGCGGGTGCGCGGCGCGCTGGCCGCGATCGGCCTGTCGCTGCCGGGCAAGCGCATCATCGTCAACCTCGCGCCGGCAGACCTCGCCAAGGAAGGCACGCATTTCGACCTGCCGATCGCACTGGCCTTGCTGATCGCATTGGGCGCGCTGAAGGAGGACGACCTCGCGCAGTACGTCTGCCTGGGCGAGCTGGGGCTGGACGGCTCGCTCGCCAACGTCGCCGGCGTGCTGCCCGCCGCGCTGTTCGCCGCGCGCCAGGGGGCCGGCCTCGTCTGCCCCAAGGGCCAGGGCGGCGAGGCGGCGTGGGCGGGCGAGCTCGACGTGCTGGCGCCCGATCACCTCATCGGCCTCATCAACCACTGCAAGGGCACGCAGATCCTCTCCGCGCCGAAGCCGCAGCTGGCCGAGGAGGATGCGGTCTATCCCGACCTCAAGGATATCAAGGGCCAGGAGAGCGCCAAGCGCGCGCTGGAGATCGCGGCGGCGGGATCGCACAACCTGCTGATGCTGGGCCCGCCCGGCTCCGGCAAGTCGATGCTGGCGGCGCGCCTGCCGGGCCTCTTGCCGCCGCTCGATCCCGCCGAGGCGCTGGAGACCAGCATGATCCACTCGCTGGCCGGCCACCTGCAGGACGGCAAGCTGAAGCGCCGCCGGCCGTTCCGCGACCCGCATCATTCGGCCTCGCTGCCGGCGCTGGTCGGCGGCGGCCAGCGCGCGAAGCCGGGCGAGATCTCGCTGGCACACCTCGGCGTCCTCTTCCTCGACGAATTGCCGGAGTTCCACGGCATTAGGTAGCAAGCACACCTAAATCCCCATGTGTTCCCGGGGAACATGCGGGCATGATTGACGACTCCCATATCTCGCGGAGTCACCATGACCAACGTTGTCTCTCACCTGATCGCTAAGCGCGCCGAGATGGCGGGCGAGATCGAAGCCCTACAGATGCGCGTCCGACAGATGCTTATTGACCTTGACGCGCTGGACTCCACCATCCGCGTTTTCCAGCCCGACATTGACCTTGAGGAAGTGCGGCCCAAGCAACTCCCGCCGCGCCATGCTGGCCACAGGGGCGAAGTGGCGCGGGCGGTCATGAACATCCTGCGGACGGAGAAGCGGCCTATGGGCGCGCGGGATATCGCCTTACGGGTCATGGCAGAGCGGAGCCTCAATACAGCGGACAAGCATCTGGTCAACACAATCAAAAAGCGGATCGGGGCTTGCCTGCGGCACAATCGAAAACGGGGGATCGTGCGTAC